>NZ_JADCLF010000015.1:0-113123 GCF_014982345.1 Enterobacter cloacae complex sp. P1B | reverse complement strand
AAGGATGGCCTTTTTGCGTTTATATACCGAAAAATGTAGGCCGGGTAAGGCGAAGCCGCCACCCGGCAAGTCAGACCGCACACCACTTCACAATAAACTCAGCAATCCCATCCTCATCATTTAAATCCAGCACCGGAACCTCAATATCGAGAGCAACATCGCTGGCCACCGCAATCACATGCTCATCCAGCGTTAACTCGCTGATGTCATGCCCGGCATCACTTCTGAACAGCAGGATCTTAGGCACGGCCTCATGCTTAAATCCCTCAACCAGCACCAGATCCAGCGTGGCATGATCCATCCGGCTGACCAGATAAGCGAGATCAAGCGGCGCCTCATCCGGCGTTTCTGTCATCAATGCCCAACGCTGGTTGCTTGCTACCATTGTCTGCGCGGCACCCGCTTTGCGCAGCTCATAGCTATCTTTGCCCGGCTTATCGACATCCATATTATGGTGAGTATGCTTAATCAAGCCAGGACGAATACCGCGGGCGCACAGCGCGGGTATCAGTTTTTTCAGCAACGTGGTTTTTCCTGTCCCACTCCAGGCGGAAATGGCTAAAACAGAGTTCATCTCTTCTCCTGCATGGCCTGTAAATCTTCTATTGTGTTCACATTCACGAACGATGTTTTCATGTCGCTAAAATCAACAGCATGTCCGCCGACCTTACGCATAAACACCATCACTCTTCGTTCTCCGGAAGCCAGATAGTCGCTCATAGCAGGAATCATGGATCGGTTAATGAGCGCGATAGTTGGGTGGTCGCGCTCGCCGTCATGCACCCAGACCACGGGTGAATCACCTCGCTGTTGCACCATCCGTTCCACCAGGCAGGTGGGTATAAAAGGCGTATCACACGAACAAAAGAGAAACCACTCTCCCTGCGACTGCTGCATCACCGAAAGCATACCGGCCAGCGGCCCCGGAAAATCTGCGAGATTATCCTGATAAACGGGAAACCCGCTGCGCTGGTAAATATCGATATGGCGATTTGCGCTCAGCGCCATTGCTGACACCTGATCGACAAGCGTATCAGCGACATGCTGCCATAAGGGCTTGCCTTTCAGGAGCTGAAGCCCCTTATCTTCCCCGCCCATCCGCGTAGCTCTGCCGCCTGCCAGAACGACCCCAGTGATTTCCAGGCTAAGATTCACGAATATCGCCTCTTTTATTGTGGGATTGACCCTGCTAACGTGTCACTCTAAATGAAAGGAGCACCACCATGAAATGTAAACGTCTGAATGAAGTCATTGAACTCCTCCAGCCAGCCTGGCAAAAAGAGCCAGAGCTGAATCTGATGCAATTCTTACAGAAACTGGCAAAAGAGTCAGGTTTTGACGGCGATCTGGCAGACCTTTCTGACGACATCCTGATCTACCACCTCAAAATGCGCGACTCAGCCAAAGATGCTGTTATTCCTGGTATTCAGAAGGATTATGAGGAAGATTTTAAAACTGCATTGCTGCGCGCCCGAGGCGTAATTAAAGAGTAAAAGCTTGTAAGCGGAGCCACCGAAATCGCTACAAGATGATATCCTGAATCATTCGTATAATTTCCGGATGATCGGATGAACGACCAGGCTTTTACTTTCCAGACACTACACCCGGATACCATTATGGATGCCCTGTTTGAACAGGGTATTCGTGTGGATTCCGGGCTAACTCCGTTAAACAGCTACGAAAACCGCGTCTATCAATTTCAGGACGAGGATCGTCAGCGCTTCGTCGTAAAGTTCTATCGCCCTGAACGTTGGTCTGCACAGCAAATTCAGGAGGAGCACCAGTTTGCTCACGATCTGCTGGTTGATGACGTCCCCGTTGCCGCGCCGATAAAGTTCAATAACCAAACGCTGCTCAAGCATGAAGGGTTTTACTACGCCGTATTTCCCAGTCTGGGTGGCCGCCAGTTTGAAGCGGATAATATCGATCAGATGGAGTGGGTTGCTCGCTATCTGGGACGCATTCATCAGACGGGACGTAAAACAGCGTTCACTGCCCGACCAACGATCGGGATTCATGAATATCTCACCGAACCACGTCAGATATTCGAAACGTCTGCGCTGATCCCCGCTGCGTTAAAGGATGATTTCCTCAACGCCACCGATAAGCTTATTGCTGCGGTGAAAACCTGCTGGCGTGATGATATTTCCGTTCTGCGCCTGCATGGCGATTGTCACGCCGGAAATATTCTCTGGCGCGATGGACCGCTGTTTGTCGATCTCGACGATGCGCGTATGGGACCAGCGGTTCAGGATCTGTGGATGCTGCTCAATGGCGACAAAGCCGAGCAGCGCATGCAGCTTGAAACGATTATTGAAGCCTATGAAGAATTTAGCCCGTTTAATTCAGACGAAATTGCCCTGATTGAGCCTTTACGTGCGATGCGTTTTGTTTATTATCTCGCATGGTTAATCAGGCGTTGGGACGACCCCGCATTTCCTCGTAATTTCCCGTGGCTTACCGGAGAAGATTACTGGCGCAGCCAGATATCTACATTCACTCAGCAGGTTAAGGTTCTTCAGGAACCCCCTCTGCAATTAACGCCGATGTATTAATTGGACACACCCAGGAGAGAGTTAATCATGAAAAAAATTTGGCTGGCGCTGGCAGGTATGATTCTGGCATTTAGCGCTTCTGCTGCGCAGTTTACCGACGGTAAACAGTTTATCACGCTGGAAAAGCCGGTTGCTGGCGAGCCACAGGTTCTGGAGTTCTTCTCATTCTATTGCCCGCACTGCTATCAATTCGAAGAGGTGCTGCATGTTTCTGACAACGTGAAGAAGAAGCTGCCGGAAGGCACCAAAATGACCAAGTACCACGTTGAGTTCCTGGGCCCGTTGGGTAAAGACCTGACTCAGGCGTGGGCGGTTGCGATGGCGCTGGGCGTGGAAGATAAAATCACTGCTCCAATGTTCGAAGCCGTACAGAAAACCCAGACCGTTCAGACCACTGCGGATATCCGCAAAGTGTTCGTTGATGCCGGTGTGAAAGGTGAAGAGTACGACGCCGCGTGGAACAGCTTTGTAGTGAAATCTCTGGTTGCTCAGCAGGAAAAAGCGGCCGCTGATCTGCAGCTTCAGGGCGTTCCGGCGATGTTTGTTAACGGCAAATATCAGCTGAACATGCAGGGCATGGACACCAGCAGCATGGATATTTTCGTACAGCAGTATGCTGATACCGTGAAATACCTGGTTGAGAAGAAGTAATTTCGTTGATATGAAAACGCCGGTCACTGACCGGCGTTTTTGTATGAAGATTTAATGCTGTCTATCTGTTCGTCTTTCTCTTTCCAGAGCGTATTAAGCCACTGCTGGAAACCACGTTTGAAATTCTTATCGTTAACGTAGTCACCGTGCAGCCCGGCATCGATCGGCACTAAATTCACCCGAACAACAATGCGCGTCAGCTTGCCGCTTAGCATATCGAAGAATGGCGTCCTGTCATTTTCCGGATAGCAGAGCGTAACGTTCAGAAGTTTATCGAACTGTGCACCCAGCACATTAAGCGCCATCGCAATACCCGCCGCCTTTGGCGGAAGCAGGTTCTGATAAGGGGAGCGTGTTCGTTGACGTTTATCTTCCGTAAACCGTGAGCCTTCAACAAAGTTCACGATGGTCGTTGGATGTGCGCGAAACTTTTCACAGGAGCGGCGCGTGGTCTCCACATCCTTACCGCGACGCTCCGGATGACGAATCAGATAGCTGCGCGAATAGCGTTTCATAAACGGCATATCAAGCGCCCAGCAGGCCAGCCCGATAAAGGGCACCCAGGCGAGCTGCTGCTTCAGGAAGTACTTGTTCATCGGGATATGTTTGCGAAAAAGCACGCATAACACCACGATGTCCGCCCAGCTGTGATGATTGCAAATCAGCAGGTACCAGTTCTTTTTGTTGAGGCTCTCAAGCCCTTCGACATCCCATTTCAGATGCGGATTCAGGCACAGCAGGATCGCTAGCCCTTCACACCAGCAATACATCATGAAATTACAAAACGCAGAGACGGATCGCCACACCGCAGGCACAGGCAGCAGCAGTTTAACGATCCCGGCGATAATGATTGGCACAGAACACGCAATCGTCACCAGAATAGTTAAAATGATGCTTAGCGGTAATGTTATTGCAGCGAGCAATCTCGACATGATGAGCTTTTTCAGGTGGTTAGCTTTAATGGACCGGCCGATGATACGGTGCCGGGGGCTGATTTTATCAGAAAAGTGACAAAATTATGGCGCTTTCATATCGTCAATAGACGGCTTTTCCCCTGAAGCAGAAGATTTCTCTAATATTGTGCGCTAATCAGGACTTATATCCACATAGACTAAATTGCCATCAGCAGGCTATTTTCATGCAGTGTTAGTTGTTAACATTATGATATGTAATAATTTATTCTCAACGCGCGCCTGCTTTAAGTATCTGTTTTTCATTTGAAGTGAAAATATTCACAAACTTATCCACAGTTTGAATTTTGCGAGCGATCCTCACGATCGCAAAATCTTTTCCTGTATCGAACCTGAATAACTGATGTTTTCATCCTTCTGTGGCATCCTTTACGCATAAATTGATTAAAGGCACGGACATTATGGTTCAGATCCCAGAAAACCCACTTATTCTCGTCGACGGCTCTTCTTACCTGTATCGGGCGTACCATGCGTTTCCTCCTCTGACCAATAGCGCAGGGGAACCTACCGGCGCGATGTACGGCGTGCTGAACATGCTGCGCAGCCTGATTCTTCAGTATCAGCCCACCCATGCGGCTGTCGTTTTTGATGCGAAAGGCAAAACCTTCCGCGATGAGCTGTTCGAACATTACAAATCCCATCGTCCGCCAATGCCTGACGATCTGCGTGCGCAGATTGAGCCACTGCACGCCATGGTGAAAGCAATGGGCCTGCCGCTGCTGGCCGTCTCTGGCGTGGAGGCTGACGACGTCATCGGTACGCTGGCGCGTGAAGCTGAAAAAATGGGCCGTCCGGTGCTGATCAGCACCGGTGATAAAGATATGGCGCAGCTGGTGACGCCAGGTATTACCCTGATCAACACCATGACCAACACCATTCTGGGGCCAGAAGAAGTTGTCACTAAGTATGGCGTGCCGCCAGAGCTGATTATCGACTTCCTCGCGTTGATGGGCGACTCCTCGGATAACATTCCTGGCGTTCCTGGCGTCGGTGAAAAAACCGCGCAGGCACTGCTTCAGGGGCTGGGTGGTCTGGACACGCTCTACGCTGAACCAGACAAAATCGCCGGACTTTCCTTCCGTGGCGCAAAAACCATGGCCGGGAAGCTGGAAGAGAACAAAGAGGTGGCTTATCTCTCCTATAAGCTGGCAACGATCAAAACCGATGTGGAGCTGGAACTGGGCTGTGAGCAGCTGGAAGTGCAACAGCCTTCCGCTGACGACCTGCTGAGCCTGTTTAAGAAATACGAATTCAAGCGCTGGACCACTGACGTAGAAGCCGGTAAATGGCTGCAGGCAAAAGGGGCCAAACCTGCTGCTAAGCCGAAAGAGACGATTGTCGTTGATGCCGAAGATCAGGCGGAAGAAGAAGCCGCAGCGCTCTCCTTCGACAACTACGAAACCATTCTGGAAGAGTCACAGCTGATCGCCTGGATCGAGAAACTGAAAAAAGCGCCGGTCTTTGCCTTTGACACCGAAACAGACAGCCTCGACAACATCTCAGCCAATATGGTGGGATTGTCCTTTGCGACAGAGCCGGGTATTGCCGCCTACGTTCCCGTGGCGCACGACTACCTGGATGCGCCGGAGCAGATCTCCCGAGAGCGCGCGCTTGAGCTACTGAAGCCGATTCTGGAAGACGAAAAGGCGCTGAAGGTTGGTCAAAACCTCAAGTACGACCGCGGCATTCTGCAGAACTACGGCATTGAGCTGCGCGGGATTGCCTTTGACACTATGCTCGAATCCTACATTCTGGACAGCGTGGCGGGCCGTCATGATATGGATTCCTTATCTGACCGCTGGCTCAAGCACAAAACCATTACCTTTGAAGAGATTGCCGGTAAAGGGAAAAATCAGCTCACCTTTAACCAGATTGCTCTTGAAGAAGCAGGGCGCTACGCGGCGGAAGATGCCGACGTCACGCTGCAACTGCATCTGAAGATGTGGCCAAAACTGCAGAAGCACGAAGGTCCGCTGAACGTATTCCAGCATATTGAAATGCCGCTGGTGCCCGTGCTGTCCCGTATCGAACGCAATGGCGTTAAGATCGACCCAACGGTGCTGCATAACCACTCTGGCGAGCTCGCGCAGCGTTTGACTGAGCTCGAGCAGAAAGCGCATGACCTTGCCGGCGAGCCGTTTAACCTCTCTTCACCGAAACAGCTGCAAACTATCCTGTTTGAAAAGCAGGGCATCAAGCCGCTGAAGAAAACCCCTGGCGGTGCGCCTTCAACCTCTGAAGAGGTGCTGGAAGAGCTGGCGCTGGACTACCCGCTGCCAAAAGTGATTCTGCAGTACCGCGGTCTCGCGAAGCTGAAGTCTACCTACACGGACAAACTTCCACTGATGATCAACCCGAAAACGGGCCGTGTGCACACCTCATATCATCAGGCTGTGGCGGCGACCGGTCGTCTCTCGTCAACCGATCCTAACCTGCAGAACATTCCGGTGCGTAATGAGGAAGGGCGCCGCATTCGTCAGGCCTTTATAGCTCCTGATGACTACCTGATTGTCTCGGCTGACTACTCGCAAATTGAACTGCGCATTATGGCGCACCTGTCCCGCGATAAAGGTCTGCTGACGGCATTTGCGGAAGGGAAAGACATCCACCGGGCGACCGCGGCGGAGGTCTTTGGTTTACCGCTGGACAACGTGACCAACGAACAGCGCCGCAGTGCAAAAGCGATCAACTTCGGTCTAATCTACGGCATGAGCGCGTTTGGCCTTTCACGCCAGCTAAACATTCCGCGCAAAGAGTCGCAGAAGTATATGGATCTTTACTTCGAGCGTTATCCGGGCGTTCTGGAATATATGGAACGCACCCGCGCGCAGGCGAAAGAGAAAGGTTACGTTGAAACCCTGGATGGCCGTCGTCTCTATCTCCCGGACATCAAATCCAGCAACGCGGCGCGCCGCGCTGGCGCAGAGCGTGCGGCGATCAACGCCCCGATGCAGGGTACCGCAGCGGACATCATCAAGCGCGCAATGATCGCTGTTGATGCCTGGCTGGAGAAAGAGAAGCCGCGCGTGAAAATGATCATGCAGGTACACGATGAACTGGTGTTTGAAGTGCACAAAGACGATCTCGATATTGTGTCGAAAAAGATCCACGAACTCATGGAAAGCAGCATGACGCTAGACGTGCCGTTGCTGGTGGAAGTGGGAAGTGGTGAAAACTGGGATCAGGCTCACTAAAGGTTCTGTGAATAACGCGCTTTTTATGTAAGTTAGCAACATAACAACGCGCGTTTTGTGACGATCATTAGAATTCCCTATGTAAAGAATGAAAAAAAACTACAAAAAGTGCTTTTTCTACAGCAAAAAAAGGGGTAGAGTTATCGACGTAGGGTACAGAGGTAAGATGTTCTATCTTTCAGACCTTTTACTTCACGTAATCGGATTTGGCTGAATATTTTAGCCGCCCCAGTCAGTAATGACTGGGGCGTTTTTTATTGCGGCAAAGAAAAGTTCGGGCAAAAAAAAGCGCGGACATCGCCGCGCTCGGTATTACTCTTCTTCCGCTTCCGTCGCGGGTTCCAGCTCGTTAAACCAGCTGTCGAGCTTCTGACGCAGCTTGTCCACGCCCTGTTTTTTCAGCGAAGAGAAAGGCTCAACCTGTACATCGCCATTGAAGGCCAGTACCGCTTCGCGAACCATATTCACCTGCGCTTTACGCGCGCCGCTTGCCAGCTTGTCGGCTTTCGTCAGCAGCACCAGCACGGCAATATCGCTTGCTACGGCCCAGTCGATCATCTGCTGATCGAGATCTTTTAGCGGGTGACGAATATCCATCAGCACCACCAGACCTTTCAGGCACAAGCGCTTTTCCAGGTATTCGCCCAGCGCACGCTGCCACTTGATCTTCATCTCTTCAGGCACCTGCGCGTAGCCGTATCCCGGCAAGTCTACGAGGCGTTTGCCTTCAGCCACTTCAAAGAGGTTAATCAGCTGGGTACGGCCAGGTGTTTTTGAGGTACGCGCCAGGTTCTTCTGATTGGTCAGCGTATTCAGGGCGCTGGATTTCCCCGCATTTGAGCGGCCAGCAAATGCCACTTCAATACCGGTATCAGAAGGCAGGTGGCGAATATCGGGCGCACTGGTGACAAAATGCGTCTGTTGGTAGTTCCAGGTAGTCACGTGGTCGTCTCCAAAAATCGTAATCTGGAGGGATTATACCCGAATGCGGGCAAAAGGCTTTTCTCATTGCACGAGGCTTGCAGGCGAATGCCCAAACGGCTGTAAGAGATCGGCTAATGTTGCTATGGGAGATTTCAGAGAATTCGCAGGCGTTAAAAAATGCAAACTGTTTTAAATCATAAGCTTATTTCCAGGTAATTATCTGAAAATCCGTATTTGTACCGTTTAGTTGCTTGTTAGTTTAACGGAACAAGGTAAAGTATGCGGCAAGGCGAGGAAGCCAACAGGAAATCGACTTAAGGATTAGGGTCAGGAGCGCCAGGAGGCGAAGACGCAGGATAGTCAGGACGACCAGCGCCTGGAGGCGTTTTTAACAGGAAACGGAACCGTATCACGGACGGTAGTAGCCAAGGGATAAACAGGGTTTGTTGTAGGCAAACACGGAATGTCTGACCCGTTAAGGGTTGTGAGTCAGGAAAAAAGGCGACAGATTGCTCTGTCGCCTTTTTTCTTTGCTTGCTTTCTGCTAGATTTCGCCGCAATTCTATACTGAAGAAAACGACTTTAAGATAAAACATCATGAAAAAACCAACCTCCGCTGCGGGCGCGAAACGCCCTGCAAAAGCACGCCGCAAAACGCGCGAAGAACTAAACCAGGAAGCGCGCGATCGCAAACGCGATAAGAAGCATCGTGGCCATGCTGCGGGTAGCCGTGCCAACGGCGGTGGTGCAGCGGGCGCTTCTGCAAAAGGCAAACAGCAGAAAGACCCTCGTATCGGCAGTAAAACTCCCATTCCACTGGGCGTGACAGACACCCCGGTCACTAAGCAGCACAAACCAAAGAGCGAGAAACCTATGCTTTCACCGCAGGCTGAGCTGGATATGCTGGAGAACGATGAGCGCCTGGACGCGCTGCTGGAACGTCTTGAAGAGGGTGAAACCCTGACCGCCGAAGAGCAGTCATGGGTAGATGCCAAACTGGACCGCATTGATGAGCTGATGCAGAAGCTGGGTCTGTCTTACGATGACGAAGACGACGAAGAGGAAGAAGAAAAGCAGGAAGATATGATGCGTCTTCTGAAAGGTGGAAACTAACATTTGCACCCGGCAGGCACGATAGTCCTGCTTATAACCCTTCCGGTTATATGTTATCTGGTGTGGTTATTCGTTAAACTACGGCGGTTGTCGCGGCGACAGAAGTGGCTGCGCACCCGAATGATGGCCCGCGATGGGGCCAGAACGGGCCGCCGTATACGAACGCGACACCAACGGAAGGAGTGAGCATGTCAGCACCAACTATCGACTGGGATTTGGCCCTAATCCAGAAGTATAACTATTCCGGGCCGCGTTATACCTCATACCCCACCGCGCTGGAGTTCTCCGATGCCTTCGGCGAGGAGGATTTTCAGCAGGCCGTCGCGCGCTATCCAGAGCGTCCGCTGTCGCTCTACGTCCATATTCCGTTCTGCCACAAGCTCTGCTACTTCTGCGGCTGCAATAAAATCGTGACCCGTCAGCAGCATAAAGCCGATCAATACCTCGATGCGCTCGAACAGGAAATTGTGCACCGCGCACCGCTTTTTAAAGGTCGTCACGTCAGCCAGCTTCACTGGGGGGGAGGCACGCCAACGTATCTCAATAAGGCGCAAATAAGCCGCCTGATGACGCTGCTGCGCGGAAATTTCAATTTTAACGACGACGCTGAAATCTCGATCGAAGTCGATCCGCGTGAAATTGAGCTGGATGTACTGGATCACTTACGCGCCGAAGGCTTTAATCGTCTGAGCATGGGCGTGCAGGATTTCAATAAAGAGGTGCAGCGTCTGGTCAACCGCGAGCAGGACGAGGAATTTATCTTCGCCTTACTCAACCACGCGCGTGACATCGGCTTTACCTCGACCAACATCGACCTGATTTACGGCCTGCCAAAGCAGACGCCGGAGAGCTTCGCCTTCACGCTGAAGCGCGTGGCTGAACTTAGCCCGGACCGCCTGAGCGTCTTTAACTACGCGCACCTGCCGACGCTATTCGCCGCCCAGCGCAAAATCAAAGATGCCGATTTGCCTTCTGCCCAGCAGAAGCTGGATATCCTGCAGGAAACTATCACTTCTCTGACCGAGAGCGGCTATCAATTTATCGGCATGGATCACTTTGCCCGTCCGGATGACGAGCTGGCGATTGCCCAGCGTGACGGCGTTCTGCACCGCAACTTCCAGGGTTACACCACTCAGGGCGATACCGATCTGCTCGGCATGGGTGTCTCCGCCATCAGCATGATCGGTGATTGCTACGCGCAGAACCAGAAAGAGCTGAAGCTCTACTACCAGCAGGTTGATGCAACCGGCAACGCGCTATGGCGCGGCATCGCGCTGACCCGTGACGACTGCATTCGTCGTGATGTGATTAAGGCGCTTATCTGCAACTTCCGTCTCGACTTTAGCGACGTGGAAGCACAGTGGGATCTGACATTCAGCGAATATTTTGCGGAAGACCTGAAGCTGATTGCGCCGCTGGCGAAAGACGGGCTGGTGGATGTGTCGGAGAACGCGATTGAGGTCACGCCGAAAGGGCGTCTGTTGATCCGTAATATCTGCATGTGCTTTGACGCGTATCTGCGCCAGAAGGCGCGTATGCAGCAGTTTTCACGAGTGATTTAAGGCGCAAAGCCGGGTAAGGCGAAGCCGCTACCCGGCTTTTACATTTCAACCTGCTAGCTAAACAGCCCAACCAGCGCCGCACATAATACCGCAGCAACAGCGGTTTGCGGCGTGTGGCTTTCAGCTGCTCCGCTCGACAGTAAAGTCACTAATGATTCCAGCATGATGGTTCCCCCAATTTCCGGGCACGATCATACAAAACTCATCGGAACAGTAAAGCGCAAAATAACGGCAATTTGCGCTCAATTAATAACCTTTACACAGCGGTGTACGATCACTCCATTCCCAGCTCTTTCAGCTTGCGCGTCAGGGTATTACGTCCCCATCCCAGCAGGCGCGCCGCTTCCTGCTTATGGCCCTGCGTATGACGAAGCGCGGTGGTCAACAGCGTACGCTCCATCTCTGGCTGAGCCTCAGACAGCAGGTTTTGATGACCGGAACGCAGCGCGCGGTCGGCCCACTGCGCCAGCAGCGTTGCCCAGCTGTCCGGCAGTGCGTGCCCGGTGCTGCTTTCGGGCGCGGTGGCCTCAAACAGTTCGGCAGGGAGATCCTGAATCAACACTTCCTGGCCGGCGGCCATCACGGTCAGCCAGCGGCAGGTGTTTTCCAGCTGGCGTACGTTGCCCGGCCACGCCAGACGGGTGAGGGCGGCATCGGTTTCCGGGTGAAGCTGCTTGGCTTCCACGCCCAGCTCGCGGGCCGCCACCTGCAGGAAATGACGCGCCAGGCGCGGGATATCTTCCCGACGCTCGCGCAGCGGCGGCAGGTGGACGCGGATCACGTTCAGGCGATGGAATAAATCCTCACGGAATTTGCCCTCCTGCACGCGCAGCTCCAGGTTCTGGTGTGTCGCGGCGATAATGCGCACGTCCACCTTCACCGGCGCATAGCCGCCCACGCGGTAAAACTGCCCGTCGGCCAGCACGCGCAGCAGGCGAGTTTGAACGTCCAGCGGCATATCGCCGATCTCGTCCAGGAACAGCGTGCCGCCGTCAGCCTGCTCAAAGCGCCCCTGGCGAATGGTATTCGCGCCGGTAAACGCCCCTTTTTCGTGGCCGAACAGCTCGGACTCAATCAAATCCTTCGGGATCGCCGCCATGTTCAGGGCGATAAACGGCGCTTTTGCCCGCGGGCTGTGGCGATGTAACGCATGCGCCACCAGCTCTTTACCTGTACCCGATTCCCCGTTAATCAACACGCTGATGGACGAGCGGGACAGACGGCCAATAATGCGAAACACGTCCTGCATCGCCGGCGCTTCGCCGATGATGTCGGTGGTTGGCCCAAAATCGGGTGCGTGGCGCGGCTGTTGTTGCTCCTGGTAGTGGCTAATCGCGCGCTCAACCAGCGCCACCGCTTCGTCGATATCAAACGGTTTGGGCAGGTAATCGAACGCCCCTTGCTGATAGGCGCTCACCGCGGCATCCAGGTCGGAATGAGCCGTCATTATGATGACCGGAAGCATAGGATGGCGCTGTTTGATCTGCTTTAACAGCGCCAGCCCGTCCATGCCCGGCATGCGAATATCCGACAGCAGAACGTCCGGCGTTTTGGTGGTGAGTGCGTCGAGCACCTCGCTGCCGCTCTCAAACGTCGTGCAGCTTAAACCTGCCCCTGTGAGCGCGCGTTCAAGCACCCAACGGATGGAGCTATCGTCATCGACTACCCAGACTATCCCTCGTTGCATAAACGTCACCTTTATTTTTTAATCGGCAGGAAAACCGAAAACTCGGTATGTCCCGGCCAACTGGTAAATTCAATTTTTCCGGAGTGCTGATCGATCAAGCTGCGGGCGATAGATAAGCCCAGTCCCGTACCGCCTTCGCGCCCGCTGACCATTGGGTAGAACAGGGTGTCCTGCAGATGAGAAGGAATGCCAGGCCCGTTATCCTCAACGTCGATGCGTGCCGCCAGACGATAGCGCACGCCGTGCAGCGTAAGCTGGAAGGCGGTGCGGGTGCGTAAAATAATCTCGCCGCCTTCCGGCCCCAGCGCCTGCAGGGCATTGCGCACAATATTCAGCAGAACCTGCTCAATCTGGTCCGGGTCATGCGCCAGTTCCGGCAGGCTTGGGTCGTAATCACGCACCAGCGTGACGTTCTCCGGCAGCTCCATAGAGACGAGCTTCACCACCCGTTCAGCGACTTTATGAATGCTTTCTGAAACGTGCATACCCGGCTGCTGCGGTCCGAGCAGGCGATCGACCAGGTTACGCAGGCGGTCCGCCTGCTCAATGATGACGTTGGTGTACTCCGCCAGCGCAGGGTCGGGCAGGGCTTTGGTCAGAAGCTGCGCCGCGCCGCGTAATCCACCCAGCGGGTTTTTGATTTCATGCGCCAGACCGCGCACCAGGTCACGGGCGGCAATTTGCTGCGCATGCTGAAGCTGCTCCTGGCTCAGGCGACGCTGATTATCCATCGGCGCCATTTCCAGCAGGATCAGTCCTTCCGGCAAACGTTGCGCGGTAAGGGAAAGAATATGTGAGCGCCCGTCGATCACCAGCGTGACTTCGTTATCGGTGAACCCCTGACCGGCCTGCAAACTCTCCTGCATCAGGCCAATATTCAGCGAGAAATAGCTCAACAACTCAGGAAGCGGGGTGCCAAACAGTTTGCGTGAACTCTGGGCGAGCAGCTGTTGCGCCGCCGGGTTGGCGTAATGGACGGCCAGCTCGTCGTCGACCAGCAGGATGCTGTTAATCAAAGAATTGAGGATCTGCCCAGCATCGGGCAGCGTGCCAGTTGCCATTCAGCAGTCTCCTGGAGTCGTTGCACTGTTTTAGTGCAGTATAGCGGTTTCGGCGTAAAAAGCGCGTGAGATCAGGTTGTTGGTGGAGAAAAAAGCCCATCCGGAGATGGGCTAAAAGTTTCCACGGCAACTACCCCCGGCGCTTTTGACGCCGGGTAAAACAACTAAATTAAACGCTGTAGTACAGTTCGAACTCAACCGGATGCGGAGTCATACGCACGCGGTCGTTCTCTTCAGTGCGCAGGGCGATGTAAGCATCGATAGCGTCGTCAGTGAATACGCCACCCGCAGTCAGGAACTCGCGGTCTGCATCCAGCGCCTGCAGGGCTTCTTCCAGAGAGCCAGCAACCTGTGGGATCTCTTTCGCTTCTTCTGGCGGCAGGTCGTACAGGTTTTTGTCCATCGCTTCGCCTGGGTGGATCTTGTTCTTGATACCGTCCAGACCGGCCATCAGCAGCGCTGCGAAGCACAGGTATGGGTTAGCCGCTGGGTCCGGGAAGCGCACTTCGATACGACGCGCTTTCGGAGACGCCACCACCGGGATACGGATGGAAGCAGAACGGTTACGCGCAGAGTAGGCCAGCATAACTGGGGCTTCGTAGCCCGGGACCAGACGCTTGTAGGAGTTAGTGGTTGGGTTCGCCAGGGCGTTGATCGCTTTAGCGTGTTTGATAACACCACCGATGTAATACAGCGCCTGCTCGGACAGACCGGCATATTTGTCGCCAGAGAACAGGTTGGTACCGTTCTTGGACAGAGACATGTGGCAGTGCATACCGGAACCGTTGTCGCCAAACATTGGTTTTGGCATGAAGGTCGCGGTTTTACCGAAACGGTGCGCAACGTTGTGCACAACGTATTTGTAGATCTGAATTTCGTCCGCTTTTTTGGTCATGGTGTTGAAGCGGGTTGCCACTTCGTTCTGACCCGCAGTCGCCACTTCGTGGTGGTGCGCTTCAACAACCAGGCCCATCTCTTCCATCACCAGACACATGGTGGAACGGATATCCTGCGCAGAGTCGACCGGAGGAACCGGGAAGTAACCGCCTTTCACACCAGGACGGTGACCTTTGTTACCACCTTCGTATTTGGTGGAAGAGTTCCATGCGCCTTCGATGTCGTCGATAGCCACGTGGGAGCCAGAAATAGAGGCACCGAAGCGGATGTCGTCGAACAGGAAGAACTCTGGCTCTGGCCCGAACAGAACGGTGTCCGCGATGCCGGTAGAACGCAGGTACTCTTCAGCGCGTTTTGCGATAGAACGTGGGTCGCGGTCGTAGCCCTGCAGCGTGCCTGGCTCGAGGATGTCGCAGCGGATGATCAGGGTTGGTTCTTCGAAGAATGGATCAATGACCGCAGTGGTTGCGTCTGGCATCAGAACCATGTCGGATTCGTTAATGCCTTTCCAGCCACCAATGGAGGAGCCGTCAAACATTTTGCCTTCTTCAAAGAATTCGGCGTTCACCTGATGAGCAGGGATTGTGACGTGCTGTTCTTTACCTTTGGTATCGGTGAAGCGCAGATCAACAAACTTCACTTCATGTTCGTTCAGCATCGTCAAAACGTGTTCAGCGGACATACTTAACTCTCCAGATTGGTCATTGTCGTCGTGGTAACGAGGTCTTCAATTTCTGTTGGTACTGGCTGTTGCCATGTATTTTTTATAAAGCGAAATCTGTGCCAACTTTTAAAACACCCCAAAAAGGCGTTATCATGCGCACCATAGTGCAAAAGGGCTGCACCATGATGGATTTGTTGCACCAGTATAGTGCTTCAATGTGAACATTAAGCACCATATTGGTGCAATTTACGTTAAAGTGCCCTTTTACCGCTCCGTGAAAGCGATCACAAAGCATCTCTGCAATACTTGTTTGCGGGGGATGTTTGTGATCCTGTTTTGTAGTGCGATTAATCCGTGTACAATAACGCGCTATTTCTAAATGCCTGAGGCAAAGTTGTGATCGAAAATTTGCGTAACATCGCCATCATCGCGCACGTTGACCATGGTAAAACTACCCTGGTTGATAAGCTGCTGCAGCAATCCGGTACGTTTGATGCGCGTGCCGAAACCCAAGAACGCGTGATGGACTCCAACGATTTGGAGAAAGAGCGTGGGATTACCATCCTCGCGAAAAACACCGCGATTAAATGGAATGACTACCGTATCAACATCGTTGATACCCCAGGGCACGCCGACTTCGGTGGTGAAGTTGAACGTGTAATGTCCATGGTAGACTCCGTTCTGCTGGTCGTTGACGCAATGGATGGCCCAATGCCACAGACGCGCTTCGTGACCAAAAAAGCTTTTGCCCATGGTCTGAAGCCAATCGTTGTTATCAACAAAGTTGACCGCCCTGGCGCGCGTCCTGACTGGGTTGTTGACCAGGTCTTCGACCTGTTCGTTAACCTCGACGCGACCGACGAGCAGCTGGACTTCCCTATCGTTTACGCCTCTGCGCTGAACGGTATCGCAGGTCTGGACCACGAAGACATGGCTGAAGACATGACCCCGCTGTATCAGGCGATTGTTGACCGTGTTCCTGCGCCAAACGTTGACCTGGAAGGCACCCTGCAGATGCAGATCTCCCAGCTCGACTACAACAACTACGTTGGTGTAATCGGCATTGGCCGTATCAAGCGCGGTAAAGTGAAGCCAAATCAGCAGGTTACTATCATCGATAGCGAAGGCAAAACCCGTAACGGTAAAGTCGGTAAAGTCCTGACTCACCTGGGTCTTGAGCGTATCGAGAGCGACATCGCTGAAGCGGGCGACATCATCGCGATCACCGGTCTGGGTGAACTGAACATCTCCGACACCATCTGCGATCCGCAGAACGTCGAAGCGCTGCCAGCCCTGTCCGTTGATGAACCAACCGTATCCATGTTCTTCAACGTCAACACCTCTCCGTTCTGTGGTAAAGAAGGTAAGTTCGTTACCTCTCGTCAGATCCTTGACCGTCTGAACAAAGAGCTGGTGCACAACGTTGCGCTGCGCGTTGAAGAAACCGAAGACGCTGATGCATTCCGCGTTTCCGGTCGTGGTGAGCTGCACCTGTCTGTTCTGATCGAAAACATGCGTCGTGAAGGTTTCGAGATGGCGGTTTCCCGTCCGAAAGTAATCTTCCGCGAAATCGATGGCCGTAAACAAGAGCCGTTCGAAAACGTAACGCTGGACGTAGAAGAGCAGCACCAGGGTTCTGTGATGCAAGCACTGGGCGAGCGTAAAGGCGACCTGAAAAACATGAATCCAGACGGCAAAGGCCGCGTACGTCTCGACTACGTGATCCCAAGCCGTGGCCTGATCGGCTTCCGTTCTGAGTTCATGACCATGACCTCCGGTACCGGCCTGCTGTACTCCACCTTCAGCCACTACGACGACGTTCGTCCGGGCGAAGTGGGCCAGCGTAACAACGGCGTACTGATCTCCAACGGTCAGGGTAAAGCGGTTGCGTTTGCGCTGTTCGGTCTGCAGGATCGCGGTAAGCTGTTCCTGGGTCACGGTGCTGAAGTTTACGAAGGCCAGATCATCGGTATTCACAGCCGTTCTAACGACCTGACGGTAAACTGCCTGACCGGTAAGAAGCTGACCAACATGCGTGCGTCCGGTACTGACGAAGCAACGGTTCTGGTTCCACCGATCAAGATGACCCTGGAGCAGGCTCTGGAGTTCATCGATGATGACGAACTGGTAGAAGTGACTCCACAGTCAATTCGTATCCGTAAACGTCACCTGACCGAGAACGATCGTAAACGTGCTATGCGCGGTGCGAAAGAAGACTAATACGGTCAATCCGTAGTAAAAAAAGCCGCTGAGAAATCAGCGGCTTTTTTATTAGAACGAATAACGTAACCCCAGGCGGATCCTGTACTGCTCGCGGTTGTAATCATTCCATCTGTCCAGCCACTGGAGTTCGAGGTACGGCAGCCAGTTTCTGTCGATCTTATAGCTGAACTTGTTGGTAATTTCCCAGTGATGGTCTTTGCCATTTTTGCTGTGGTAATCATTTATCCGCTGGAAAAAGTGCGGCTCAAAGGTGTAGAAAAACGCATCCGTCACCTTGAAATTCCAGTAGTTGGCGAATTCGTGCGTGTCGTTCTTATCCATCTGCCCGTTATAGTCCGGCGTATCGTAATTGTTATGGTTATAGCGATAGCGGAACGTCAGATTAAACCCGTCCGTGAATTTATAGTTGGTATCTAAATAAACCGCGCCACCCGAACCGGCGCTGCTGTCGTTGATCAACCCGCCCGGCTGGAAGGTGAGTTTGTCCGTCGGTTTAAAGAGCGGATACCACCCCTCTATTTCGTTATAGCTGTGCTTTAGCTCATCCCATCTCCCCACGTTGTAGGCGTTGGTGAACATCAGCCCCGCGCCCATATCGAAGTTATAGCCGGCACGCAGGATCACTTCGTGCAGCTCAGAGGCCGTATTGTAGGCTTCACGGGTTTCAACATAGGCCCCGGCGAATACCGGGCAGGACACAGACGACACGATCAGTACAGTGATGATTCTTTTCATAATTTGTCCATGTATCAGGTACAGAAAGGCCTCCCTCCTGATGAACAGGAAGGAAATACGGGCCGAATTTATTGTTATAAAGTGACTGCTGACGCTTTATTGTTGGGTGTTATCTCAGGGGTATTCGCTGACTGTTTTTTCCGTTTTCCAATCTCCTCGATAATAAAGGCGAAGCGCGCTTCGTTGAGTTTATAAAACAGCCCCATGGTCACGGCGGCGACGATTGCCAGGCCGCACGGCCAGAGGAAAATAAGCTGACGCAAACCCAGCAGCGTGCCCGTGCTCTGCACGGCGTGAGGAACGTAGCCGATCTGGGTCAGCATGATGCCGGGCAGGAAGCCGGCGAGAGCGGCGGAGATTTTGCGCGAGAAGGTGTAGCCGGTGTAAACCGATCCCTCGGCGCGAATGCCGGTTTTCCACTCGCCGTAATCAACGGTATCCGGCACCAGCGCCCAGTTCAGGCTGTTCACAAACGCGGTGCCGAAAAAGGCCATGCAGGAAAAGAGCACGAACAGCAGGGAGCTGGTTCCCCAGAAGAAGTTCAGCACGTCGCCCACCGCCCACAGCGCCAGTCCACCCAGATAGACCGGCTTCTTGCCAAAGCGCTTCACCGCGCCGGGTACCAGAAACACGCCAATCAGAATGCAGCCCATGCTGAAAAAGCCCATCCACGACAGCAGATGCAGATCGTTCAGCACGTACTGGGTGTAATAGACCTGAATCGCCAGCTTGATGTTGAACGCGGCGAGAGTACACAGGTTGGCAATGCACAGCACCAGCAGCGGCGGATTGCGAAAAATCGCGCAGAACGATTTCAGAATGCCGGGCTTATGGTGATCGGGCGTTATCTCGACGTAGCGCTCTTTCACCCCGCTGTAGCACCACCACATGCAGAACAGGCCGCCGGTGACGAACACCAGCGCAGCCACCAGATAGCCGAGGGAGGGCTGGTGGACGAACAGCGCCTGAATGGGCATAAAGCCGACGGTGCAGAGCAACAGCCCCACCGTTGCGCCGCCCTGACGCCACGCGGCAAGCTGCGCGCGCTCGTTCGGGTTTTTGGTGATGGCAGGGACCATCGCACCGTAGGCGCAGTTCATCAGGCTGTAGCAGAGCCCAAACATCATGAAGAGCACAGTGGCGATGGCCGTTTTGACCGTCAGGCTAAAGTCGTTGGCCATAAACTGCGCCGTCGCGACCAGCGCCACCGGGACGGAGGCGTAAAGTATGAATGGCCGGAACTTCCCCCTCGGGCCAATGTTACGCCGGGAATCCAGCAGCACGCCGGTCAGCATGTCGGTAAACGCGGTAAAAAACTTCGCCACCAGGAAAATAATGCCGCCGTAGAACGCGGGCATCCCCAGTTCATCGGTGTAAAACTTCAGTAGGTACAGCGTGCCAATACACAGCATCAGATTCGAGCCAAAATCGCCCATCCCGTAGGCGCACTTCTCTCGCAGGCTCAATTTCAGGGTTAACGGATCAGTATTGTATGTCATGGTCGATCCTCAGAGCGCCCCGCAGGGCGCTCTATCACGTCATTTAGGCCGTACGTTTGCGCAGTTCGATCTCTTCCACGATGCGCACATACATCTTCTCGTTGAGGTTGTAGAAGCAGCCCATCGCCACGATGGTGATGACCGCCAGCAGGCTCGGGTAGATAAATATCAGCTGCCGCAGCCCTTCAACCGTCCCGGCGGACTGCACCACGTTCGGTACGTAGCCGATCTGGGTGAGCATGATCCCCGGGAAGAAGCCGGCCAGCGCCTGGGATACCTTCCTGAAGAAGGTAAAGCCGGTGTAGACCGTCCCTTCGGAGCGCACGCCGGTGCGCCACTCGCCGTATTCCACGGTATCGGACACCAGCGCCCAGTTCAGACTGTTCACGAACGCGGAGCCGAAGAACGCCAGGCAGGAAAACGCCACAAAGCTCACCGAGCCGCCGCCGAAGAAGTAGTTGAGCAGATCGCCCGCCACCCAAATTGCCAGCCCGCTGATATAGACCTTTTTCTTGCCGAAGCGCCGCACCGCGCCGGGCATCATAAAGACGCCGATAAAAATACAGCCCATGCTGAAGAAGCCCATGTACGACAGCAGGATCGGGTCGTTCAGCACGTACTGCGTGTAGTAGACCTGAATGGCGAGCTTAACGTTAAACGCGCCCAGCGTGCACAGGTTCGCGATACACAGGATAAACAGCGGACGGTTCCCGGCAATAGCGCGAAACGACTGCAGCAGCCCCGGCTTTTGCGCCGGGTTAGCAGGCTGCGTCTCGACGTAACGCTCGGTAACGCCCTTATAGCACCACCACATAAAGAACAGCCCGAACAGCGAGAAGAGGGTGGCGGCAAAGATGTAGCCAAGCTGGTCGTTACCCTCAATCAGGTTCATCACCGGGACAAAGCCCACTGTACAGAGCAGCAGGCCGAGCGTGGCGCCGCCCTGACGCCAGGCCGCCAGCGAGGCGCGCTCGTCCGGGTTTTTGGTGATGGCGGGCACCATCGCGCCGTAGGAGCAGTTCATCATGCTGAAGAACAGGCCGTACAGCATGAACAGCACCGTCGCCATCACCGTTTTGCCGGTCATCTCAAATGGCGTACCGACGAAGTTGGCAATCGCCAGTAAGGTCACCGGGAAGGCGGCATACAGCACGAACGGGCGGAATTTCCCTTTCGGGCCGATCTTGCGCCGGGAGTCGAGCATGATCCCGGTGCCCATATCGGTGAAGGCGGTAAAAAACTTCGCAATCAGGAAGATAATCCCGCCGTAGGTGCCGGGCAGCCCCAGCACGTCGGTGTAAAACTTCAGCAAATAGAGCGTGCCGATATCCAGCAGGATGTTAGAGCCGAGATCGCCCATCCCGTAGGCGAGTTTTTCTTTAAACGGCAGGCGTAGGGTTGCCGGATCGGAAGTATGTTGACTCATTATTGTTCTCCGTCTGCCCGCAGGTTTCCCTGCGGGCGAGCCTTATCAGATATCACGTAAGGTGCTAAACAGATCTGCCCATTCGCTGTGCTGGCGATAGAAGACCGGCGGCTTGCCGATCGGGGCATCAACGGTCACGTCACCGCCCTGGCAGGTTTCCCCGGTCCACGCATTGACCCAGCTGTCCTGTGGCAGATAGAGCGACCAGTCCCGGCGGCCCTCTTCATGAACCGGTGCCACCAGCAGATCGCGGCCAAACAGGTACTGGTATTTCAGCGTGTAGGCGCGCGCGTCGTCCTCGTAGTGCAGGAACAGCGGACGCATCACCGGCAGGCCGCTTTTCGCGTTCTGCGCAACCGCAGCTTTGATGTACGGCTTCAGGGTGGTGAAGACGGTGGTCATGCGCGCGAAGTGCGCGATGGTTTCCGCATCGCCGTCGAACTGCCAGTTGTCGCCAGGGCGGTTGCCCTCGTGGGTACGCATCATCGGCGTAAAGGCGCTGAAGTCGCACCAGCGCAGCAGCAGCTCCTTGCTGCGCTTCATCTCGAACAGGGTGGTATAGCCGCCGATGTCGCTGTGGTGCAGGCCGTGCCCGGTCATCGCCAGCGACAGCGCCGCAGGGATGACGGACGCCAGACCGTCGTCCAGGCTCCAGTCAACGTTCTGATCCCCCGCCCACATCATCACCGAGTGCTTCTGGCTGCCGGTGTAGCCCGCGCGCATGAAGAACAGGATCTCCCCGAGCTTGCCGGTCTCCTGGAGCGCCTCGTAGTTACATTTCGCCCACAGGGCAGGCCAGGCGTTATGCATGATCTCCGCGCTCACGCCGTTGTGCAGGAAGGTATCGGTCGGCAGATATTCCCCGAAATCGGCCATCCAGCCGCCGCAGCCCAGTTCGATCAGGTTCTTTTTAATGACCTCTTTGTACCAGCCGTAGGCTTCCGGGTTGGTCAGGTCGATAACGCCCGCGTAGAACTCGCCGAACTCAACGTGGTAGTCCTCTCCGTCGGCGTTTTTGGTCAGATAGCCGCGTTTCGCCGCCTCTTCACAGAGATCTTTATCGCTGGCCACGTACGGGTTGATATAGGAGAGGAACTGTACGCCTTCCTGCTTCCACTGCCCGATCCGCTCATCAAGCTTCGGATAGAGCGCGCTGTTCCACTTCCAGTTCCACATCACGCGTTTGCCGAAGGAGGTCATGCGGATGCCGGACCAGTCCTGCGCCCAGATGCCGTTCACCTTCACGCCGCCCTCGCGCATGGCGTCGAGCTTCTGCTGGCACACCTCGGTGCCGCCCTGGATGCCCAGCGTCACGCCGTCGTAAACCCAGTCCGGCAGCTCCGGCTGACGTCCCAGCAGGCCGGTCAGTTTTTCCAGCAGATCGACGTACGTTTCCGCACATTCGAAGCGCAGCGTGGCGTTATCTTCCCAGAACGCCAGCTCGTGGAAATCCGGGGCGCTGAAGTCAAAGTTCATGTAGCAGCTGTTATCCACGTGGCAGTAGTACTTCTGGGTGCTCACGAAGGTAGGCTGCGGGAAGAAGGTCCAGTAGTAATCGCCGCCCGCGTTCTCTTTGCAGTCGGCCTGCCAGGTGACGTAGGTCTGCTTGTTGCGGCCCACGCCCTGCTCGCTGGTCCACAGCGGGAACGGCTTGCCGCGCAGATCGAAATACGAGAACTGCTCGCCGCAGCCGTAGATATGATCTTCCGGCTGCGCCGCCAGCCGCAGCCAGATGCGGTTATGGCCGGGAGCATCATTTTTCAGCTTCAGCTCCAGACGGCCTTCCGCATCCACGCCCACCAGCAGCGTGGCGCTCACCGCATCGCCGCGGGTAAAGCGGATCGCCCAGCCCGCGCTTTGCTGCGAGACGGTCGCGTCCGTCAGGGCAATCTTTTCGTTGAGCTTGTCTTTAATGCTGAAGTTGCCGCGAAACATCTCGATATCGGCCTCGCCTGCGCCGATCCACAGGCAAGGCGCTTCTTCGGAGTGGGACAAAATCAGGCGATCCTGCCAGCGCAGGGTGAAGCCACGTTCGTTATTTTTCAGGTCAATATTGTGTAGGGTACGCATAAAAACTCCGTCTTTATTATTTGGCCTGGCTGTCCAGCAATCCGGCGGCGACGGCAGGCGCTAAGCCCGGCGCCAGCGGCAGGCGGGGGATCACCAGGCAGTGCAGCAGATGGTAAATATCCTGCTTGCCGTCCCAGACTTTGGTGGTCACTTCGTTATTGGTGTCCAGCTCCTGCCACCAGGAACCGTTTTCGTAATCCATCAGGTACTTGATGCAGTAATCCCACCACTTCTGATACCAGGCTTCGTACTGCGCCTCGCCGGTCACGGTATAGAGGGCATAGGCCGTGCCCATCGCCTCGACGATTGGCCAGCGCACGCGTTCCCGCACGATAGGCTTGCCGTCCCAGCCCACGGAGTAGACAAACCCGTCGGCGCCGTCGGGTGCCCAGGCGTCGCGGATGGTGGCGTGGAACAGGCCTTTTGCATCTTCCAGCAGCCACTCCGGCGGGGTTTCAAAGCGCGCTTCCAGCGCGGCGCGCAGATGCAGCATCAGGCGGCCCCACTCAATCCAGTGTCCCGGCGTGCCGCCGTAGGCGCGGAAACGGTGAGCAGGGTTATCGATGTTGTAATCGCGGATCGGGTTCCAGTCGGTGTCGAAATGCTCGTTAACGCGGTACTCACCTTTGCGCGCCACGTCGTGAATAATCACCGAGGCGATGCGCAGGGCGCGGTCGAGCCATTTGCGGTCGTGAGTTACGTCATAGACAATCAGGAAGGCTTCCACGGCGTGCATGTTGGCGTTACCGCCGCGGTAATCTTCCGTTTTGCTGAAGGCTTCATCCCAGGACTCGAGGCACATTTGCTCCTGTTCGCTCCAGAAGTAGCGCTCAATCACCTCGATGGCATCGTCCAGCAGCTTGCGTGCCTGCGGGTGTCCTGTGGTGACGGCGCTCGCCGCGCCCAGCAGGACGAAGAAGTGCTGATAGCCCTGCTTGGAGGCGTCAATGACGCCCTCATCGTTTACGCAGGCGTACCAACCGCCGTGCTGTTTGTCGCGCAGCGGGCCGTTGAGGGCATTAATGCCGTGCTCAACCAGGGCATACGCGCCGGGACGGCCCATGTTCGCCGCCACCGCGTACACGTGAAGCATGCGGGCGGTGATCCAAAGATGGGTGCCCATATCGCTGCGAACCTGCCCGTTATTGCCCAGCCAGCCAAAGCCGGTCGGTACGGCGGCGTTTTTGCCGAAATCGAGAATGCGGTCGGTCTCTTGTTCGAGCCAGCGGTTGTGGCTCAGGGTGTTAAACCATTTCATGTTCGGGTCCTTTCTTAACGGCGAGCCATCATTTCGTCGACGATCTCACCCAGACGCTGAAGTTTTGGTACGGAAATATCACGCAGCATCAGCTCGGTATCCGGCAGGCCAATCACCGATGACCAGACGGCGCGACCGGCTAAAAAGCCCGATGCCCCAGCCTGCATCGCCACGCTCACGGCGCGCGGAAACAGCTTATCGTCCACACCGGAGGAGAGGATCACCCACGGCATGGCGATGTTCTCGTTCAGCTTCTGCGAGGCCGTCAGCAGTTCCTGCTGGGTGCCCTTACCAAACAGCGGCATCTCCACCTTGTAGAGGTCGGCACCGCTGTCGCCCAGCTCTTTAGCCGCATCGATAATCGCCTGTTCGCGGTTAAATTCGGCTCCACGACGCGGAGGACGCACCACAGGCTCGATAATGCTCAGCAGCCCGTTGTCGTGGCACAGCGTATTGAACGCTTTCACCATCTCCAGGCGCTGCTGCGGATCTTCATCGCTACGCCACAGCACCAGCAGCTTCAGCGCCTTGCCGCCGTCGCGTTTGACCGCCTGGGTGTCGATGCTTTTGTCGATCACCACGCTGTCGACCGGAATACCGTTCCCCGGAATAAACTCGTCGGCCGCCACAATCATCGCGCAGCTGTTGGCTACGGCCTGCTGCTCCACAATCTGGCGATAGCAGAACTGCTGGTCGACGAGAATGGCAGAGGCGTACGGCGACAGAATCTTCGCCGCGTTGACCTTAAAATCCGTCAGGTGCTGGTCGGTTACCGGCACCGGCGCGCCTGCGGCGGCAAACATCAGGCGCATCGCTTCGCGCTGATCCACGGCCAGCATTGCAAAACCGCCGGAAGGTCGGGTGATATCTTTCAGGGTGTACATCGTCATTCCTCAGTCCTTTCGTATCAGTGTGATTTTTTCAGCCCGGCAGATGCGCGAACCTGTTCTAGAATGGCCGTCCAGTCTTCGCGCCCGCGCCCGGCGGCGCGTGCCTGGTTGTAAACTTCGCGGGACGCCGCGCCCAGCGGCATCGGAACGTGGAGCTGGTTAGCCACGTCCAGGGCGATTCCCAGATCTTTATGCGCAAGGTCGATCATGAAGGCGGGTGAAAGATCGCCTTTCAACACCTTGTTCGGCCATGAGGTGGTGAAGTGGCCTTTACCCGCCGGCGTGCCGTTCATCACCTTCAGCGCCACGTCAAAGGAGAGGCCAAGCGCTTCACACAGCACGGCCGCCTCGGCGGAAAGCGCGTTCAGGGCGATGCTCATGTAGTTATTGATGAGCTTCACGCGGATGCCCATGCCTGGCCCGCCGGCGTTAATCAGCTCATTGCCCATCGCCATTAAGACGGGGGTGGCGCGTTCCACCTGCTGCGCGGTGCCGCCCGCCAGCAGGAGCAGCGTGCCGGCGATGGCATGGTCAGACGTGCGTCCCACGGGCACGTCCATCAGGCTGAAGCCGCGTTCAGCCATATCGCGGATCAGCGCGTCGGTTTGCAGCGGGTGGATGGTGGACATATCAATCACCAGCGCGTCGCGGGATAACCCTTCGCACACGCCGTGCTCGCCGAACAGCACGCTGCGCACCAGGTCGCCGTTTGGCAGCATGGTAATGACGAATTCGGCGTCCGTTGCGGCCTGAGCAGGCGTAGCCGCCGCCCGTGCGCCGCTCTCTTCCAGCGCCTGAACCGCCTGCGGGTTCACGTCAAACACGTTAAGCTGGTGGCCTTGCTTTAACAGATTCTTCGCCATTGGCGCGCCCATCTGCCCTAAACCGATAAATGCGATTGCTGACATGCCTCTCTCCTGTCACATCGTGTCAATTTCTGCGCGTTTGTGTTGTCTGTTTTTGATCGTATTTGTAATTTATAGTCAAAAAATTGACACGGGTCACTTTTTAAACATTTGGTGAAATTAAAATGAAGGCATCAGAAATCGCAGAAGGAATCACCATGACTCGCATCGTTTGTGTCGGCATTACCGTGCTGGATCGCATCTGGTATCTCGATGATTTACCTAAGGAAGGAGGGAAATATGTCGCAAAAGACTATACGGAAGTGGGCGGCGGCCCGGCGGCCACGGCGGCGGTGGCCGCGGCAAAACTGGGTGCGGAAGTGGATTTTATTGGCCGGGTGGGGGACGACGATACCGGCAGACGGCTGCTCGCGGAGCTGGAATCCCTGGGGGTGAACACCCGCTATACACGCGTGTTTAAAGGTGCCCGCTCGTCACAATCCGCGGTGCTGGTGGACGCAGGCGGAGAACGAGTGATTGCCAACTACCCCAGCCCCGATCTGCCCGCCGAGGCAGGCTGGCTGCATGAAATCGACTTCTCGCAATGGGATATCGTGTTAGCAGACGTGCGCTGGCATGACGGGGCAAAACAGGCGTTTACCCTGGCCCGTCAGCAGGGCGTTCCTACTTTGCTTGATGCCGACGTTACCCCGCAGGACATCGCGGAGCTGATAGCCTTAAGCGACCACGCGGCCTTCTCCGCGCCGGGCCTGCGGCGACTAACTCAGTTGGATAAAGCAGAAGATGCCCTTAAAAAAGCACAAACGCTCACAAATGGACATGTGTATGTCACTCAGGGGCGAGACGGCTGCTACTGGCTGGAAAACGGCGCCTTGTGTCATCAATCCGGCTTTGAGGTGAACGTGGTGGATACCACCGGCGCGGGCGACGTTTTCCACGGCGCGCTGGCGTTCAGCCTGGGACAGCAATCCACCGCCGCAGACGCCGTGCGTTTTGCCAGCGCCGTCGCAGCGCTGAAATGCACAAAGCCCGGCGGGCGCGCAGGTATACCCGACTGTGATCAAACCCGCTCTTTTTTGTCACTTTTTGTATAAAATGCGGGGCGTGATGGTTTTCAGAGGACAGCCCATGAGCCTTACCGAACTGACCGGCAACCCGCGTCACGATCAGCTGCTGACGCTGATTGCCGATCGTGGCTATATGAACATTGATGAACTGGCGCAGCTGCTGGACGTGTCGACGCAAACGGTGCGCCGGGATATCCGTAAGCTCAGCGAGCAGGGGCTGATTACGCGTCATCATGGCGGCGCGGGCAGGGCGTCCAGCGTGGTAAACACGGCGTTCGAACAGCGCGAAGTGTCGCTGACCGAAGAGAAGCGGGCGATTGCCGAAGCCATTGCGGACTATATTCCCGATGGCTCGACCATCTTTATTACTATCGGGACCACCGTGGAGCACGTTGCCCGGGCGCTGCTTAACCATAATCATCTGCGCATCATCACCAACAGCCTGCGGGTGGCGCATATTTTGTATAAGAATCCGCGCTTTGAAGTGATGGTGCCGGGCGGCACGCTGCGTCCGCACAACGGCGGCATTATCGGCCCGGCAGCGACGGCGTTTGTGTCGGGCTTCCGGGCGGACTACCTTGTGACCAGTGTCGGGGCGATTGAACACGACGGCGCGATGATGGAATTTGACGTCAACGAAGCCAGCGTGGTGAAAACCATGATTGCCCACTCCCGCCACATTTTACTGGCGGCCGATCATACGAAATTTAACGCATCCGCCGCGGTGGAAATTGGCAACGTGGCGCAGACAACGGCTCTTTTCACCGATGAGATGCCCGGCTCGGCGCTGCAAAATCATCTGAAATCCAGCAAGGTTGAAACGGTGCTGGCCTGTACCAGCGATGATATCGCCTGAAGCAAAAAGCCGCTGATTTCTCAGCGGCTTTTTTGTTATTTGAAGCTGTATTTTACCCCCAGCATTCCCTGCGTATCGCTGTAGCCTTTATCGCCAATCTGCTGTGCCACATTGCCCCAGACGCTAAGCTGCGGGGTAATCTGCCCCTCTACGCCCGTCTTTAACTCACCAATATTGCGCGTACCGCGCATCTCATTGCTGACGTCATCCATGCGGATGCGCGTGGTCTGGGTATTGTGGATCCAGTTCGCTTCAATAAACGGCTGGAAGGTGCGTGATTTAGCGTCATCCATCGCGTTATGTCCGCTGATATAGGCCTTCACGCCGAGACGCGTCATCAGGTTGCCCTGGGTTTCGTCTTTCACCCGCGTGCCGTTACGCTCGCGATGGTCGTCAGCCTGCACGTCCATCCAAACGGCCTGCGCCTTCGGCTGGATCCAGTAGCTGTTGCGGCCGCTTTCACCCACCTTAACGCTATAGCCCGCTTCGACAGAGGCGGTTATGCCGCTGGAGCGATAACGCTCGGTCGCCTGGTCCTGCCCCATCACCTTATTGTCAAACCAGTTATACAGCACCCAGCTATCAACGTAGGTGCCGCTTTTATCGGCTTCGTTTGCGTACCAGGTACCGTACAGACCTGCGCTATAGCCATTCACTTCGCCACGTGAGTGGTATCCGGTCAGGCTGGAAGCGCTCCGGCTCTGGCTGTTACCGTAGCCCGCCATCAGGCCAAGATGCCAGCGGTCCAGGCCATCTGTGCTCCATTGGGCGATATCGCCACCCAACTGCAGTACGTAACGGTTGGCTGTCGTTTTTAGCTGGCCGCTGCCGTCGTTGAAACGCGCATGCCCGCCGACGTTTCGCATCCAAAGGCTCGTCACTTTTTGCTCGCCGGTGAGCATGTCGGTGTACTGCGTTTCACCCAGACGATCGTGCAGGCGGGTCATAAACAGCGTATTTGCCGCATAGCTGTTTGCCTGATAGCTGCCAAATTCTGGGCGATACTGATGCTCGCTTTTCGGCGGCGCAGGTGGCGGTACCGGTTCTTGCGGCGGAATCACCGGGTCGACGGGCGGATCTACCGGGACGACAGGCGGGTCGACAGGGTCAACAGGTGGATCCACCGGGTCAACAGGCGGGTCGACGGGGTCGACCGGTGGGTCTACCGGGTCAACAGGAGGGTCTACCGGGTCAACAGGAGGGTCTACCGGGTCAACAGGAGGGTCTACCGGGTCGATCGGTGGGTCAACGGGTTCAGCCAGGCTGGTCAGAAACCAGTTCTTACCTTTCTGCACAACGTTATAGTCATAACCCCCCGCTACGATACGGCTGGCCTTCTCAAACGTTCCCTCCGAGTTGCCGCCAACGCTGACTATTTCAATCCCTTCAACGGTTTGTGCGCCTGCACCACCAATGTTGTTTACGTCAACCGCGGTACGACCGGATGTGTTTCCTTCAACAATCAGCCTGTCAGTTTCAGAGGTATCGTCAGACAGCACGGTATTGAAAACCAGCTTGCCGCCGTTGCCTGTGTAATCCTCGTTGATGGTCAGGGTTTGCCAGGCCGCGTCCTCAGCATGCTGGAAATTTATCGTGCCGCCCGCGTTCAGGGTCAGGCTGGTCAGCGTTGAGCTGTCACGCATATTCCAGACGGCATCATTCATCGTAAGCGCGAGAGTACCGGTCCCGGCAGCGTTGCTTTCTATGTACGATGCTCCGTTCCACAGCGAGCTGTTACCCATTGTCAGCGTAATGGTACTGTTTTGTGCCGGAAGGGCACTGTTGGCCGCGACGCCACCTGCGGCGAGGATATCGCCGTTAAGGAGGAATTTTCCTCCTGCAGAGGCATCAATAATTCCGCCATTGCTGGCGTTCAGGGCATAGCTACCCTGCTCGCGCTGGCCTGCGGTGGTAATGGTTGCCCCACCGTCGAGCGTTATTACGCCGCGTGACCAGGCATACATCCCGTGCGGCGCCTGGGCGGAGCTGCTGGTTTTCTCGCTGCTGTTGACCGCAATGGTGATGTTATCTCCCACATTTACCGCTGCTGTATAAGCGTAGATGCCATGCGCGCTGGCACCGTTGGTGGTGATGGTCGCGCCTTCATCAAGGGTGATGGTTGACGAGCCGGTAGAGTACACGCCGGAGGCATTGGCTGCGTCGGTGGTAATGGTCGCTTTTTTTCCCAGCTCGATTCTGGAGGCAGAACCCGCATACAGGCCGTAGGCCGAAGTGCCATACGTTTCGATGGTGGCCTCATCCCCCAGACGGACGGATGAGCCGCTCTGGTTGGTACGAATCCCCTCGGCGTAGGTACCCCGCGTCACAATATGCGCACGATCGCCGACAACAATGTTATTTTTGGCCTTCGAGGCATCATTCAGTGCATAGGCGCTAATACCGCGACCGGTACTGCCGGTGGTTTCGATATAGAGATCGTCACCCACATAAATATTGGCGGAGCCGAGAGAACCCTGGCTGAAGGAGCTGTACCCGGCATTGATGCCATCGCCGCTTTGGCCATTAACGTAAATGTGGGTGCGGTCGCCGGTAATGATAAACACCGGGTTATTCGGCGTGTTCATACCGTGGGTACGAATACCGTCGACATCTTTACCGTTATTGGCAGCCACTTTTGACTGGGTACGAATAGTCAGGTCGTCACCAAATATCACCCCCGGGCTGCCGGACGTGGAGTTCTGAATAACGGTCACGGAGTGCTCAAAGGCTTCCGCCCCCGGCCCTTCGAGAGTGATCCCATCCCCGTAGACTGGAATATTGCCAGGGCTGTACTGGTAGACATAGTTAGGATTGCTGGTATTTTTGCTAAAGTTCGCGTTTGCCGTTGCAGGAATCAGCGCCTGTATTTCCGCAGGCAAATCCGTTACTGCTCCGGTGGCTGGTAAATTAGCAAAATCGATAACTGCAGCATTCGCGGTAAATAGCGCTGACGATAGTGCCAGCGAAATCGCAACGGCGACAGGTGAATGTTTCAATAAATATGGCATAACTGCCCCCTTTCTTTCAGGCGTAAAACATCCTCCACACCATTAAATGTGGGTATGTTAAGAAGTTGAAATTACAAAATAGAAACGAGTATTTTATGAATGCTGGTACCTAACTTCCTCTCTAATCGTATTTTATGAACGTAAATTTTTTTCACATCAACGCTGGTTGTTTTTATTATCTCCCGGAGACACACCCCTGAAATAAGTCTGTTAAGTAAAGTGAATTCAACAGTGTTCAGGGTATTACCACGCCGGCTGCTCACTCGCCTGCCGGAAAAAAGATGGTTAATTTTTTCCTGCAATATAGCGTCATCGTCATCTGAATAAATAATTCCCTTTATTTCACTGTGGTGAGCGAAAAAGTAGTGAGCCAACGCCTCCAGTTTACGGTCCGCGATAAGCACGATGTGCATGTTGGTCATCGCCAGATGTTCAATCCATTGCGGATCGACAAGCAGGCGCAGGTTATACATCGAAAAATCTACAAAAATAAATCCGCGTAATAAATGATTCTTGTTTCCAGACAATATTTTATTTTCTACTGCAAGTTGCAGGAAATGATTTCCCACCGGCCAAACTGCGAAGGAGGCGCTGCCACAGTATTGTGAGCGCACCGTGTTATCCGGAAATAACTGACAGGACAATTCGCAGCTTATACAGCGGACAACCTTTTGCGACGATGTTATCATCCAGTCCACTCCTGTCTTATTTTCATTATCAATATTTCACTGCCTTTCAAATGTGTCAATCTTGAAACATATCCAGCGTTTCTGTCGTATTTATGAGAAATAATGCCAGAGAAAATAAATTCCTGGCTGTCTCTATTCTTGCAGGCCGCAGACATAGCGACAGAACATTGATTGCCAGACCTTACCCAGGAATATTCATCAATCCACTAAGATTATTCGGCAAAAACAACCCCGGAAGTAAATTGACGAAATAGCACTAATAGCTAAAGAATCGTCACCTCGATCTGCCTGAACGTCAGTCTTTTCTCAACGTGTGGCTCAATATAATTATTTGACCTGGTGAAGTGTAATGAAATCTCATTATGTCCTTTTAGCTGAGGCTCACCTAAGAAAACCGACTTGTAATCAATTGAAAAATAATGCGATGTTTCTAATCTTAGGTACGGGTGTGTCGCGCTCTAATCCTTCTGACCTATACTGTTGTTAAATATACGTATGTTTTTTGGGTTTGTGGGGTTAAATATTGTTATTGCAGAGGAAGGTAAAATTGTATCTTATTAACAAGCTGGTCGAGTATGACCCCGAAAACAAAACCCTGGCGAATCATATTACCGGGCGCACGATACATTTGCAGCTTCCTGCCAATCTCTGCTTTCTTTATCTCGTTACCCATCCTGGCGAAATAATTTCGCAAAATCAGTTAATGGTGGTGGGATGGGGTGAGCGTAATGATGTCACCACACCGAATACCTTTTACCAGGCCATTTTGACATTGCGCAATGCGCTGGCTGAAGTGGGGTTACCGCGCGATACGGTAAAAACGATTTCGCGTCGCGGGCTGACGCTTTCCGAAGCCACCCAGGTTGAAGTATTTACCCCAACCGCCGAGCCGGTAATTGCCAGTGAAGACGCGGCAATAGCCGAAGGCACCGCGATGAAGAAGCCGGCGTGGTTAATAATAGCCACCGCTACGCTTTTTCTGATCGCGCTTATTAACGGGGTCATATTATATAAACATCACCAAAACATGCCGTTTAGTCACTACATTCCACTTTCAATGGGCAGCACGACCAACGCCTGCCAACTCTTTTATGCACCTAATGAACATATGCAGGACCATTACCTTCGCTTGTTAAAAAATTATCCCAGCCTGTGTGCCGGAAACCGATACGTTTTTCTCATCGGCTATAGTAAAACGGAGCGAATCGCGGCGTTTGTCTGTAATAACGATGCGCGACATGACGCGGCAGCGTTATGTACCACGCATTATTTTTGGGCGCATGAGCAATGATGACACTCGGGAATCGTATTATTTTGCTGGCGGCGTTGCTGGGGGCTGCTGTTACCAGCGGCTGGCTAGCGTATTCGCATTTTTCGAGTGCGCCGATACGCTGTACAGGTGATGTGGAGTGGACGATTGGAAAAAACCGATTTGTAGGAACGGTTTCATGGCGAATGCAGCATCGGGAAGGGACCGCTGTCATTAACGGTAAACTGTTTGGTCACGTGGTTTCTGAAGTCAACCGCACCATCTATTTCCACTACAGCGATCACCAGAACGCGCGCGTATTAAATAACGATCGTATTGTTAAAACCTTCGCCGATAGTGCGGATGAGGCTGATATCAATGCAACGCTACCGGGTTTTTATCGCACGCCGGGAAGAGATCTGAGCCTGATGATTGATGAGTACCATGGAGCGTGGCTTTTTGCCGCGTCAAACGTCCCTTCGCTGTACTGCCGTAAAAACGCGCCGTAAAAATCAATCGCACACCTTAGACGGCACGCATAGTCAAATCTCGTGATTCCCGCTACAGTTATCTCTCCACGGCGAAAGGAGATAAACATGCTTTATATCTTTGACTTAGGAAACGTAATCGTCGATATCGATTTTAACCGGGTGCTGGGTGCCTGGAGCGACTTTAGCCGTGTGCCGCTGGCGACGTTAAAGCAGGATTTCGCGATGGGTGAGACCTTCCATCAGCATGAGCGCGGCGAGATTAGCGATGAAGAGTTTGCTGAACGCTTCTGCCAGGAGATGGGGCTTTCGTTAAGCTATGAACAATTTTCTCACGGCTGGCAGGCGGTATTCGTCGCGATCCGTCCGGAAGTGATCGACATTATGCACAAACTGCGCGAGCAGGGGCACCGGGTGGTCGTGCTGTCTAACACCAACCGTCTGCACACGACCTTCTGGCCAGAGGAATATCCCGAAGTTAAGGCGGCGGCAGATAAGATCTATCTTTCGCAAGAGATGGGTATGCGTAAGCCTGAAGCGCGAATTTATCAGGCTGTTTTGCAGGCAGAGGGATTCACCGCGGCCGATGCGGTCTTTTTCGATGACAACGCCGATAATATAGAGGGAGCTAACCAGTTGGGTATCACGTCAATTCTGGTGACCGGAAAAGAGACGATACCGAACTACTTTGCGAAGCAGTTATGCTAAAAACCGTTCATCAAAAAGCCACGCATCATACTCGCCCGCTGAGGGCCTGGCTGAAGTTGCTCTGGCACCGCATTGATGAGGACAACATGACCACGCTGGCGGGTAACCTCGCCTACGTGTCGTTGCTCTCATTAGTGCCGCTGGTGGCGGTTATCTTTGCGCTCTTTTCCGCTTTCCCGATGTTCGCGGACGTTAGCCTGCAGCTTCGCCATTTCGTCTTCGCGAACTTCATCCCGGCCACCGGGGATGTTATCCAGAACTACATCGAGCAGTTTGTTGCCAACTCCAGCAAAATGACGGCGGTGGGGGCGTGCGGCCTTATCGTCACCGCGCTGCTGCTGATGTACTCTATCGACAGCGCGCTTAACACCATCTGGCGAAGCAAAAAAATCCGTCCTAAGGTCTATTCCTTTGCCGTCTACTGGATGATTTTAACGCTGGGGCCGTTGCTGGCTGGGGCGAGTCTGGCAATCAGTTCGTATCTTCTCTCCTTGCGCTGGGCGAGTGATTTAAACAGCGTGATTGATAACGTGCTGCGTATTTTTCCGCTGATCCTGTCCTGGCTCTCGTTCTGGCTGCTCTATAGCGTTGTACCGACCACGCGCGTGCCTAACCGCGATGCGGTAGTTGGGGCGCTGGTGGCGGCAGTGCTTTTTGAACTGGGTAAAAAAGGGTTTGCCCTTTACATCACCATGTTCCCGTCTTATCAGCTGATTTACGGCGTGCTGGCGGTGATCCCCATTTTATTTGTCTGGGTTTACTGGACCTGGTGTATCGTCTTGCTTGGCGCCGAAATAACTGTCACTCTCGGCGTATACCGCGAACTTAAAAAAGCAGCAGAAGCTGAAAAACAATTAGAAGCAGACCAACCATGATTGCATTGATACAGCGCGTAACCCGTGCCAGCGTCACCGTGGAGGGAGAGGTGACGGGTGAAATTGGCCCAGGACTTTTGGTGTTGTTAGGTGTCGAAAAGGATGATGACGAACAAAAAGCGAACCGCTTATGCGAGCGCGTGCTGGGCTACCGCATATTCAGCGATGCGGAAGGCAAGATGAATCTGAACGTCCAGCAGGCGGGCGGCAGCGTGCTGGTGGTTTCCCAGTTTACGCTGGCAGCGGATACCGAGCGCGGCATGCGCCCGAGTTTCTCTAAAGGCGCCGCGCCGGATCGTGCAGAAGCACTTTACGAATACTTTGTTGAGCGTTGTCGCCAACAGGAAATGAATACGCAAACCGGACGATTCGCTGCAGATATGCAGGTCTCGCTGGTGAACGATGGCCCCGTCACATTCTGGCTCCAGGTATGAGCCAACTGGCGGCGTGGCCGCGGGTAACAAGAGAGAGTACAGCTATGTATCACCTTCGAGTACCGCAAACGGAAGAAGAGTTAGAAGCGTATTACCAGTTCCGCTGGGAAATGCTGCGCAAGCCACTGCATCAGCCAAAAGGATCTGAACGCGACGCCTGGGATGCGATGGCCCATCATCAGATGGTGATGGACGAAGAGGGCAACCTCGTCGCCGTCGGGCGACTGTATATCAACGCTGATAACGAAGCGTCGATTCGTTTTATGGCGGTTCACCCTTCCGTGCAGGATAAAGGGCTGGGGACGCTAATGGCGATGACGCTGGAGTCCGTCGCCCGTCAGGAAGGCGTTAAGCGCGTCACCTGTAGCGCCCGGGAAGATGCCGTGGAGTTTTTTGCCAAACTCGGTTTTGTTAACCAGGGTGAAATCACCGCCCCGCAAACCACGCCGATTCGCCACTTTTTGATGATCAAACCCATCGCCACGCTGGACGATATTCTTCATCGCGCGGACTGGTGCGGGCAGCTGCAGCAGGCCTGGTATGAACACATCCCTCTGAGTGAAAAGATGGGCGTGCGCATTCAGCAGTACACCGGGCAAAAATTCATTACCACCATGCCGGAAACCGGCAATCAGAACCCTCACCACACCCTGTTTGCCGGCAGCCTGTTTTCCCTGGCGACGCTCACCGGCTGGGGGCTGATCTGGCTAATGCTGCGCGAGCGGCATCTTGGCGGCACCATTATTCTGGCCGATGCCCACATCCGCTACAGTGCGCCTATCAGCGGCAAGCCGAGCGCGGTGGCGGACCTTGGCGCGCTGGGCGGCGATCTCGATCGTCTGGCACGTGGCCGCAAAGCGCGCGTGCAAATGCAAGTTGAGCTGTTCGGCGATGAAACGCCGGGCGCGGTGTTTGAAGGCACCTATATCGTTCTTCCTGCGAAGCCGTATGGCGCTTATGAAGAGGGCGGGAACGAGGAGGAGTAGTCTCCTTCTCACTCTCGCCCGTCATGGTTAATGCGCCAGGCAATATCTCGCATAACGTCTCGCGCTGACTGGCTAATTCCACCCAACTGAAAGAAGCCGTGTATTACACCCCGCCATCGTTGAGCGGTACACTTCACGCCTTGCTCCGTGAGGCGCTGACAAAGCGCCTCGCCTTCGTCGCGTAACGGATCATACTCAGCGGTAACAATGTGGACCTTTGGCAGACCGCTAAAGTCGTTGCGCCACAGCGGGCTGACTTCAGGATGCTGACGGTCGGCTCCAGCCAGATACATTTCATAGCCGCTCAAAAGGGTATCGCGAGTAATCACGTAATCCATGCCATTGAGGGTATAGCTTTCAAAACTGGCCGTAGCGTCGAGCATGGGGTAGATAAGAATGAGCTGTGCGGGATCCCAGAGACCTTTGGCCTTAAGCCGCAATGATGTTACCAGCGCAAGATGGCCTCCCGCGCTGTCTCCACAAAGTGTAATCCGGTTTTTATCCACACCTAATTGTTCTGCATTTTGCCAGACAAGATCTGCCGCTCTCTCTGCATCGTCATGCGCAGCCGGGAAGGTATGCTCGGGTGCGAGTCTGTACTGAACCGCAATGACCCGACAGTTACCGTAAAACGCCAGTTGGCGAAGCTGATTATCATGGGTTTCAAACCCACCGCTGACAAAACAACCGCCATGATAGTAGAGGGCACAAGGTAACGTTTCAGGGGCATTGACAGGCGAAAATACCCGAAAGGTCAAATCCTCAAGAACTAGCGTTTCAACCTGGACACGAGTTTCTTTTTCCCCGGCCAGCGCTGTGCTGGCGACATATCCGCTTCTCCGGTCATCAATACTCTGCTTTCGCGAGGAAGGTCGTCCTGCGGCAATAAACTCCTGTACCAGCTTATCAATACCCTTCTCCAGAGCCATGGTTACGTCCTTTTACTGTGCGTTTATACAGTTTATAGCCTGGTTTACAGCAGATGAAAACAGAGAAATGTTGAGAGGTGCATATTGTGGAAATCGGCTCGCAAAATCGATCATTCCCTAAAAAACGTCCTTTCACCCTAAATTGATAAAGAGTATTTTGCCTGAAAATTAACCAATGATGATATACTAAGGTGATATATGAGCGTTTTGGCGGAACTTGATATGGGCAGAATACTTATCGATTTGTCTGATGACGTGATTCAACGTTTGGATAACCTCAAGCAATTGCGAAATCAACCACGTGCTGAACTGCTTCGCGAAGCGATTGAGCTGTATCTCGACCAGCAGAGTTCTTCTGTTATCCGAAATGCGCTTGGTCTGTGGGGAGACAGAAAAGAGGACGGGCTTGAGTATGAACGCAAGCTGCGTGAGGAGTGGTAATCATGGAGCACATGGCAGTGTTTGATACCAATATTCTCATTGATCTTTTCAACAACCGTGTTGAAGCTGCGGATGCGATTGAGCATACCGCGTCGCATCGTGCCATCAGCTTAATTACCTGGATGGAAGTGATGGTGGGCGCTCGCAGGCATGGTCATGAAGCGAAAACGGCAGCCGTGATGGGCGCTTTTGAAATTATTGATGTGTCTCGGGATATCGCGGAAAGAAGCGTTTTACTACGTGAGAAGCATGGAATGAAACTGCCTGATGCTATCATCCTGGCTACAGCGCAGAGCAGAAAATGTCCGTTGATTTCTCGCAACACGAAAGTTTTTGCGGGTATTGACGAGGTCCTTACGCCTTACCAGGTGTAGGCCGGGCAAGCTCGCGCCGCCCGGCACTCTCACGGAGATTACTCCCCTTCGCCCGGGAACAGGAACGGGTTGATCGAGCTGCGGGCAAAGCCCTCCTGCTCCATCTTCGCATCCAGAATCAGCGAGGCGAGATCGTCGGCCACCGCTTCGACTTTCGGGTCTTTTTCCTGATACAGGATCTTCAGGTAGGTTCCGCAGTCGCCGCAGCTTTCGGCTTTCACCGCCGCGTCTTCATTTTCCAGCGACCAGTAGTTGAGATCGCGAGTCTGCTCGCAGTTGCTGCACTTCACGCGCACCACGTGCCACTCGGTTTCACACAGGTTGCAGTGCAGGTAGCGCAGCCCCTGCGTGGTCCCAATCTGCACCATGCTGGAGACCGGCATTGAGCCGCAGACCGGGCAGAACTGGCGCGCTTCGCCGTATTCGGCGCGGGCTTTGCCCGGGATCAGGCTCGCCATTTGCGCCCAGTAGAGCGACAGCGCAGCCCAGATAAACGGCGCTTTATCGCTGCTGACCAGCGAGAAGTCGGATGCAAACAGCGCGCTCGCCATCTCTTCCAGCTCCAGGTCAGAGGCTTTTTCCAGATTCTCGATGACCGCCAGCGCGGTGCCGCTCATCTCCGGCTTCAGCTCGGCAATCAGCGAATGAAGCAGCTTATGCCAGTGCTTGTCGCGCGGCAGGACGTGAATATCCAGCGGCGGCTTGCCCTGCTCGTTAGCTTCTTTAATGCGCGCGGTCAGGTCCATTTGCAGCGGGTGGTCGTACAGCACCACCTCCTGTGCATGGGCGACCAGCGCGGCAAAACGCAGAAAATCGCCCAGAGGGTTGTTCTCTGCCAGCTCGCGCAGACGCTCTGCGCGGCGGTTGTAGAGGTTCTTGAGTCTGGGGAATAACAACGGCGGAATATACTCCGCCGTACGTTTCTCGCTCGACCCCAGCTCATCTTGCGGGATTATGCGAATACTCATTCAGATGACTTTTCCTGTTTCTGGCGGACTTCACGGTACCAGCGCGGGTGATGTTTCTTCGCCCACGTTTTGGTTACCCATCCTTCCACCATCGCGGTAATGGTGCCTTTCACCCAGAGGGCGGCGTAAATATGCACCATGATAACCACAATTAACGCCACTGCGGCAAATGAATGCAGCATTAGCGCAAATCGGATCACCGGGATTGAGAAAGCAGGCGCAAAGTACGGACGCCAGATGATCACGCCGCTCACCAGCAACAGGACCAGGAAGATAATCGCCGCCCAGAATACGCATTTCTGGCCGAAGTTATAACGCCCGGTATCACCTACTTCCTCGTTGACGACGATCTTACGAATATTCTTCGCCCAAAAGATATCATCCCGATTGATTAGGTTATGGTGCCAGTAGCGGAAAAACATGATGATAAACGAGGCAAACATCACCACACCCACGAACGGGTGAAGGATGCGCGCCAGCTGCGGCGTGCCCAGGATCTGCATCAGCCAGTTGAAGGAGGGGAAGAAGAACCCCAGCCCGCTTATCGCCGCCAGCATGAAGCAGAAGGCGGTGACCCAGTGGTTGATGCGTTCCGGCGCGGTGTAGCGCACGATGGTGTCACGTTTTCTCATTTGCGCACCTCGTCTTTCTCTTCATGCAGGTTGTCGTCTTCCTCTTCCGCACGGTTCGGACCGACGCCGACGTAGTGGAAGATGCTCGCTGCGAAGGTGGCAGCAAAGCCCACCGCGGCCAGCGGTTTCCAGATGCCTTTCCAGAACTTCACGGTGGCGCTGATTTCCGGGTTCTCTGGCAGGCCGTGATACAGGTTCGGCTTGTCGGCGTGGTGCAGGACGTACATCACGTGCGTACCGCCAACCCCGGCCGGATCGTACAGGCCCGCGTTGTCGTAACCACGGGTTTTCAACTCGCCCACGCGCTCTGCCGCCAGCGTTTTCATATCCTCTTTGGAGCCAAAGTGGATAGCGCCGGTTGGGCAGGTCTTCACGCATGCAGGCTCCTGGCCCACGTTAACGCGGTCAACGCACAGGGTACATTTGTAGACGCGGTTGTCTTCCGGGTTCATGCGCGGCACGTCGAACGGACAGCCCGCGATGCAGTAGCCGCAGCCAATGCACTGCTCGGACTGGAAGTCGACGATGCCGTTGGCATACTGAATGATAGCCCCTTCTGACGGACACGCCTTCAGGCAGCCCGGATCCGCGCAGTGCATACAGCCGTCTTTGCGGATAAGCCATTCCAGTTTGTCGTTCTGCTCCACTTCCGAGAAACGCATTACCGTCCAGGACTTTGCGGTCAGGTCTGCCGGGTTGTCGTACACCCCGACGTTATGACCCACTTCGTCACGGATGTCGTTCCACTCAGAGCAGGCCACCTGACAGGCTTTACAGCCGATACAGGTGGTCACGTCGATCAGCTTCGCCACTTCCTGCTGGTGGTCCCGCGCCTGTGGCGCGGGCGTGAAACCGTTAGTCGCGGAACGACGGATAATGTCTTGAGATTGATAAGCCATAAGTCGTCTCCGTTACACCTTTTCCACGTTCACGAGGAAGGCCTTAAACTCCGGCGTCTGCGTGTTCGCATCGCCGACGAACGGCGTCAGGGTGTTCGCAATGAACCCTTTCTTCGCCACGCCCTCATAGCCCCAGTGAATTGGGATGCCGATGGTATCCACCTGCTGACCGTGAACGTTCAGCGTGCGAATACGCTTGGTCACCACCGCCTTGGCCTTGATGTAGCCGCGGTTAGAGGAGACCTTCACGGTATCGCCATGGGCAATGCCGAGCTTGTTCGCCAGCTTCTCGCCGATCTCCACAAACTGTTCCGGCTGCGCGATGGCGTTAAGCAGCGCGTGCTTGGTCCAGTAGTGGAAGTGCTCGGTCAGACGGTAAGTGGTGCCCACGTACGGGAACTTGTCCTTTTTACCCAGCGCTTCAAAGTCGCCCTTGAAGATACGCGCTGCCGGGTTAGAGACCACGTTCGGGTGCAGCGGGTTGGTGCCCAGCGGCGTCTCAAACGGCTCGTAATGTTCCGGGAACGGCCCTTCCGCCATCTTATCGATAGCAAACAGACGGCCCATCCCTTCAGGCTGCATGATAAACGGCCCAACGTCGCTGCCTGGTGCGGCAGTGCTGTAGTCCGGAATATCCACGCCGCCCCATTTCGCGCCGTCCCACTTCAGCAGCTGACGCTTCGGATCCCACGGGTTACCCTGCGGGTCAGCGGAGGCGCGGTTATAGAGGATGCGGCGGTTCAGCGGCCATGCCCATGCCCAGCCCAGCGTATTGCCGAGGCCCGACGGGTCGGCGTTGTCGCGGTTGGCCATCTGGTTGCCTTTCGGCGTCCAGCTACCGGCAAAGATCCAGCAGCCGCTGGAGGTGGTACCGTCATCGCGCAGGTGCGCGAAGGTGCTGAGCTGATCGCCTTTCTTCGCCAGAACCGCGCCGGTGACCGGGTCGATAACGTCCGCCAGCGCCTTACCGTTGCTCTCCATGGCCACTTCTTCCGGCGCAGGATTTTCCGGCGTCGAGTAGTTCCAGGTCATGTTCAGCACCGGCTCAGGGTTCGCGCCGCCTTCTGCCGCATACATCTTACGCAGGCGTAAGAAGATGCCGGCCAGGATCTCGCCGTCGTTCATGGCGATGCCCGGGGCGTCCGCGCCTTTCCAGTGCCACTGCAGCCAGCGGCCGGAGTTGACGATAGAACCGTTCTCTTCCGCGAAGCAGGTAGACGGCAGGCGGAACACTTCGGTCTGAATCTTCGACGGATCGACGTCGTTCGACTCACCGTGGTTCTGCCAGAAGGTCGAGGTCTCGGTGTTGAGCGGGTCAATCGTCACCAGGAACTTCAGCTTCGAGAGAGACTCGACAACCTTGTTCTTGTTCGGGAACGACGCCACCGGGTTAAAGCCCTGGCAGATATAGCCGTTGACCTGGCCCTGATGCATCATTTCGAAGTACTGGAGAACGTCGTAACCTTTGTCCCACTTCGGCAGCCAGTCAAAGCCCCAGCTGTTTTCCGCCGTCGCTTTGTCGCCGTAGAAGGCTTTCATCAGCGAGACGAAGAACTTCGGATAGTTGCCCCAGTAGTTCACCTGGCCTTCGAGCAGCGGTTTTGGCGTGCTGGCCGTCAGGTAGGTCTGCAGGTCAGTCTGTTTCTCGCTTGGCAGGTTCATGTAACCCGTCAGGCTCTGAGACAGCAGGCCGAGGTCGGTCAAACCCTGGATGTTAGAGTGACCGCGCAGGGCGTTCACGCCGCCGCCTGCCATCCCCATGTTGCCGAGCAGCAGCTGAACCATCGCCATGGTGCGGATGTTCTGCGCGCCGATGGAGTGCTGCGTCCAGCCGAGTGCATACAGGAACGACGCGGTTTTGTCCTTCGCGCTGGTCTCCGCGATCAGCTCGCAGACCTTCAGGAAGTCCGCCTTCGGCGTGCCGCAGATGTTCTCAACAACGTCCGGCGTGTAGCGGGAAACATGCTCTTTCAGCAGGTTCCATACGCAGCGCGGGTGTTGAAGAGTGGTGTCGCGCTTCGCAAAGCCTTTCTCATCCAGCTCGTAGTTCCAGCTGGTTTTGTCGTACTTGCGTTTTTCCGCGTCATAACCGCTGAACAGGCCATCTTCGAAGTGGTAATCCTCACGCACGATCAGGCTGGCGTTGGTATAGGCTTCGGTGTACTCGCGGTTATATTTTTCGTTGGTCATCAGGTACAGCAGTACGCCTGACAGGAAAGTGATGTCAGTACCTGAACGAATAGGGGTGTAGAAATCCGCCACTGACGCAGTACGCGTAAAGCGGGGATCGATCACAATCAGTTTCGCACCGTTGTGGATTTTGGCTTCCATCGCCCAGCGGAACCCGACAGGGTGCGCTTCAGCGGCGTTACCGCCCATCACCACAATGAGGTTGGCGTTCTTGATGTCGACCCAGTGGTTGGTCATCGCACCGCGACCAAATGTTGGAGCAAGACTTGCTACCGTTGGTCCGTGTCAGACACGCGCCTGGTTGTCGACCGCGAGCATACCGAGTGCGCGCGTGAATTTCTGGGTTAAATAGCCGGTTTCGTTGCTGGAGGCAGAAGCACACAGCATCCCGGTGGAGAGCCAGCGGTTGACCGTGACGCCGTCGGCGTTCTTCTCAATAAAGTTGGCATCGCGGTCTTCTTTAATATGTTTTGCGATGCGGTCAAACGCCTCTTCCCAGCTGATTTGCTGCCATTTATCGGAGCCAGGTGCGCGATATTCCGGGAATTTCAGACGGCTTTCGGAGTGGATAAAGTCCACCAGACCGGCCCCTTTCGGGCACAGCGCGCCGCGGTTGACCGGATGGTCCGGGTCGCCTTCGATATGGAAAATAGACGCTTTGGCGTTTTTCGCACCGTCGCCGAGGCTATACATCAACAGCCCACAGCCGACGGAGCAGTACGTACAGGTGTTACGGGTTTCGCGGGTGCGCAGCAGTTTGTACTGCCGCGTTTCCGCCAGCGCTACGCCGGGCGCAAAGCCCAGTGCCGCCGCCGTGGTGCCTGCCATACCGCCAGCGCAGATCTTAAAGAACTGCCTTCTGCTGACCTGCATGGGTCACTCCTTGTTCGACATTGCTTATATATGTAGTTTTAACTTCGCGGTTGAGAATTGACCGCAAAGGAGAAAAATTTGCGTTAATCCCTCATTTCTCCGAGGGATATCATCAGAATACCACAATGTCGGTATACCTGTTCCAACGGCGTTAATACAAAGTGAACGTATTATCACTGTGTTGATTATAAAGTGTGACACTGATCACACTATAAGCTCTGCATGTTAAAGGTGTGTAGCGGGGGCCGGGTTGCACCTCTTCTTAATGAGTAGGACAATGAGTGTCGAAAAGTTGATCCATACTATGCGTAAGGCCTGCGGTTTATGCTGCAATAGCAGGCCTACTTCCGTGGTTGTTCAGGAATACCGCTGTGTCTAAACAAAACCGTGCTACCCGCTCATCGCCACTGCCTGCGGGCATTGTGGAAATGTCGGTACGCAGACCGCCCCGCATTACCCATGCCACACCCGATTTTCTGGCTGAAGAAGTGCCCGTTGCCCTCGTTTACAACGGTATTTCGCACGTGGTGATGATGGCCTCACCCAAAGATCTCGAACTGTTCGCCATCGGTTTTTCCCTTTCGGAAGGCATCATTGCGCACCCGCAGGAGATCTACGGCATGGACGTGGTTCAGGCGTGTAACGGTCTTGAAGTGCAAATCGAACTCTCCAGCCGCCGCTTTATGGGGCTGAAAGAGCGCCGCCGCGCGCTGGCCGGGCGTACAGGGTGCGGTGTCTGTGGTGTTGAGCAGCTTAATGATATTGGCAAGCCCGTTGCGCCACTGCCGTTTACCCAGACCTTCAATCTGGCGCATCTCGACCGTGCGCTGGAAAATCTCAACGATGTTCAGCCCATCGGCCAACTGAGCGGCTGCACGCACGCGGCGGCGTGGGTATTGCCGTCAGGAGATATTGCTGGAGGGCATGAGGACGTGGGCCGCCACGTCGCGCTCGACAAGCTATTAGGCCGTCGTGCGGGGGAGAGCGATCTCTGGCAGCAGGGCGCGGCGCTTGTTTCCAGCCGCGCCAGCTATGAGATGGTGCAGAAGTCCGCGATGTGCGGCGTGGAAATTCTGTTTGCGGTGTCGGCGGCAACCACGCTGGCGGTGGAGGTGGCGGAGCGCTGCAATCTGACGCTGGTGGGGTTCTGCAAGCCGGGCAGGGCGACGATTTATACCCATCCGCAGCGGTTAATGGTTGATCAGTAATTTTGAATGATAATAGCAAATCCTTCCGCTTTTAGTTGTTCAGGATGAGGGCTAGTATTTATCTCATCAAGGCACGGTGCCTTACCTAAACAACTTAATGAAAGGGTTTATATCATGAAAAGCATCAAAACTTTTGTCGCTGTAATCGCTCTGGCTGCTTCTTTCGGTTCTTTCGCTGCACAGACAGTGACCGCCTCTGCTTCCACCATTGATAGCGCAGAAGCGAAAATCGCGGCTCAGGCTCAGGAAGCGGGCGCGTCATCCTACAAAATTACCCAGGCGTTCACCGGTAACCGCGTACACATGACCGCTGAACTGAACAAATAATTTCGCTATACCGTCGAAAGAGCGCCCCTGGGGCGCTTTTTTAATTTATACCCGCCAGACGTAGCAGCGCCGTCACCACCGCCGCCGCGACGATCACCACAATTAACGGCATTTTTCGCCATGCCAGAAACACCGCGAACCCCACGCCCAGCACGCGCGCCATGCCCGCAAAATGTTCCCCTTCATAAAACGTGGTCGCCAGCGCGACGGAGAACAGCAAAACGGTAGCCGCATCGGAAAGCAGCGCCTGCGATCGTTCAGAGAGAGCCAGCCGGTTGCCCAGCTTTGCCCCGCCGAGACGCATCAGGTAGGTTCCGGCAGAAAGAATGGCGATGCCGAGAATAAAAAACGTCATGTTTCCCATTATTTTTTCCTCGCAGCGAGACCGAGTAACGAGAGCAGAACCGGTAAACCCACCGGGGCAAACGGCACGGCAGCCAGTGATAGCGCGGCACCGCTGCAGGCGCGGATCAGCGTGGTACGGTTCTTAAACGCGGGTACCACTAACGCCAGCAGGATCGCCGGAAACACCGCGTCCAGCCCGATGGTCTCCGGGTCCGGCAGCAGTTTACCGACCATGGCACCCAACAGTGCCCCCACCGGCCAGATAATCGCCACACCTAAACCGCACAGCCAGTAGGCCGCTTTACGCTGCTCGGGCGTTTTTTGCGACAGGCCAAACACCACGCTTTCATCGTTCATGATGTGACAGCCGAGATAGCTCAAACCCCGTTTGCCCACCAGTTCACGCACCGTCACGCCAAACGGCACATGGCGCGCGTTGACCAGCAAACCGGCGGCCGCTGCCGCCAGCGGGTTACCTCCGCTTGCCACAATGCCGATAAACATAAACTCGGATGCGCCCGCCAGCACCGTGAGGGAAAGCGCAAACGGCACCCACAGCGGAAAACCGTAGGCCATCGCCAGGGAGCCGTAAGACATGCCGACCACGCCTACCGCGAGGCAGACCAAAATTATCGCTTTTATCGTGTCGCCTTTCAGGCAAGAGAGGGGATTCTTCATATCATTTTAGCCATATCGAACGTATTTCCATTATAATGAACGCATCAAAATCGTTTTACAAGATGAACGAATCGTTCGTTATAGAGAGACAGAGGCCGTTTTTATGACGCAGCCAATCAGCGTGATCGCCAAAAGCCTGGTGCGGGAACGCCTGCGAACCGGGCTGTCACTGGCGGAAATTGCCCGCCGTGCCGGGATCGCCAAATCTACGCTTTCTCAGCTGGAGTCTGGCAACGGCAATCCTAGCCTGGAAACGCTCTGGTCGCTTTGCGTGGCGCTGGATATCCCGTTTGCCCGGTTACTGGAGCCGCAGCAGCCCGTCACGCAGGTGATCCGCCGTGGCGAGGGCACCAAGGTGGTTGCCGGGCAGGCAAACTACGAGGCGATTTTGCTGGCGGCGTGTCCGCCGGGCGCGCGTCGTGATATCTATCTGCTGCTGACGCAGCCGGGCGCAGACCGTATTTCCCAGCCGCATCCGCCGGGGTCGGTTGAGCATATTATCGTGACCCAGGGGCGGGCGATGGTCGGCCTGATCGACGCGGCGGAAGAACTCGGCCCGGGCGATTACATTTGCTACCCTGCCGATCAGCCGCATATCTTTAAGGCGCTGGAGCCAGACACCCACGCCCTTCTGGTGGCGGAACAAAATTAACGAAGATACGGAAAATCATGTCGCTCAAAGCCATTGCTAAAGAATTGGGGCTGTCCGTCACTACCGTCAGCCGCGCCCTCAACGGGTATGACGATGTTTCTGCTGAGACGCGCGCCCGCGTGGAGGCGGAGGCCCAGCGCCGTGGTTACCGACCTAATACGTTTGCGCGCCGCCTGAAGATGGGCAAAATTGATGCCGTCGGCCTCGTTTTTCCCGTGCATCCTGTTCCGCTCAATAACAGCGTTTTTATGGACATGGTCGGCGAAATTAGCCACGAACTGGCGCGACATGAGATCGACCTGCTGCTCATCGCCGACGATGATCTGGCGGATAAGCACAGCTATATGCGCATGGTGCAAAGCCGCCGCGTGGATGCGCTGATTGTGGCCCATACGCTGGATCGCGATCCGCGTCTTGAGCAGCTTCAGGCCGCCGGTTTCCCCTTCCTGGCGCTCGGCCGCAGCCAGCTGCCGCAGCCGTACGCATGGTTCGACTTCGACAACTATGCTGGCACGTACCAGGCCACCCGCTGGCTGATTGAGAAAGGCCATCAGCGCATCGCCCTGCTGGGCGAAAGCAATAATCAGGCATTCATCACCCAGCGGCGACAGGGCTACCTGGACGCGCTGCGGGAAGCCGGGCTCTCCAGCGAATGGCTGCGCGCTATGCCCCCTTCGCGCCGCGTGGGGTATGCCACCACGAAAGAACTTCTCTCCCTGCCGCAGCCCCCCACGGCCATCATTACAGACTGCAACACCCACGGCGATGGCGCGGCGATGGCGCTGGCGGAACTGGGCCGCCTGACAGGCGAGAACGCCGTTGCGCTGGTGGTTTATGACGGACTTCCGCAGGACAGCATCGTTGATGCTGACGTGGCGGCAGTGATCCAGTCCACTCGTCAGGGCGTCGGGAAACAGATTGCCGATATGGTGCGCCAGCTGATTAACGGCGACGACGTCGAACGGCTCCAGGTGCTCTGGCAGCCCGAATTCTTCCCGGGCCAGACGGCCTAAACCGCGTAAATTTCCAAACCCGATCACAGATCCGAAACGTTTTGGTTTGCATCCGAAACGTTTCGGATCAACACTCAAGGCATCCCGACGACAGGAGATGTCTGATGCAAGATGCCATTTTACGACTCGAAAGCACCACGATTGATGTGGTGATAAAAACCCAACCGTTCGCCGAAATTCTCTACTGGGGGCCGCACCTTCAGCACTTTTCGCCGCAGAATGTCGCTACGCTGGCGCGGCCGGTGGCAAACGGCAGGCTGGATGTGGACTCCCCGGTAACGCTGATGGCCGAGCTGGGGCACGGGCTGTTTGGCTCGCCCGGTATTGAGGGACATCGCCATGGGCTGGACGGTTCCCCGGTGTTTAAAACCACGCAGGTGCAGCAGGACGTAAACAGCCTGACGATAACCGCCGAAGATGAATGCGCGGGACTGCGTCTGACCAGCGAGCTGACGCTGGAGGCCAGCGGCGTGCTGGTGGTGCGCCATGGAGTAACCAACCTGAAAGCGCTGGCGTGGCAGGTGGACCGATTCGCCGTCACGCTGCCGGTGGCCGAGCGCGCGCAGGAGGTTATGGCCTTTCACGGACGCTGGATCAGGGAATTTCAGCCGCACCGCGTCACGCTTGAACACGACAGCTTTGTGATTGAAAACCGTCGGGGTAAAACGTCCCACGAACATTTCCCGGCGCTGATCGCCGGTACGCCATCGTTCAGCGAAATGCAGGGCGACGTCTGGGGCGTGCATTTGGGCTGGAGCGGCAACCACCGCCTGCGCGCGGAAGCGAAAACCGATGGTCGCCGTTATATACAGGCCGAAGCGCTCTACCTGTCGGGTGAAATGGCGATTGAAGAGGGCGAAACGCTCTGGACGCCGCGCCTGTATGCCAGCTACTCCCCGCACGGGCTGAACGGCATGAGCCAGCAGTTCCACCACTACCTGCGCGACAGCATCATCCGCTTCCCGGAAAACAAACCGCGCCCGGTACACCTCAATACCTGGGAGGGGATCTACTTCAGCCACGATCCGGAGTACATCATGCGCATGGCCGATGAGGCCGCCGCGCTGGGCGTGGAGCGCTTTATCATTGACGACGGCTGGTTCAAAGGCCGCAACGACGACCATGCCGCGCTGGGCGACTGGTACCTGGATGAGAAAAAATACCCGAACGGCCTGACGCCGGTAATCAGTCACGTTAAACGGCTCGGCATGGAGTTTGGCATCTGGATCGAGCCGGAGATGATTAACCCGGATTCCGATCTCTATCGCGCGCATCCTGACTGGGTGCTGGCGCTGCCGGGCTATCCCCAGGCGACCGGACGACACCAGCTGGTGCTCAATCTCAACATCCCGCAGGCCTTTGATTACCTGGTGGAGCGCATGAGCTGGCTGCTGGGCGAGCATGCGGTTGACTACGTGAAATGGGACATGAACCGCGAATTGGTGCAGCCCGGGCACAACGGTAAAGCCGCCGCCGACGCGCAGACCCGCCAGTTTTACCGCCTGCTGGACGTGCTGGGCGAGCGTTTTCCGCACATTGAATTTGAATCCTGCTCCTCCGGCGGGGGGCGAATCGATTATGAAGTGCTGACCCGCAGCCACCGCTTCTGGGCTTCCGACAACAACGACGCGCTGGAGCGCAACACGATCCAGCGCGGCATGAGCTACTTTTTCCCGCCGGAGGTGATGGGGGCGCATATCGGTCATCACAAATGTCACGCTACCTTCCGCCAGCACAGCATCGCTTTCCGTGGGCTGACGGCGCTGTTTGGGCACATGGGGCTGGAGTTGGATCCGCTCACCGTCGATGCGCAGGAGCGTGAGGGCTATCGCCATTATGCCGCGCTGTATAAGCGGTGGCGTGAGGTGATTCATCACGGTACCCAGTGGCGCGTGGACATGCCGGATGCCACCACGCTGGCGCAGGGTATAGTGAGCGAAGACAAAACGCAGGGGCTGTTTATGGTCAGCCAGCTCGCGATGCCGGATTACACCCTGATGATGCCGCTGCGCATGCCGGGGCTAGACGCCAGCGCGCAGTACCGCATCACGCTGCTGGATCACCCGAACATTCAGATCACGGGCGAGGGCGGGCACACCATGCGCAAGCTGCCGGCGTGGATGGAAGCTCCGCAAACGGCAAGCGGCGAATGGCTGATGCGGGCGGGTATTGCGCTGCCGATTCTGGATCCGGAAACCGCCATTCTGATTGGCGTAGAACGCGTGTAAAGGTGACGGGCCGGGCAACCGGCCCTCCGTTGAGGATAAAAATAATGAACACAACAACCTGTACCCACAAAGACAACCCCAATTTCTGGATCTTCGGGCTGTTCTTCTTTCTCTACTTCTTCATCATGGCCACCTGTTTTCCGTTCCTGCCGATCTGGCTGTCGGACATCATCGGTCTGAACAAAACCCATACCGGGATTGTCTTCTCCTGCATCTCGCTATCGGCCATTGCCTTCCAGCCGGTGCTGGGCGTCATTTCGGACAAGCTGGGGCTGAAAAAACACCTGCTGTGGATAATCTCGGTGCTGCTGTTTCTGTTCGCGCCGTTTTTCCTGTACGTCTTCGCGCCACTGTTGAAAACCAATATCTGGCTGGGCGCGCTGAGCGGCGGGTTGTATATCGGCTTTGTTTTTTCAGCCGGATCCGGGGCCATTGAGGCCTACATTGAACGCGTGAGCCGCAACAGCCTCTTTGAATACGGCAAGGCGCGCATGTTTGGCTGCCTCGGCTGGGGGCTGTGCGCCTCAACGGGCGGCATCCTGTTCGGCATCGACCCGTCGTATGTTTTCTGGATGGGATCGGCGGCGGCGCTTTTGCTGATGCTGTTGCTGGTGGTCGCGAAACCGAAACCCAACCAGACGGCGCAGGTGATGAACGCCCTGGGCGCGAACCAGCCGCAGATCACCGCTAAAACCGTGTTCAACCTGTTCCGCCAGCGCAGAATGTGGATGTTCATCCTGTACGTGATTGGCGTGGCCTGCGTGTATGACGTTTTCGACCAGCAGTTTGCCACCTTCTTTAAAACCTTCTTCGCCACGCCGCAGGAAGGGACCCGCGCCTTTGGTTTTGCCACCACGGCGGGGGAGATTTGTAACGCCATCATCATGTTCTGCTCGCCGTGGATCATTAACCGCATCGGCGCGAAGAACACGCTGCTGATCGCCGGGGTGATTATGGCGACGCGCATTATCGGCTCGTCGTTTGCCACCACTGCCGTGGAGGTCATCGCCCTCAAGATGCTGCACGCCCTGGAAGTCCCGTTCCTGCTGGTGGGGGCATTCAAATACATTACCGGAGTGTTTGATACGCGCCTGTCGGCCACAATCTATCTGATTGGTTTTCAGTTTGCCAAACAGTCGGCAGCGATTTTCCTCTCCGCCTTTGCCGGGAATATGTATGACCGGATCGGCTTCCAGGAGACGTACCTGATGCTGGGCTGTTTCGTGCTGGCGATTACGGTGGTGTCGGCGTTTACGCTGAGCAGCAGGCGGGAGATTGCTGCACGAAGTAACACGGTGGAGGCGAACCAGGCATAGGCGCTGTAAAACGACGAAACCCACCAGAGGTGGGTTTCATAAATCGCTTTGCCTATGGTGTACGCAACCAGAACCTATAAAAAGGGGAAGTAGACAGTACAGGCTTTCAGGACCAAATTCTAACGGTTGAAGGATCCACCGTCAACTGTATCTACAGGTCTATGGTATGCTTCGGCACATCGTTCTGGGAGCACGAATAAATGCCGCAAGCTACTAATTATAAACCGATTTTTTCATTGATCTCATCAATACGTCTGGACGGATATCGCACAACGTTTCGTCCGAATAATGAATGCGAATTATACGGCATATACATCTGGTCTCAGCATGCAGCAGCGTCCATTTATCCTCTCCTCCAAAACCTTGAGATCTCTTTAAGAAACGCCGTCGACAGAGAAGCCAGGGTGAGATTTGGCGATATGTGGTGGGAAACGATTCACTGCACAAAAGACCGGGATGAGTGTCATTTCTATAAAAACATCGAAAAGGCTCAAGAGTGCCTTACCCGGGAATGGCGCAAAAAAGAGATGAGACGCAGGCGAGGAGCTTATGCTCAGGTGCAACCGGTCCCGGAATGGAGTCACGATCGTATTATTGCCTCAACGGATTTTAGTACCTGGCATTATGTTTTGAATAATGAGTTTAACGCTCCCGCGCCGCGAGATAACCACGGGTATTTATGGCCAAAATCATTGAGTAAAGTCTTTAAAAATTACGCCAGAATCAACACGAACCCGCAAAAAGTCAGAAAAACGCTGATCGATCTCATCTTTGAACTGAGAGAGTATCGCAACCGTATTTCCCATCACGAACCTGTCTGGGTTAAAGCGCCAAACGTGAATGACGCAAGAACGGCGATTGATACGATAAGAGTCAAGATAAACAAGATTGAACTTATCATCGAAGCCCTTGATATTAATCTGCTTAAGGTGATGAAAAAGGTAGGGCTGTTTGAGAATGCCAGACGCGTTTGCTCACTAGAAGAGCTCAATATCTATCGTTATACGAAACCGTTTTGTGCGTTATCGCCCGAGCAGATTGCCGTTATCGAACAGTACTGTCACGATGCGAAAGAGAGGAACGAAACCATCATCTGGGAGCATGATACGGTAGTTTATGGATTGAGAACCTTGCGCTAAAAGCAGGTGACGCGTGCGTTCCATCACCTGCTTTGCCGTTACGCTAAGTAAAACACCTCTTTCAGTTCCGAACTCACCGGGCTGTTATCCGGGTTCGACGGCATGACGTCAGCCATATATTTCCACCAGCGCTGGCACACGTCGGTATTCGCCACCGCGTTCCAGCGCTCCTCCGACTCAATCTCCACCGTCGCAAACAGCAGGTTGCGTTCTCTGTCGAGATAAATGGCGTAGTGGTGCGCGCCGTGGGCTTTCAGCACCGCTTCCAGTTCGGGCCAGATCGGATTGTGGCGACGCGCGTACTCCTCGTGCGCGTCCGGGTTTATCTGCATCACAAACGCTTTGCGGATCATAATGCCTCCAGGTACAGCTCGCGGACCTCGTCGCGGCTGGCGGTGCGCGGGTTGCACGGCGCGCACGGATCGGCGAGGGCTTTATCCAGCCAGCCTTCGATATCGGCTTTGGTGACGCCGAGCTGGCTGAAGCCAGACGGAATGCCGACGCGGGCGCTCAGGTCACGAATCGCCTGAATGGCGGACATGCTGGCGGCTTCATCGCTCATCCCGCGGGTATCGACGCCCATTGCCTGCGCCACGCGGGCAAAACGCGCGACCGCGTTCGGGCGGTTAAAGTTTTCGATGATCGGCAGCAGGATGGCGTTGCACACGCCATGCGGCAGGTTGTGCGTTGCGCCCGGCTGGTGCGCCAGAGCATGTACCAGCCCCAGCCCGGCGCTGTTAAACGCCATACCTGCCAGGTACTGACCAAACGCCATCTGCTCGCGCGCTTCCAGGTTATGACCGTCGTCGACCGCTTTCGGCAGCCAGAGGCTGATCAGGCGAATCGCTTCCAGCGCGTTGGCATCGGTCAGCGGGTGCGCGCCAACGGACACGTAGGCTTCAATGGCGTGCGTTAACGCATCCATACCGGTCGCGGCGGTCACGGAGGCCGGAATATCAAGCATCACGCTGGCATCGTCCACGGCAATATCCGGGATGATGTTCGGGTCGATAATCACCTCTTTCACCTGACGCGCGGAATCGATGATCACCGCGTTGCTGGTCATCTCTGCCGCGGTGCCTGCGGTAGTGTTAATCGCCACCAGCGGCACGCCTGCATTTTTCACCTTGCCGACGCCGGAGTAATCGGTAGACGGGCCTGGATTAGCGGTGAGGATTTTAATCGCCTTGGCGGTATCAATCGGGCTGCCGCCGCCAAAGGCGATGATGTAATCACACTCCGCGTCCCGGTAAGCCGCAAATCCTTTTTGCACCAGCGCTTCCGTCGGGTTCGGAAACACCTCATCGAACAGTTGACATGACATTTGATGGGCGTCCAGCGCGGTAAACAGGCTGTCGAGCAAGCCCAGTTTCACCAGTTGGCCGTCGGTGACAACCAGCGCTTTGCCCCACTGCCTGGTCGCTACCAGGTTGACCATATCGCCGATTGCACCCGCGCCATGCAGGCTAATTTTGGGAAGTGCCAACATAAAGCTCATGATAATTCTCCTTAACTATCGCCTGTGGCGTTACGCGTATAAATCCAGGGCCGACTGCATCGGGGTAACGCCAAAACGTTTGCCCAGCGCGATCAGCTCTTCCCGGGTGATGGTCTGCTTCATGCCGCCCATGGAATAGACCTTCACCAGCACCTCCGCGGATTTCTCGGCGGTGTCGATCAGGCCGAAGGTTTCATCCAGCGTCGGGCCGCTGCCGAAGACGCCGTGGAACGGCCACAGCACCAGGGCGTGCTTTTGCATATCCGTCGCGGTCGCCTGACCGATTTCGTCGGTACCCGGCACCATCCACGGCAGAATACCGACACCGTCCGGGAAGACCACCAGGCATTCGGTACTGCCTTCCCACAGCTTGCGGGTAAAGAAATCAGAATTATTTTCCAGCACGTAGGTCAGGGCGATCAGGTTAGTGGCGTGGCAGTGCATGATGACGCGGTCTTTGCCGTCAGTCGCCTTGATGCGCTCGCAGTGGGAGAGGAAGTGCGCCGGCAGTTCAGAGGTCGGCACCGCGTCGTCCGTTAGCCCCCACAGAATGTGGTATCCCGCGCCGTCGCTGTCTACCCTCACGACGCCGAGATTGGCTTCCGGGTCCAGTTGAACGTTACGGAAGAACTTCCCGGAACCGGTAACGATAAACGGCGTGTTGGCGAGCAGCGGCATCGGCTGACTCAGGGCAATATAGCGCGGCTTCTGGTGAAAATCGGCGGCGTACGGCTCGATGTCCGCATCGTCCAGGCGCAGCGTGAGGTTGCCGCCGTTGCGCTCGTCCCAGCCCTTCAGCCAGGCGTCGGAGGTGGCTTTGATCATGCCCTGGACGAACCAGGAGGTGGTGATGGTCTGCATACAGTGTTTCCTTTGAAAATGCCGGGTGGCGCTACGCTTACCCGGCCTGCTTTTACCTGTAGGCCCGGCATGCAATGCGCTGCCGGGCGATATTTTTTACTGACGAGCGGCGAGCACGTCTTTCTCATACGCCCGCACGTTGTCCAGCCACTGGCTGCCAGCAGGCGCATCGTGACGCTGGCAGTACATCTCCCATACCGCCTGCCACGGCAGGGATTTTTGCTCCTCCAGCAGCGCCAGACGCGCGGTGTAGTCGCCGTTTTCTTCAAGCTGTTTCAGCGCAGCAGTCGGCTCCAGCAGAGCGCGCAGCAGCGCTTTCTTCATGTTGCGGGTGCCGATAACCCACGCCGCGATGCGGTTGATGGAGGCGTCAAAGAAGTCGAGCCCGATGTGCACGCGGTCATACAGATCGTGGCGGATGATTTCGCTGGCAATCGCCTGGGTTTCGTCGTCCAGCAGGACCACGTGGTCGCTGTCCCAGCGCACCGGACGGCTGACGTGCAGCAGCAGGCGCGGCACGTAGAGCATGGCGGCGGAAATTTTGTCGGAGATGACTTCCGTTGGATGGAAGTGGCCAGCATCCAGGCACAGCGCGGTCTGGCGGCTGGTGGCGTAACCCATGTAGAACTCGTTAGAGCCGACGGTGTAGCTTTCTGCGCCAATGCCGAACAGCTTGCTCTCCACCGCGTCGATATGGTGCGCCGGATCAAGCTTCTCGCTGATGGCTTCATCCAGAGCGGCCAGCAGGCGCTGGCGTGGCGCCAGACGGTCAACGGTGATGTCCTTCATGCCGTCCGGGATCCAGATATTCATCACCGACGGCGTGCCGAGCTGCTCGCCGAAATACGCCGAGACGCGTCGGCTGGCTTTGACGTGGTCGATCCAGAACTGCCGGATTTCGTCGTTTGCGTGTGCAAGGGTAAACCCGTCCGCGCTCAGCGGGTGCGAGAAGCAGGACGGGTTAAAATCCAGTCCCAGCCGGTTGGCCTTTGCCCACTCCACCCAGTTCTTAAAGTGTTCTGGTTTGATTTCGTTACGCGCGACCGGCGCGTCGGATTCGAGATAAATCGCGTGCAGGTTCAGCCGTTTTGGCCCTGGGATCAGGCTCAACGCCATTTCAAGATCCGCACGCAGTTCGGTGGCGTTGCGCGCTTTGCCCGGGTAGTTACCCGTTGCCTGAATGCCACCCGTCAGGGAACCGCCCGGATCCTCGAAGCCGGCAACGTCATCACCCTGCCAGCAGTGCATGGAGACGGGCAGACGGTCGAGCTGGCGCAGCGCCTCTTCGACATCCACGCCGACGGCGGCGAAACGCTGTTTAGCCAGGTCCCAGGCTTGTTCAAGTTGAGTGGTCATGCGCAAAGCTCCTTAGTCAGTCGTTTTTGCTGAAACTGCGCCCGGTAGCGGGCAATGTCATGGCAGGGATTGGGGGTGAAGGTGGTCAGGCTGTTATTCGCCGTCACCACCGAACGGAAATCGTCGACGTTTGATAGTTCGTCCAGCGTCATCAACTGAATGCCAATGTTGCCGAGCGTGGAAGCCTCTACGGGGCCTGCCACCACCGTAATGCCGCAGGCATCGGCGCAGAGCTGGTTCAGCAGCTGGTTCTGGCAGCCGCCGCCCACGATGTGCAGCTGGCTGAACGGTTTACCGCGAAGGCTCGCCAGCTCGCTCAGGATGTCGGCATAGAGCAGGGCGAGGCTGTCAAAAATACAGCGCGCCAGCTCGGCGGGGCGGGAAGGTACCGGCTGCCCCGCGTCAAAACAGGCGGCCTGGATTTCGGCGCTCATGTGCACCGGGTTAATAAAGCGGTCGTCGTTCGGGTTAATCAGGAAGGTGCAGGCCTTCAGCTTTTCGGTTTCCGCGATAAGCGCGGACAGGTCGGTGACGTTCTGCTCTTTCAGCACCCGCTGGAGCAGCCACAGGCCCATGATGTTCTTCAGCACGCGGTAGCGTCCTTCGGCACCGCCTTCGTTGGTGATATTGGCGGCCAGCGCGGCGTCGCTGGTGTAAGGCGTTTTGCTCTCAAAACCCATCAGCGACCAGGTGCCGGAGGAGAGATAGGCCGCGTCTTTGCTGGCGAGCGGCGAGGCAATGACCGCGCTTGCGGTGTCGTGACTGGCGACGGCGACAACGGGAATTTCATTCCCCTGCGGGCAAATCCACTGGCCGATCACATTGCCCGGATGGGTTGGCGCGCCGAACCAGGACGGCGAGGCGCCCGTCCATGCCAGCAGGTGTTCATCCCAGTTATCGGTGTTGATATTGACCAGCTGCGTGGTGGTGGCGTTGGTGTATTCCCAGTTCATGTTGCCGGTCAGACGATAGCTTAAGTAGTCCGGGATCAGCAGCGCATGCGCCACCTTTTCAACCAGCTCTGGCTGTTGCTCCACCAGCGCGCGCAGCTGGTACAGCGTGTTAAACGGCAGAAACTGAATGCCGCTGCGACCATAGATGTTCTCCTTGCCAAGCTGCGCGATGGCGTGCGCCATCAGCCCATCGGTGCGGCTGTCGCGGTAGGAAACAGGCAGGCCGACGCGTTCGCCGTGGCTGTCCAGCAGCACGTAATCCACGCCCCAGGTATCAATGCCGATACTGTCGATGCGGATACCGTTTTCGCAGACGTTGTGAAGTCCGGTGCGGATCTCCGCCTCCAGCGCATCGATATCCCAGGTCACAAAACCGTCCTGTTTTTGCAGACAATTGGCGAAACGGTGCATTTCGCGAAGCGTAAGGGTGTGCTGGTCACAGTCCCAGGTGGCGAGCATTACACGGCCGCTGGATGCGCCTAAATCGACAGCCACACAATGGCGAAAAGTCATGGTCGGGTCCTTTCTTAAGTCATTAGCGATGAGTGTAAGAAAGGGAAGAAATAGCCACCTTCTCTCCACTGACAGCCCATATCTCGCGCTGGCAAGAAAGCAAAGGTGAACGTGAGGGAGTTCACAGTTTCCAGTAATGGCGGGGTTTGCAGGCAGTGTGACGCTGACCGCATTTCCCGATCTTTCCGCCTGTTTCTTGAAAAATCGGCAGCTTTTGCGCGGTTTACTGTCAAAAATTTAAGGTGAGCGTGGAGGGCCTTAATTACTATTTTGAGAACTTTTCTCATTGGTGGGGGCCGTTATGACCGTACTGCACAGCGTCGATTTTTTTCCTTCGGGGGCTTCTCCCGTCGCGATTGAGCCACGGCTTCCTCAGGCTGCGTTCCCGGAGCATCATCATGATTTTCATGAGATTGTGATTGTTGAGCACGGAACAGGCATCCACGTATTCAACGGTCAGCCGTATACCATCAGCGGCGGTACGGTGTGCTTCGTGCGCGACCACGACAGACACCTGTATGAACATACCGACAACCTGTGTCTGACCAACGTGCTCTATCGTTCCCCGGACGCGTTCCAGTTTCTCTCCGGGTTGAATCAGCTATTGCCGCAGGAGAAGGACGGCCACTACCCGTCGCACTGGCGGGTGAATCAATCCACGTTACAGCAGGTGCGTCAGCTGGTGAGCCAGATGGAGCAGAGCGAGGACGGGCAGGAGACGCACGCGATTGCCACCCGCGAGCTGCTGTTTATGCAGCTGCTGGTGCTGCTGCGCCGAAGCAGCCTGGTGGAAGGGATGGAAAATAATGACGCACGGCTGAACCAGCTTATGGCCTGGCTGGAAGATCATTTCGCTGAAGATGTCTGCTGGGAAACGCTGGCGGACGACTTTTCGCTCTCGTTGCGCACGCTGCATCGTCAGCTCAAGCAGCATACCGGGCTCACGCCGCAGCGTTACCTTAACCGTCTGCGCCTGATCAAAGCGCGTCACCTTTTACGGCATACCGACGAAAGCGTTACGGAAATTGCTTATCGCTGCGGTTTCGGCGACAGTAACCACTTTTCGACGCTATTTCGCCGGGAATTTAGCTGGTCGCCGCGCGATATTCGTCAGGGGAAAGACGCGTTGCTTCAGTAACGCGAGGGCAGTCACCGTTTTCAGGCCGCAAAAAAGCTAATAATGCCCGGTTATTCGCCGTAGAGGTTGTGGTGTGGCCGCTCAGTTAATTCTTCGCAAAGATGATTTTTTTGCCTCCGCGAGTCAGGCCGTCGCGGTGGCCGACCGTTACCCGCAAAATGTCTTTGCCGAGCACACCCATGACTTCTGCGAGCTGGTGCTGGTGTGGCGCGGCAACGGCCTTCACGTCCTCAACGACCGGCCCTACCGCATCACGCGCGGGGATCTGTTTTACATTCGCGCCGAAGACAAACACGCCTACGCCTCGGTTAACGATCTGGTGTTGCAGAACGTCATCTACTGCCCTGACAGGCTTAAACTGAATGTCGACTGGGCGAGCAACATTCCGGGCATTCTGAATGCCGGAGGCGAACCACACTGGCGCTTAAGCAGCAGCGGCATGGCTCAGGTTCGACAGACGATTTCCCAGCTGGAGCAGGAGAGCCAGAAGAGCGACCCGGTGGCAAACCAGATGTCGGAGCTGCTATTCGCTCAGCTGGTGATGACCCTGAAGCGTCATCGTTACGCCACGGATAATCCCTCCGCCACCACGCAGGAAGCGCTGCTGGATAAGCTGATCGCCCGGCTTGCGGGCAGTCTGAACAAGAGTTTCGTACTGGAAAAATTCTGCGAGCAGGAGCAGTGCAGCGAGCGCGCGCTGCGCCAGCAGTTCCGCACCCAGACGGGGATGACGATAAACCATTACCTGCGCCAGCTGCGCATCTGCCACGCCCAGTATCTGTTACAGCATACGGAGCTGATGGTCAGTGAAGTGGCGATGCGCTGCGGCTTTGAGGACAGTAACTACTTTTCGGTGGTGTTTAACCGTGAGGTGGGGATGACGCCGGTTCAGTGGCGTCATCGCAGTCGAAAAGCAGCGTAATCAGTTCGCCATGCCGAGGCCGACGATATTGGCCGCAATGATAATCACCACGCAGCCCAGGCTCAGTACGCCAACCGGACGACGTCCGGCGTTGTTCCACTCCTTCAGCACCAGCCCAACCAGACCGCCGCACAGCACGTAGAAGCTCATGTGCAGCATCCAGCTTATGTAGTCGTACTGCGGCGGAATGCTGGCGTGGCCCCAGGCGTAGAAGAAGAACTGCAGATACCACATCAGGCCGCCGAGCGCGGAGAGCAGAACGTTGGTAAGGATCAGCGGTTTTGCCAGCGAGAAGTCGGCTTTTACCGACAGGTTCTTCACTTTTGCCAGACGAATGAAGCAGAAACCGAGGTTTACCAGCGCGCCGCCGCCCATGATCACCACATAGCTTGGCAGGGCAACATACAGCGGGTCAACGCCCAGCGCCGCAGCGGCGTCGTGCATCGGTTTGGCGGCGTTCATGGCGAACGACATGCCCGCCGAGAAGACCCCGCACATCACCGCCAGCAGCAGCCCTTTCTTCAGGTTGAACTCTTCGGCCCTGATGCCCATCTTGCGTTCTTTTAGCTGGCCTGCGCGGGTGACGATCCCCACGCCGATCACCGCCACCAGCACGCCCAGCAGCGTCATCCGGCCGCCCTGGGTGTTGATCAGCACGTCGAAATGGCCGTTAAGAATGGGCGTCATCAGGGTGCCCACTATCAGCGTAATGCCAATCGCGATGCCGATACCCATCGACATCCCGAGGTAGCGCATGGTCAGGCCGTAGTTGATGTTGCCGATGCCCCACATCGCGCCGAACAGGAATACCGGCAGCAGGGTGGAGGCGTTGAAGGAGGAGAAGTAGCCCCAGAAATCGGGCAGCAGCATGGCGCTGATTGTCCACGGCAAAATCAGCCAGGACACGGTACCGCCAACGGACCACATGGTTTCCCACGACCAGCCTTTCACCTTTTTGAACGGGGCATAGAAACAGGCTGCACTGGCTGCGCCTATTAAATGCCAGAAGATACCCATCGTAATCGCATGATTCATTTTTACGTCCTCATCGTTTTTATAGCCGGAGGCTTCCCCCCGACTTGATGAGTGTAAAAATTAGGCTGTTCAGGAACCTTCAGAAGGTTGCCGCACTTTTGTTTTGAATGGCAATCAGCACGTTAAGCGCGTGAGCAGACTCACAATTCTTTTATTTCTCAAAAACCGAATAACCTTATAAAAACTACGGCATTGATAATCATTTTCAATATCATTTAATTAACTATAATGAACCAACTGCTTACGCGGCATTAACAGCTGTGCCGCCCGACAATAATGGAGAGGATTATGAGTTATACACTGCCATCCCTGCCGTATGCCTACGACGCACTGGAACCGCATTTCGACAAGCAGACGATGGAAATCCATCACACTAAACACCACCAGACCTACGTGAACAACGCGAATGCTGCGCTGGAAAGCCTGCCAGAGTTCGCTAATCTGCCTGTTGAAGAGCTGATCACCAAGCTGGACCAGCTGCCAGCAGACAAGAAAACCGTACTGCGTAACAATGCGGGCGGTCACGCTAACCACAGCCTGTTCTGGAAAGGCCTGAAAACCGGCACCACCCTGCAGGGCGACCTGAAAGCGGCTATCGAGCGCGACTTCGGTTCCGTAGACAACTTCAAAGCGGAATTCGAAAAAGCCGCTGCAACCCGCTTCGGCTCTGGCTGGGCGTGGCTGGTTCTGAAAGGTGACAAGCTGGCAGTGGTTTCTACTGCTAACCAGGACTCCCCGCTGATGGGTGAAGCGATCTCTGGCGCATCCGGTTTCCCAATCCTGGGTCTGGACGTGTGGGAACACGCTTACTACCTGAAGTTCCAGAACCGTCGCCCTGACTACATCAAAGCGTTCTGGGATGTCGTGAACTGGGACGAAGCAGCAGCGCGTTTCGCCGCTAAAAAATAAGGTTGCATTGACGCCTGTGAGAAGCGAGTCTGATGACTCGCTTTTTTTGTATCTGCGTAATGGAGGCAGCGATGCATTACCCGGTGAACGTGTTTACAGGCAAGGTAAGGGAGTACGACGGCAGCCGCCCGAGCGCCATCGCCAAAGTGCAGGTTGACGGTGAGCTGTCGCTGACCGAGCTCGGGCTTGTGGGCGACCAGCAGGCCGAAAAGAAAATCCACGGCGGGCCCGATCGCGCGCTGTGCCACTATCCGCGCGAGCACTATCAGCACTGGAAAACCGAATTTCCTGAGCAGGCGGACCTCTTCGTCGCGCCCGCGTTTGGCGAAAATCTCTCAACGGAAGGGCTGACGGAAAAGAACGTCTTTATTGGCGATATTTATCGCTGGGGCGATGCTCTGATTCAGGTGACGCAGCCACGCTCGCCGTGCTTCAAGCTCAACTACCATTTCGGGATTCAGGTTATGTCGGCCCAGCTGCAAAACGCGGGTAAAACCGGCTGGCTGTACCGCGTGGTGCTTGCAGGACAAGTATCTGCGGATGCCCCGCTTGAGCTCGCGTCGCGTTTGAGCGACGTGTCCGTTTACGACGCCTGCGCGATTGCCTGGCATATGCCGTTTGACGATGAACAGTATCATCGCCTGCTGTCGGCGGCGGGGTTGTCTACCAGTTGGACGAGAACGATGCAAAAGCGGCGTATAAGCGGGAAGATCGAGAGTAGTTCGCGGAGATTGTGGGGGAAATAGGTTCCGTAGAAAGTAGGCCGGGTAAGGCGAAGCCGCCACCCGGCACATACCGTTACGAACGCTTATACAGCGGTAGCCACAGCGTTAACCGCAGCCCGCCCAGCGGGCTGTCGTCGGCTTTCACCCAGCCGCGGTGCTGCTGCATGGCGGTTTCTACAATCGCCAGCCCCAGCCCCGTGCCGCCAGACTCACGGTCTCGCGCTTCGTCGGTACGGTAGAACGGACGGAAAATCTGCTCGCGATCTTCCGGGCTGACGCCAGGACCGTCGTCATCAACAATGACGGTGATCCCGTCTTTATCCACCGAAAACGCCACTTCAATCTTCGTGTGCGAGTAGCGCAGGGCGTTACGCACGATATTCTCCAGCGCGCTTTCCAGCGCGTTGGGGTTACCGTACAGCGGCCACGGGCCCGGCGGGAAGTTGACGGTGAACGATTTACCCATCTGCTCCGCTTCGAACGCCGCGTTGTCCAGCACCTCGTGCCACAGGTGATTGGCTTTCACCGTTTCGCTCACCAGCGCGTTTTTCTGCTGGTTGCGCGACATCACCAGCAGATCGTTAATCATGCTGTCCAGACGGTGCGCTTCCGTTTCAATACGCTCCAGCTCTTTGCTTTCCCCGCTGCGGCGACGCAGCAGGGCGGTGCCCAGCTGTAAGCGCGTGAGCGGCGTACGCAGTTCGTGCGAGATGTCCGACAGCAGGCGTTGCTGGGCCGTCATCATCCGATCAAGCGCGCTGACCATCTGGTTAAAACTGGTGCCGGCGGCCAGGAACTCCTGCGGCCCGGATTCCAGCTCCGGATGCTGTCTGAGATTGCCTTGTGCCACTTCGTCCGCCGCGTTTTTCAGCTTACGCGCCGGTTTCGCCAGGCTCCACGCCAGCCATAACAGCAGCGGGGAACTGACCAGCATCGTGACGATCAGCAGCAGAAGCGGACGGTCAAACAGCAGGTTGATGAAGTCGGACTGGGAACTGCTCGCAGGGCGAATCAGGTAGAGCTGGTAGTTATCTTCCCCATCCCGTACCGAGAAAGGGCCGACCATCTCTACCCGACCATATTTCTTTTTCTGTGGGTGATCGGCGTTATCCGCCTGGCCAATAAAGTTGCGGATGATCTGCATTTCATTGCGATCGGCGCCAATCACGCGGCCTTCGCTGGTAACCAGCAAAAGACGTTGTCCTGGCGGCGCCCACTTGTCGATAGCGCGAAACAGCCTGCGCCACCACATTAAATCGTTCGGCGGATCGTTTGCCAGCTCCGCTTCCACGTGCTGCTCGATCATCACGCCCTGACGTTGCTCGCTGTCGAGAAGCTCCGTCATCTGGCGTGAGTCGAGTTTTGGCAACATCAAAACGAGCATTAAAACCAGTGCCAGCGTCAGCCAGAAGATGGCGAAGATGCGGGCGGTTAAGCTACCTATCATGAAGCAGAAACCATCAGATAACCGCGACCACGCAGGGTTTTAAACCATGGGTGACCGTCTTTACGCTCCGGCAGCTTGCGGCGCAGGTTAGAGATGTGCATGTCGATGGCGCGGTCAAACGGCGTGAGGCGTTTGCCCAGCACTTCCTGGCTTAAATGTTCACGCGATACCACCTGGCCAAGATGTTGCGCCAGTAGATACAGCAGTGTGAACTCGGTGCCAGTAAGCTCCAGCGTCTGGCCGTCGAAGCTTGCTTCCTGACGGCCCGGGTTCAGGCTCAGGGAGTCCACTTCCAGCGTTGGCGAGCTGTTGTCGGTATTCTGCTGCTGCTCGCTCCAGTGGGAACGACGCAGGATCGCGCGAATACGGGCCACCAGTTCACGGTCGTTGAACGGCTTCGGTAAATAGTCATCCGCACCCAGCTCAAGGCCGAGAACGCGGTCAAGCTCGCTGCCGCGGGCGGTCAGCATGATAACGGGGGTCTGGTGTGTCTGGCGAAGCTCTTTCAGCGTATCAATACCGTTTTTCTTTGGCATCATTACGTCGAGCAAAAGTAGATCGATGCTGTCGTCAAGGAGACTCAGCGCCTGCTCGCCATCATGGGCAACCAGGACGTTGAAACCTTCCATGTCGAGCAACTCCTTTAAAAGGGATGTGAGCTCTCGGTCATCGTCAACTAACAGGATTTTATTCATTGTTTAAATACCTCCGAGGCAGAAATTACGACATCAAGGCTATCTAATCCATGACTTTACGTTGTTTTACACCCCCTGACGCATGTTTGCAGCCTGAATCGTAGACTGTCTCTCGTTGAATCGCGACACGAAAGATTTTGGGAGCAAGTGATGCGCAAAGTTACCGCTGCCGTCATGGCCTCAACGCTGGCGTTCAGTGCGTTTAGCCAGGCTGCTGTAGCTATCATCGGCGATAACGGTTCCTCGCAAGAGGGCGCAACGCAGCACAGCAGCCAAAGCCATATGTTTGACGGCATAAGTTTAACCGAACATCAGCGTCAACAGATGCGAGATCTGATGCAGAGGGCACGACACGACCAGCCCCCTGTTAATGTTAGCGAAATGGAGACAATGCATCGCCTTGTCACCGCAGAAAATTTTGACGAAAGCGCTGTTCGCGCTCAGGCCGAAAAAATGGCACAGGAACAGGTTGCCCGCCAGGTAGAAATGGCGAAGGTCCGCAACCAGATGTTCCACCTGCTAACGCCCGAGCAACAAGCGGTTTTGAATGCCAAACATCAGCAGCGTATGGACCAGCTGCGTGAGGTTGCACGGATGCAGCGAAGCTCAGAAGCGACGTTTTTCAGTAGCAATAGCAGTACCCGTAGTAACCAGTAAACCCTGTTTTCCTTGCCATAGACACCATCCCTGTCTTCCCCCACATGATGTGGGGGTTTTTTTTGCCCTGCATTCTGATTTGTTAACCGTTTATTCATCCTTTGCCTCCCCATGCTTCCGTTATACTAGCGGCATGACATGACAGGAGCGTTTATGAATCAATCCTATGGAAGGCTGGTAAGCCGGGCTGCCATTGCGGCGACCGTCATGGCCTCTGGCCTGCTGCTGATCAAAATCTTTGCCTGGTGGTATACCGGCTCGGTCAGTATTCTGGCGGCGCTGGTGGATTCACTGGTCGATATCGCCGCCTCGCTAACCAATCTTCTGGTGGTGCGCTACTCACTGCAGCCGGCGGATGAAGAGCACACGTTTGGGCACGGCAAGGCGGAGTCGCTCGCGGCGCTGGCGCAAAGTATGTTCATTTCTGGCTCTGCACTGTTCCTGTTTTTGACCGGTATTCAGCATCTGGTTTCGCCTTCACCGATGAACAATCCCGGTGTCGGCGTGGTCGTCACGGTCATTGCACTTATAAGCACACTTGTTCTGGTAACGTTCCAGCGCTGGGTCGTTCGCAAAACGCAAAGTCAGGCCGTACGGGCGGATATGCTTCATTATCAATCTGATGTTATGATGAATGGGGCTATTCTTATTGCACTCGGTCTGGCCTGGTATGGCTGGCATCGGGCCGATGCGTTGTTTGCGTTAGGGATTGGTATCTATATTTTATATAGCGCCCTGCGGATGGGGTATGACGCGGTGCAATCACTGCTCGATCGCGCTCTTCCGGACTCAGAACGTAACGAAATTTTTTCTATCGTGACCTCCTGGCCCGGCGTCAGCGGTGCACACGATCTTCGAACGCGGCAGTCAGGGCCGACCCGCTTTATTCAGATTCATATTGAAATGGAAGACAACCTGCCACTGGTACAGGCTCACGTTATTGCTGAGCAGGTCGAGCAGGCGATTTTGCAGCGTTTTCCTGGTTCAGACGTCATCATTCACCAGGATCCCTGCTCGGTTGTACCCGGACATGTTGGGCTTTCGTAATTCGTTGTAAAAAAGTGAGCCAGGCCAGCATTTTGTGTATAAATTACCGCCATTTGGTCTGACCTGAATCAATTCAGCCAGAAGGGATTGATATACTATTTGCAGTATTCGTTGGTCGATAAGTTTCTTCCGGCAACAGATTTCAATTTTGCATTCCTAAGTTCAGAGGTAGTCATGATTAAGAAAATCGGTGTGTTGACAAGCGGCGGTGATGCGCCGGGCATGAACGCGGCAATTCGTGGGGTTGTCCGTGCAGCGCTGACGGAAGGTCTGGAAGTTTTTGGTATCTATGATGGTTACCTGGGTCTGTATGAAGACCGTATGGTTCAGCTCGACCGCTACAGCGTGTCTGACATGATCAACCGTGGCGGTACCTTCCTTGGGTCTGCGCGCTTCCCGGAATTCCGTGACGAACACATCCGTGAAGTGGCTATCGAGAACATGAAAAAGCGTGGTCTGGACGCGCTGGTCGTTATCGGCGGTGACGGCTCGTACATGGGTGCAAAACGTCTGACCGAAATGGGCTTCCCGTGCATCGGCCTGCCGGGCACCATCGACAACGACATCAAAGGCACTGACTACACCATCGGTTACTTCACCGCGCTGGGCACCGTTGTGGAAGCCATTGACCGCCTGCGTGACACCTCTTCTTCTCACCAGCGTATCTCTATCGTTGAAGTGATGGGCCGTTACTGCGGTGACCTGACCCTGGCAGCGGCTATCGCCGGTGGTTGTGAGTTTGTGGTGGTTCCTGAAGTGGAATTCAGCCGCGAAGATCTGGTTGCTGAAATCAAAGCCGGTATCGCGAAAGGTAAGAAACACGCGATTGTGGCTATCACCGAGCACATCTGTGACGTTGACGAGCTGGCGAAGTACATCGAAACCGAAACCAAACGCGAAACCCGCGCGACCGTTCTGGGCCACATCCAGCGCGGCGGTTCCCCTGGCCCGTACGACCGTATTCTGGCGTCACGCATGGGCGCGTACGCGATCGAGCTGCTGCTGCAGGGCCACGGTGGCCGCTGCGTCGGTATTCAGAACGAACAGCTGGTGCACCATGACATCATCGACGCGATTGAAAACATGAAGCGTCCGTTCAAAGGTGACTGGCTGGACTGCGCGAAAAAACTGTACTGATCCTTCGAGCCCTCTTCTTTCTGAAGAGGGCTTTTATTCCTCCACGTTATAGCCAATCTTTTTTTATTCTTTAATCATCGATTCGCTTTCTGGCACGCTGCATTCATCAAAACACTACACAAGAGAGCTGGGCGATGAATAAATGGGGCGTGGGGTTAACATTATTGCTGGCATCGACCAGCGTGCTGGCAAAGGACATTCAACTTCTCAACGTGTCGTACGACCCGACGCGTGAGCTGTACGATCAATACAACAAAGCCTTCGCGGCGCACTGGAAGCAGGAAACCGGCGATAACGTGGTGGTTCGTCAGTCGCACGGTGGCTCCGGTAAGCAGGCAACGTCTGTGATTAACGGTATTGAAGCCGACGTGGTTACCCTGGCGCTGGCCTATGATGTCGACGCTATCGCCGAGCGTGGCCGTATCGACAAAAACTGGATCAAACGCCTGCCGGACAACTCCGCGCCATACACCTCGACCATCGTCTTCCTGGTGCGTAAAGGCAACCCGAAACAGATTAAGGACTGGAACGACCTGATCAAACCGGGCGTTTCTGTGATTACCCCGAACCCGAAAAGCTCCGGCGGCGCACGCTGGAACTACCTGGCGGCCTGGGGCTACGCGCTGCACCACAACAACGGTGACCAGGCTAAAGCACAGGAGTTCGTCAAATCCCTGTACAAAAACGTTGAAGTGCTGGACTCCGGCGCGCGCGGTGCCACTAACACCTTCGTCGAGCGCGGAATTGGCGACGTGCTTATTGCCTGGGAAAACGAAGCCCTGCTGGCGACCCACGAACTGGGTAAAGACAAGTTTGAGATCGTGACTCCGAGCGAATCCATCCTCGCCGAGCCGACCGTTTCCGTGGTCGATAAGGTCGTTGATAAGAAAGGCACCAAAGCGGTGGCGGAAGCCTACCTGAAGTATCTCTACTCGCCTGAAGGCCAGGAAATCGCGGCGAAGAACTTCTATCGTCCACGCGATGCGGCTGTCGCGAAGAAATACGACAGCGAATTCCCGAAACTGAAGCTCTTCACCATTGATGATGTGTTCGGCGGCTGGACGAAAGCGCAGAAAGAGCACTTCTCTAATGGCGGCACCTTCGACCAGATTAGCCAGCGCTAACGGTTAGCAAACGACACGGCGACCCGGTGTGAGAAATCCACCGGGTTTTTTATTTGGTCATCATTTTGCGTTACTCTTTTGCCTCTATTGAAAACAGGGAACGCGTTGTGAAAAAAATTATCTTATTGATCCTGATTGTCATCGCCCTTGCCGCAGGCGGCGTGTACTGGATAAAAGCGGGTAATCCGAATGCGTTGCGCCATATCGTCCTCGACCAGTGTCTGCCTAATCAGCTGCAGCACCGTAACCCGGCACCCTGCGCGCAGGTGAAGCCTGATGCGGGCTATGTGGTATTTAAGGACCGCAACGGGCCGCTGCAGTATCTGCTGATGCCAACGTACCGCATCAACGGCACCGAAAGCCCGCTCCTGACCGAGCCTCATACGCCAAACTTCTTCTGGCTGGCGTGGCAGTCGCGCAGCTTTATGACCCTGAAGCGTGGCTCTGAAGTGCCGGACAGCGCTATTTCGCTGACGATTAACTCACCGACCGGACGCACGCAAAACCATTTCCATATCCATATCTCCTGCCTGCGCCCGGACGTGCGTGAGAAGCTCAACGCGGCGCAGGGAGACATCAGCACCCAGTGGCTACCCTTCCCGGGCGGGCTGGAAGGGCATGAGTACCTCGCACGCCGGGTGACGGAGAATGAACTGGTCCAGCGCAGTCCGTTTATGATGCTGGCGGAAGAGCTGCCGGAAGCACGCGACCATATGGGACGCTTCGCGCTGGCGATGGCGCAGCAGTCGGATGGTTCGTTTGTTTTGCTGGCGACCGAGCGTAACCTGCTCACGCTTAACCGCGCGTCGGCAGAGGAATTGCAGGATCATCAATGCGCTATCCTGAAGTAACCCCACTATAAATCGCGTTTACTCAGGCTGCCTGTCACCGTAGACTTGCTGAAAAAATCTACAGGAGACAGGTATGTCGCTCTGGTTAACGCATCCTCTGCTGCTGCCCTCGCTGATCGTCGGCGTCACCATCGTGCTGTGGGCGACGTCGCTGTTGCCGGAATTTATCACCGCGCTGCTGTTTTTCACGGCGGCGATGACCGCCAGAATCGCCCCGCCGGAGGTGATTTTTGGCGGTTTTGCCTCGTCGGCTTTCTGGCTGGTCTTCAGCGGCTTTGTGCTCGGCGTGGCGATCCGTAAAACCGGCCTGGCGGACAGGGCCGCCCGGGCGCTGTCGGCAAAGCTCACTGACTCCTGGATGCTGATGGTGGCGAGCGTGGTATTGCTCAGCTACGCGCTGGCGTTTGTTATGCCGTCAAACATGGGGCGTATTGCGCTGCTGATGCCCATTGTCGCGGCGATGGCGAAACGCGCCGGTATTGCCGACGGCTCCCGCGCCTGGTTCGGCCTTGCGCTGGCAGTCGGCTTCGGTACCTTCCAGCTCTCGGCCACCATTCTGCCCGCCAACGTGCCTAACCTGGTCATGAGCGGCGCGGCGGAAGGCTCGTACGGCATTCACCTGAACTATGTCCCGTATCTGCTGCTGCACACGCCGGTGCTCGGTATTCTCAAAGGCCTGATTCTGATTGGCCTCATCTGCTGGCTGTTCCCCGGTAGCCCGAAACCGGCGAAGGATTTCACGCTGTCTGAACCGATGGGGCGTGACGAAAAACGACTCGCCTGGCTGCTGCTGGTGGTGCTGATGATGTGGGTGACGGAGAGCTGGCACGGCGTGGGGCCTGCGTGGACGGGGCTGGCGGCCTCGATTATCGTTATGCTGCCGCGCATTGGTTTTATCACCGGCGAGGAGTTCTCGGCGGGGGTAAATATGCGCACCTGCATTTACGTTGCGGGTATTCTCGGGCTGGCGATCGTCGTGACGCAAACGGGTATCGGAGCGGCCGTAGGCGAGGCGCTGCTGCGCATAATGCCGCTGGATGCGGACAAACCGTTCACCAGCTTCCTGGCGCTAACCGGAATTACTACGGCACTCAACTTCATTATGACTGCCAACGGCGTTCCGGCGCTGTACACCACGCTGGCGCAGAGCTTCTCGGACGCGACCGGTTTCCCGCTGCTGTCGGTGATCATGATTCAGGTACTGGGCTATTCCACGCCGCTGCTGCCGTATCAGGCGTCGCCGATTGTGGTGGCGATGGGGCTAGGAAAGGTGCCTGCAAGGGCGGGGATGGTGCTCTGCCTGGCGCTGGCGATTGCGACGTATCTGGTGCTGCTGCCGCTGGATTATCTGTGGTTTAGCGTGTTAGGGCGTTTGTAGCGGCGGGTAAGCGCAAGCGCCACCCGCCACAAAGGCCATTACGCCTGTTTAGCCGCTTCTGCCGCTTTAACGATCACCGCGAAAGCGTCCGCTTTCAGGGATGCACCGCCAACCAGCGCGCCATCGATATCTGGCTGGGTGAACAGCTCAGCAGCGTTGGAGGCGTTTACGGAGCCGCCGTACTGGATGATCACTTGCTCAGCCACTTTCGCGTCGGCTTTCGCAATGTGGTCACGGATGAATTTGTGAACTGCCTGAGCCTGCGCAGGGGTAGCAGATTTGCCGGTACCGATCGCCCAGACTGGCTCGTAAGCGATAACCGCGCCTTCGAACGCTGCCGCGCCCTGCGTTTTCAGCACTGCGTCGATCTGACGTGCACACACTTCTTCGGTTTTGCCCGCTTCGTTTTCCGCTTCGGTTTCACCGATGCACAGAACCGGGATCAGACCCTGCTCTTTCAGCACGGCAAATTTCTTCGCGATGAACTCGTCAGATTCTTTGTGGTAGGTGCGACGCTCGGAGTGGCCGATGATGATGTATTTTGCGCCGATATCTTTCAGCATTTCAGCGGAAGTTTCACCGGTGAACGCGCCAGACAGGTTAACGTCAACGTTCTGCGCGCCCAGCACGATGTGGCTGCCGTCAGCGGCACGTTTAGCCAGATCCAGGTACATATCCGGCGGAGCGATAGCAACCGCGCAGCCGGTCACGCCAGCCAGCTCTTTACGCAGGTTTGCAACCAGTTCGTTTACCATGTGGCGGCTGCCGTTCAGTTTCCAGTTACCCATCACTAAAGGATGTCGCATTTCAATTCTCCACGCTAAATAAGCGAATTAAGGAATATGGCCGCCCTGTCGGGCAGCATGGTCTGTGAATCAGTATAGAGATTTTCCCTCGAAAGGCTTTGCTTTTTGTCATTAATTGGCCCCGCCAAGGGTGTCAGATAGCGCCAGCTTAATCGGTTCAACGGCGAAGGTCAGTCCTTTTTCGCCGTTATCCGCCACTACATAGCGAATCGCGCCTTCGGTTGTGGCGTAGTACCGCTTGTTTTTACCGGCGGCCAGCAGCTTTTGCAGCTTTTGCTGGCTCTGCTTTTTCGTCAGCGCAGGCGTAAACGCCTGCAGCACCGCGCTCATGTAATCAAGCGCCTTCGATTTAGCCGCTTTCTGCTCTGGCCCCTGAATCGGCAGCCAGGTGATTTGCATGCTTTTGATTTTTAACGTACCGCGCTCCAGCGCCGTGGAAGCATACAAATTCTCGTTAATCTTGCTCGCTGCACGGGTCAGTGTAGGGGTATCGCGCGAGCTATCAATGGCGCGAAACTCATCCAGCGGCAGCCCTGGGTTGGCCTGATTGAAAGCTTCGCGAAACTGGCTGATGGACTGATCGAAAGACGGTGCGCCCGCCAGCAAATACGGCGCAGTGGTGGGGGCCGCGGTGTTGGTGGCGTGCAGCGGAAAACCCGCGCCGAGCATCGCTAAACACAGGAAAAGAGAATGTGCCGAATTTTTCATCAACATTGCACCTGGCCGTAAGTGCTCATGATTAAAACGATATCTGGTCGGCTTGTCAAAAGGTCACAACTCCAGGGTAAAATGCGGGCTAAACGATAATAAGGAACCTTACATGACCATACAGCAGTGGCTGTTTTCATTCAAAGGGCGTATTGGACGCCGTGATTTCTGGGTCTGGATGGTGACGTGGGTCGTCGCCATGCTGCTTCTTTTTTTCGTTGCTTATAACGCCTGGCTGAGCACGCAAACGGCGGCATTTGCACTGGTCTGCCTGCTATGGCCAACGGCGGCCGTCGTGGTGAAACGCCTGCACGATCGCGGCCGCTCCGGCGCGTGGGCATTTTTGATCATACTGGCGTGGATGCTGGTGGCAGGGAACTGGGCGATGCTGCCTTCCATCCTGCCGTGGGTCGTGGGCAGGCTGCTGCCGTCGGTCATCTTCGTGATGATGATTGTCGATCTGGGCGCGTTTATCGGCACCCAGAGCGAAAATAAATACGGTAAAGATACCGTCGAGGTGAAATACCGCTGATCACCAGTAGTGTTCGGCGGTCATATGGCCCGGCCGGCGGCGAAGATGTTTCGTCATCTGCCGGGTATCCTTAAGAAGCTGCTGCGTGTCCCGGACCATCTGCGGGTTACCGCACAGCATGACGTGGCTGGTTTCGGCCGTCATCGGTAAACCCACCGCGTCTTCCAGTGCGCCGCTCTCAATTAACGCCGGTACGCGACCGGTAAGCGCTCCTGCTACGGTTTCGCGGCTGACTACCGTCTGAATCTTTAACTTTCCGCCGTACTGCTGTTCCAGCGCCTGCATCTGCGGGAGATAGCTTAAATCTGCGGCATAACGCGCGGCGTGCACCAGCACGATGTTTTTGAAGCGCTCCAGATCCTTACCGTACTGCAAGATAGAGAGATACGGACCGATGGCCGTGCCGGTTGCCAGCATCCAGAGCGTGTCACAGTCAGGGATCTCTTCGAGCACAAAGAAGCCTGCCGCTTCGCTCACAATCTGCACATCGTCGCCGGGCTGAAGGGCGGCAAGGCGCGGGCTGAGCTTACCGTCAGGAACGGTGACCAGATAGAACTCGAGGTCCGGGTTATCCGGCGCGTTAACGTAAGAGTAGGCGCGCTGCACGCGCTCGCCGTCGACATCCAGACCCAGCTTGGCAAATTGCCCGGCCTTAAACGGGTGAACGGGAGCATGCAGGGTGAGACTAAATAGCGCATCGGTCCAGAATTCTATCTTTGTGACTTTACCTGTTACCCAGTCCGCCATGATCTTCTCCTGTGCTGTTTCTCTGTTCTATCTTCCGTACTTGTGGGAAACATTTCCAGCCCCTTCGGGCCGGAAAGCTCTATCGATCAAACGGTTTTACAGAATGTGCGTCTGCACGTCCGGGTCTTTACGGTCGAGATAGTGAATGGACTGAATGCGTCGGATGGTGCGCGATTTACCGCGGATCAGCAGCGTTTCAGTGGTCGCCATGTTGCCCTTGCGGGTGATGCCGTCCAGCAGATCGCCTTTGGTGATGCCGGTTGCAGAGAAGACGACGTTATCGCTGCGCGCCATGTCGTTCAGCGCCAGTACTTTATTGGCTTCGATGCCCATCGCTGCGCAGCGCGCCAGCTCGTCCTCACCGATACGACGGTTTTCGTCGCTGTCGCCTTTCACCTCATGGCGCGGCAGAAGGCGCGCCTGCATATCGCCGTCCAGTGCGCGGATCACCGCCGCAGAGACCACGCCTTCCGGCGCGCCGCCGATGCCGTAAAGCACGTCGACTTCGCTGTCCGGCATGCAGGTCAGAATAGAGGCGGCAACGTCGCCATCCGGAATGGCAAACACGCGCACGCCGAGTGCCTGCAGATAAGAGATGGTGGCGTCGTGGCGCGGTTTCGCCAGAATGGTCACGGTGAGTTCGTTGAGCGGTTTAGCCAGCGCCGCCGCGATATTGCGCAGGTTGGCGTCCAGCGGCAGGCTGAGATCGATTGCGCCTTTCGCACCAGGGCCGACAATCAGCTTTTCCATGTACATGTCCGGCGCGTTGAGGAAGCAGCCTTTATCGCCCACGGCCAGCACCGCCAGGGCGTTGGCCTGGCCCATCGCCGTCATGCGCGTGCCTTCGATCGGGTCCACCGCGATATCCACCGCATCGCCTTTGCCGGTCCCGACCTTTTCACCAATGTAGAGCATCGGCGCTTCGTCGATTTCGCCTTCACCGATGACGATAGTGCCGTCGATGTTGACCTGGTTAAGCACAATGCGCATGGCGTGGACGGCCGCGCCGTCTGCGGTATTTTTGTCGCCACGACCCAGCCATTTATAGCCTGCAAGGGCGGCTGCTTCGGTGACGCGGGAAAACTCGATAGCAAGTTCACGTTTCATGAGGGACTCGTACAATCAAAAGGAATTGCACGAAGTTTATCACAGAGTGGGGAGGGGTGAGGGGACCGGTACGGTTGGAGCCCCTCACCCTAACCCTCTCCCCAGGGGAGAGGGAATATAGGCTTACTCGTCGTGCTCTTCCCACGCCAGGGCGCGTTTCACCGCTTTCTTCCAGCCGCTGTAGCGGTAGTTGCGCTCGGTGGTTTCGATGCCAGGGCGGAATTCGCGTTCGATGACCGCTTTCTCCTGCAGCTCGTCCAGGTTCTGCCAGAAGCCTACCGCGAGACCCGCAAGATACGCCGCGCCCAGTGCCGTCACTTCACGTACTTCAGGGCGCTCAACGCGGGTGCCCAGAATGTCGGACTGGAACTGCATCAGGAAGTTGTTGGCCACCGCGCCGCCGTCCACGCGCAGGGCGTGCAGACGAATGCCGGAGTCTGCCTGCATCGCTTCCAGCACGTCACGCGTCTGGTAGGCGATGGATTCCAGGGTCGCACGAATGATGTGGTTTGAGTTCACACCGCGCGTCAGGCCGAAAATTGCGCCGCGGGCATACGGGTCCCAGTACGGTGCGCCCAGACCGGTGAACGCTGGCACCACGTACACGCCGTTGGTGTCTTTCACTTTGGTCGCGAAGTACTCGGAGTCAAACGCATCGCTGATCAGCTTCATCTCGTCGCGCAGCCACTGAATAGATGCGCCCGCCATAAACACCGCACCTTCCAGGGCATAGTTCACCTCGCCGCGCGGGCCGCAGGCGATGGTAGTCAGCAGGCCGTTTTCTGATTTCACCGCTTTCTCGCCGGTGTTCATCAGCATAAAGCAGCCGGTGCCGTAGGTGTTCTTCGCCATCCCTTCCTTGACGCACAGCTGGCCGAACAGCGCCGCCTGCTGGTCACCGGCGATACCGGCGATAGGAATACGGGTGCCGCCTTTACCGCCGATGTTGGTCTGGCCGTAGACTTCAGACGACTTACGCACTTCAGGCAGCATCGCGCGCGGAATATCCAGCGCGTCCAGCATCTTGTCATCCCACTCCAGGGTGTTGATGTTGAACAGCATGGTGCGCGAGGCGTTAGTGTAGTCAGTAACGTGGACACGTCCCTGAGTCATCTTCCAGATAAGCCAGGTATCGACGGTACCGAACAGCAGCTCGCCGCGTTTTGCACGCTCGCGTGAACCTTCCACGTGGTCGAGGATCCACTTCACTTTGGTGCCGGAGAAGTACGGGTCAACCACCAGGCCGGTGGCGCTACGCACGTACTCTTCCATCCCGTCACGCTTAAGCTGTTCGCAGATCTCTGACGTACGGCGGCACTGCCAGACGATGGCGTTGTAAATAGGCTTACCGGTTTCGCGTTCCCACACCACGGTGGTTTCACGCTGGTTGGTGATACCAATCGCGGCGATTTCGTCGGAACTGATGTCGGCTTTCGCCAGCACTTCCACCAGCGTGGAGCTTTGTGACGCCCAGATCTCCATCGGGTCGTGTTCTACCCAGCCTGGACGAGGATAAATTTGCTCAAATTCGCGCTGTGACACGCTGACGATATTCGCGTCATGATCCATTACGACAGCGCGGGAGCTGGTAGTGCCCTGGTCGAGCGCAACGATATATTTTTTTTCGGTCATGGTATGTGTCCCGTAGTCAGATTACAGCGAAGCTTTTTGTTGTGCGGTAGAAGTCGTTTCCTTCTCCTCTTCCACACAGGTGTCGCACGGTAAGTGGCGACCAATTAATTTGCGATAGCCAAATGCACCCAGTGCCGCCCCTACGACTGGTCCGAACAGCGGTACCAGGAAGTAAGGAATATCTTTGCCGCCGGTGAAAGCCACGTCGCCCCATCCTGCAAAGAAGGCGAAGGTTTTTGGACCCAGGTCACGCGCCGGGTTCATCGCAAACCCTGTTAACGGCCCCATGGACGCACCGATGACGGCGATCAGCAGGCCAATCAGCAATGGCGCCAGCGGGCCACGTGGAATGCCGTTACCATCATCGCCCAAAGCCATAATGACGCCCATCAGAATAGCGGTAATCACCATTTCAACTGCGAACGCCTGCACAAAATTGATATGCGGGTTAGGGTAGGTTGAGAAGATGCCTGCCAGATCCAGACTTTCGACGCTGCCGCGCACCATATGATGCGTCTGTTCGAAGTCGATGAAAAGATTGTAATAAAGCCCGTAAACTAACGCCGCTGCGCAAAACGCGCCGGCAAATTGAGAAATAATGAAGGGAACAACTTTGCGTCCGTCGAAGCACGCGAACAGCCACAGTGCGATAGTCACCGCCGGGTTAAGATGTGCGCCAGAGACCCCTGCAGTCAGGTAGATGGCCATCGCCACGCCCAGACCCCAGATGATACTGATTTCCCACTGACCAAAACTGGCACCCGCCACTTTCAGTGCAGCGACACAGCCCACTCCGAAGAATATCAACAACCCGGTACCAAGGAACTCGGCAATGCACTGGCCTTTTAAGGTTGATGTCTGACTCATAATCGGAATCCTGAAAAAATTGATGTTTATTGTTAGCGTGGCCGCCCGTGACAGCCACGATGCCCTGTAGACATAGTGTTAATTTATCGTTAACGAGCAAAAACGAGAAATATCGAAATTAAAATGTGTGGTCTGTGTCAATAAAATGAGCGTTTTCGCGCCATAAAGCGCGTTTTTGCATCAGTCGCGCACGGTGTGCTGAATCATTTTTTTAACGAATGGGTTAACAACTTAGAGGTATATGCCGCGAACGCACCAGGACGAGGCCGAAAAGTGTTGCAAACCGCGATCTGCGTGGCATGCCGCTGGACAGGGGCGACTGCGCTCCATACAATCGGAACATATGTTGTGCGCGTTTACGTTAAAGCGTCGCCTTGCAATTCAGGAGAGGTAGGATCATGTCTTTAGAAGTGTTTGAGAAACTGGAAGCGAAAGTACAGCAGGCGATTGACACCATCACGCTGCTGCAGATGGAAATTGAAGAGCTGAAAGAGAAGAACAACAGCCTGGCGCAGGAAGTTCAGAACGCTCAGCACGGCCGCGAAGAACTGGAGCGCGAAAACAACCAACTGCGCGAACAGCAGAACGGCTGGCAGGATCGCCTGCAGGCGCTGCTGGGACGTATGGAAGAAGTCTGATTCCCACTGGGGATGAACTGAACAGGCCGGGTAAGGCGACGCCGCCACCCGGCTTTTTTTATGGTTCTCGCTGACTGACATCCAACCATAAAAAAGGCCGCCCAAGGCGGCCTTAACGCTACTTGTCCTGCGCTGTCGTGGTAAACGCAACAAACCCGATCGGTTCATCACTTTTTACAACGAGTACGCTGGCGACAATGAACGCGATACATAAATAGCGTTTCATTATGCGGTCCCTGCGGCTAACCGCTCCACCGTTCACCACCGGTGATAAGTCGGTGGACACAAGCCTGGTTAAAGGCTGCTTTACGGTTGTGGTTACACCTTTCCCTGGACCGATGCCCATGTGCGAAATGGCGGAAAGGGACGCTGCATCATAATGAGCAATAGCAGCGTAGTTAAGGTTTTCATAGATAATTAGGAACTTATAAAGGGTCGATGAGGTTACCTGAGGTTTGAACCAGAGTAAGATAAAAATCCTGGTTAAAGGTTGCAAAACTTCCCAACGGACCGCGAATCCCGAGGGACAAAAAAAACCGCCACATTGCTGTTGGCGGTTTTTTTATGGTTCACGCTTATGGTTTTATTACTCGATATCCAGCGCGTCTTCCGACAGGATAATGCCGGTATTATCGGCGTAGAGATGGTCCCCGGAGAAGAAGGTCACGCCGCCGAAGTTAACGCGCACGTCGCTTTCGCCGATACCGTCACCCGCGGCCCCTACCGGTATGGCCGCGATGGCCTGAATCCCGATATCCAGGTCTTCGAGATCGTCCACCTGACGCACGGAACCGTACACCACGATGCCTTCCCACTCGTTCTGGACGGCAATGCCGGCCAGTTCAGCATCAATCAGTGCGCGACGCACGGACCCGCCGCCGTCGACCACCAGAACGCGGCCACGGCCGTTCTGTTCGAGCAGATCGTACAGCAACCCGTTGTCCTCGAAACATTTCACCGTGACGATTTGCCCGCCAAACGATGACCGCCCACCAAAGTTGGAGAACAGCGGTTCAACGACGTTGACATCTTCCTGGTAGATGTCACAAAGCTCGGAGGTATCGTATTTCATAGGTTTAACGCTCAGTTGCTGCGAATGTGTTCAGTATATCGTGCGAAATGCGTTGTTGGCAAAATCATCAATTGTTAATTGATATTTGTCAGCTAACTGAGCGTCTGGCTTAACACAATCCCAATGACGAACAACAGGTTAGTCAGCAGAGCGCCTTTTACCGTTCGCTCCAGCATTGGCGGCATGGCTGCCGGGCTGAGTTCACGCATCACAAAGCGGGCCTGCTTAACCAGCAGCGGCGCGGCAAGCACAAACAGCCAGCCCCACAGACTGTGCAGGGAAATCAGGTTAAACAGCGCCAGGCAAACCAGCGCGCCAATAAGCAGGCAGGCATGATAGCGGCGCGCATTCACTGGCCCCAGACGCACCGCCAGCGTGTTCTTGCCGTTCTCACGATCGCTGTCGATATCGCGCAGATTATTGATATTGAGTACCGCCGTCGCCAGCAGGCCGCAGGCGGTCGCCGGGAGGAACAGGGCAGGGATCACCGTATGCGCCTGTAAGTACCAGCTCCCCATTACGCTCAGCCAGCCGAAGAACACCAGCACGGAGATATCCCCAAGGCCAATATAGCCGTAAGGGCGCGTGCCGACGGTGTAGGTGATGGCCGCGATGATGGCGAGCAGACCCAGCACCAGGAAGCCAATGAAGTCGCTGGTGGTTTTCGAGGCGACAGTCACCAGCGCCAGGCCAGATAAGCAAATCAGCACCACGGTGATAATCAGCGCGCGCTTCATCTGTGCCTGGGTGATCACCCCTTTTTGCATCCCGCGCAGCGGCCCGATACGGTCAGGCTTGTCGCTGCCTTTTACCGCATCGCCATAATCGTTCGCGAGGTTAGAGAGGATTTGCAGCAGCCCGGCGGTAATGAGCGCCAGACCTGCCACCAGCGGATCGAAATGCCCTTGCCACCAGGCAAGCGCGGTGCCAACAATAATGGCGGCAAAAGCCAGAGGAAGCGTTTTAGGGCGCAGACTTTCGAGCCACGCCTGAGTACGGCTGATATCAGTCATAGTAATTTAGCCAATAAAAATGGGGGCCTTAGCCCCCATTAACAGTGATGAGAATGCAGTAACCGCGATTATAGGATAAAACGGCTCAGATCTTCATCTGCCACTAACGCATCCAGATGTTTGCTCACATAGTCTGCGTCGATGGTAATGGTTTGACCGTTGAGGTCGCTCGCGTCATATGAGATGTCTTCTACCAGGCGTTCCAGCACGGTGTGCAGACGACGCGCACCGATGTTCTCGGTGGTTTCGTTGACCTGCCATGCGGCCTGGGCGATACGCTTGATACCGTCTTCGGTGAACTCGAGGTTCACGCCTTCGGTCGCCATCAGCGCCTTGTACTGCACGGTAGCAGAGGCGTTTGGCTCCGTCAGGATGCGCTCGAAATCTTCGGTGGTCAGCGCCTGCAGCTCAACGCGGATCGGCAGACGGCCCTGCAGTTCGGGGATCAGATCCGACGGGCTGGCTACCTGGAATGCACCGGAAGCGATAAACAGAATGTGGTCCGTTTTCACCATGCCGTGCTTGGTAGAGACGGTGCAGCCTTCAACCAGCGGCAGCAGGTCGCGCTGTACGCCTTCGCGGGACACGTCCGGACCGGAGCTGTTGCCGCCGCGCTTACAAATTTTGTCGATTTCGTCGATAAACACGATACCGTGCTGCTCAACCGCGTCGATAGCGTCCTGCTTCAGCTCTTCCGGATTCACCAGCTTCGCCGCTTCTTCTTCAATCAGCAGCTTCATCGCGTCTTTGATTTTCAGCTTACGCGCTTTCTGCTTTTGGCCGCCCAGGTTCTGGAACATGGACTGCAGCTGGCTGGTCATTTCTTCCATGCCCGGAGGCGCCATGATTTCCACGCCCATCGGCGCGGCCGCGAGGTCGATCTCAATCTCTTTGTCGTCCAACTGGCCTTCACGCAGTTTTTTGCGGAACGCCTGACGCGCGGCTGAAGGCTCAGCCTGCTGTTCAGCCTGGCCCCAGTTGTTTTTCGCCGGTGGGATCAGCACGTCGAGAATACGCTCTTCGGCCATCTCTTCCGCGCGGTAGCGGTTTTTCTCAATCGCCTGGACGCGCACCATCTTAATCGCAGAATCGGTCAGGTCGCGGATGATAGAGTCCACTTCTTTACCCACATAGCCCACTTCGGTGAACTTGGTGGCTTCAACTTTGATGAACGGCGCGTTCGCCAGCTTCGCCAGACGACGGGCGATTTCGGTTTTACCGACGCCGGTCGGGCCGATCATCAGAATGTTTTTCGGGGTGACTTCGTGACGCAGCTCTTCGTCAAGCTGCATACGACGCCAGCGGTTACGCAGCGCGATAGCCACGGAGCGCTTGGCGTTATCCTGGCCGATAATGTGTTTGTTCAGTTCGCTGACAATTTCGCGTGGGGTCATTTCAGACATAGGAGATCCTTACGCTTTGGAGGTCAATTCTTCGATGGTGTGGTTGTGGTTGGTATAGATGCAGATATCACCTGCAATATCCAACGCCTTCACCGCGATATCACGCGCGTTCATGTCGGTATTTTCCAACAGCGCGCGGGCTGCAGCCTGGGCATAAGGGCCGCCAGAGCCGATGGCAATCAGGTCGTTTTCCGGCTGAATCACGTCACCGTTACCGGTGATGATAAGCGAAGCGGTTTCATCCGCGACCGCCAGCAGCGCTTCGAGCTTGCGCAGCATACGGTCGGTACGCCAGTCCTTTGCCAGCTCAACGGCAGCTTTCACCAGATGACCCTGGTGCATTTCCAGCTTGCGTTCAAACAGTTCAAACAGCGTGAAGGCATCCGCCGTGCCGCCTGCGAAACCGGCGATCACTTTGTCGTTGTAGAGACGACGGACTTTCTTCACGTTGCCTTTCATGACGGTATTACCCAGCGTGGCCTGGCCATCACCGGCGATTACCACATGGCCGTTACGGCGTACACTTACTATTGTTGTCACGAGCAGACCCCCTGGTTACAGATTCGGGAAACAGAAGCCCTGAGCCTGTGCTCAGGGCTGAATTAAATGATAGATGGGGGGGATTTTGGGGGTTTCAACCCCCGGAGGCGAGTCGAATGCAGTTTGTGTGGCCAGCCACTTTCAAACGGGAAATGGTGCCGTCTGCGTTTTCTTTGCCTTTAACCGGGCCGATCACCACGCGGTTCCAGCCGTTATTGGTGGTAATGCGTGAATCAAATCCTTCGAACGCCAGCTGAGCACGTACTGTTTCCGCCTGTTCGGCACCTTTAAACGAACCGCACTGCACCATCCAGCGGCGCTCGTCTTTTTTCTCTGCCGTCTGCTTCGGCGCTTCGGTCTCTTTGGTTACCGGCGCGGCCTGCTGCGTTTTCGGCTGCTGCGCGGTGGTATGCGCTGGCGTCTGGAGCAGATCCTGATACGGCTGCGCCGCTTGCTTTGGCGGCTGCGCTTTTGGCTGTTGAACAGGCTGCGACTGCACCGTACGCGTCTGCTGCTGCTGTTGCTGCTGTTGCTGCTGTTGCTGCTGTTGAATTTGTGCCTGGCGCTGACGCTGCAGCTGCAACGTTTGCTGACGCTGCGCTGGCGTTTGTTCATTCCACGGCACTTCATTCAGCTGCGTCGGCTGCTGGCGCATATCGGCCTGCATCTGTGCCAGCAGCTGGCGCTGCTCGTCCGTCAGCTGATCGGCATTCTTCACTTCGCCACCGGCTGAGGGCTCAGTAGGCGCACGCACGCCGGGCTGACGACTTTCCAGCTCTTTAATATAGCGCCAGCGCTCTTCAGGTTTCGGCGGCAGACCATTTCCCACCACTTTGTTGCCCTGAAGGGCCTCGGACTCTTCTTTTTTATGGTGCGTGATGAAGTACAGGCCGCCAATAAAGGCCACCAGCACGGCCGCAGCAATAGCGACCATTGCTGGCGAGACCGCAGGCAGATTACGCTGCTTGCTTTTTGAACTGCTCTTTTTGCGTCGCGAAGGTGCCGGCTGGCCGCGACGTACATAATCTCGTTGTGCCACTATCGTTTCGCTGTATTTATTCGTTCGTCAGCCCGCCATGTTACTTAAGCGGCGGGGCTTTGACCAGATAAGGGTGTCCGAAAGGCGTTTACTTTAAGTCAATGCCTGGGTAGAGCCGCGAATAATCAGCTCGCAGTCCAGCAAACGCGAGCCGCTGCTAACCGTTTGACCCTGCAGCTGATCCAGCAGAAGCAGCATCGCTTCGCGGCCAATCTGATAGCGCGGTTGTGAAACGGTGGAGAGCGGTGGATCGCAAAACTCTGAAAGTGAAATGTTATCGAATCCGATAATCGACAAATCTTTCGGCACGCGTAAGCCACGGCGCTTGGCGTGTGAAAGCGCACCCAGCGCCATCACGTCGCTGTGGCAGAACACCGCCGTTGGCGGTTCCGGCAGCGCCAGCAGTTTCTCCAGCGCCTGTCCGCCCGCTTCAAAGGTAAAATCACCGCGCGCAATATAGTGCGGATCGACAATCGCACCGGTACGGCGCAGCGCCTGAACATAGCCCTGCAGGCGGTAGTGGCACAGCGGCATCTCTTCCGGCCCGGCAATGCAGCCAATCCGCTTATGCCCCAGCTCCTGGAGATAGTTTACGGCGTTGAACGCGGCGGTGAGGTTATCAATGTGGACCGTCGGCAGCTCAAGCTCAGGCGCAAATTCGTTGGCCATTACCATCGGCGGTAAATTGCGCTGCTCTTCGATGCTGGCATCAAACGGCAGGCGCGAGCCAAGCAGCAGCATGCCGTCAATCTGCTTGGTGATAATGAGGTCGATAAAGGTTTTTTCCTGCTGGTTCTGGTGAGCGCAGTCGCCAATCAGCACCAGATAGCCCTGCTCCGCCGCCGTCACTTCGATACCGCGAATGATCTCGCTGAAGAAGGGATCGCAGATATCCGGCACTATTACCAGGATGGTCCGCGATTCATTGCGCTTGACGTTCCGCCCCATCGCCTGCGGGAAATACCCCACTTCCAGCGCCGCCTGTTCAACCTTGTTACGGGTCGCCTGGGAGACTTTATCCGGGTTCATTAATGCGCGGGACACGGTTGCCGTTGAGACTTGTGCTTTCTCGGCAACGTCTTTCATGGTCGCCGTGGCAACCTCTTTCCTGGACTTCAACGTCTTCTCCTCGCCTGAACACCGAACTGCGGACATCACCATTTTTACAGATAGTTAATGGAATCGGTTACAGAATTTTCATAAAAAGTGTGAGGCGCGTTAAATTTTTCGATCCGTCTTCAGCCTTCGATGGGATCGACGTCCAGTACCCACTTCACTTTACGCGCTTCCGGCAGGGTATTGATGAGCGCCAGCGTGCCGCTGACGATGTGCTGCAGGCGAATACGCGAGGGGTGCTGAAGCAAAATTTGCCAGCGGAAACGTCCACCGCGTTTTGGCGCCAGCGCCGGCACCGGGCCCAGGATCCACAGCTGGTTATCCACCAGCGGGCTGGCCTGCAGGAGATTCCTCAGCTGTTGCAGGAAAAGCGGCGCCTGCTGGTTGTTATGATCCTCCGCGCGGATGATGACGTGGCTGGTCCACGGCGGCAGCTGCATGGTCTGGCGTTCGGCCAGCGCCTGCTCGGCAAAGGCGTCATAGCCTTTGTGCAGCAGAGTCTGTAGCAGCGGGTGCTCAGGGTGGTGCGTTTGCAGTATTACCTCGCCCTGTTTACCCGCGCGACCGGCACGCCCTGCCACCTGAGTATAAAGCTGGGCGAAGCGCTCGGCGGAGCGGAAATCTGCCGAGAACAGCGCGCCGTCGACGTCGAGCAGGGCGACCAGCGTCACGTCCGGGAAGTGGTGCCCTTTGGCCAGCATCTGGGTGCCAATCAGGATGCGCGCGCCGCCGCGATGCACTTCCGCCAGCTGCTGCTCCAGCGCCCCCTTGCGGCTGGTGGTGTCCCGGTCGATTCGGGAAATAGGCACGTCCGGGAAGAAAGGGCCAAGCGCCTGTTCCAGCTGTTCCGTTCCCAGCCCCACCGGCACGATATGCGTGGAACCACATGACGGGCACTGGCGAGGCACGGGACGCTGGCTGTCGCAGTGGTGGCAGCGCAAGTGTCGCTGGGCCTGATGGAAGGTGTAGTAGTGGTCGCAGCGCGGGCACTCGGCAATCCAGCCGCAGTCGTGGCACAGCAGGGCGGGGGCAAATCCGCGACGGTTGAGGAACAGAATGACCTGGTTCCCCGCCTGCAAATGCTGGCGCATGCGGGAAATCAAGGCGGGCGCTAAGCCTGCCTGCACCTGCTGGCCTTTGAGATCCAGTACGTGCTGAATGGCCGGGCGGGCATTCCCCGCGCGGCGCGTCAGGCGCAGCATGTGGTATTTACGCTGGCGCACGTTGTGCAGCGTTTCGAGCGCAGGCGTGGCGGATCCGAGAATAATAGGGATTTGCTCGCTGTGCGCACGGTAGACCGCCAGATCGCGGGCGTGATAGCGCCAGCCTTCCTGCTGTTTATAGGAGCTGTCGTGCTCTTCGTCGATCACGATAACGCCGAGGTTTTTAAACGGCGTAAACAGCGACGAGCGGGTGCCGATCACAATCGCCGCTTCGCCGTTTTTCGCTTTCAGCCAGGCGCTGAGGCGCTCGCTATCGTTCAGCCCGGAGTGCAGCACCTCAACGGGCGCGTTAAAGCGCTCGCGGAAGCGGGCAATGGTCTGCGGTGTCAGGCCGATTTCCGGCACCATCACCAGCGCCTGTTTGCCCTGCGCGAGCACGTTTTCCAGCACGCTCAGATAGACTTCGGTCTTGCCGGAGCCCGTCACGCCCGCCAGCAGCCAGGCGGAAAAGTGGTCCGAGGCACTATGAATGGCGCCTACCGCGGTAGCCTGCTCGGTATTCAGGCGCAGGCGATCGCCCGAGACGGAGAAGCCGTCGCGCCAGTCGTGAAGGGCGGGCGCTTCGCTGGCCAGCTCGCTCAACCCTTTCTTTCTTAATGCCTGTAGCGCCGTTTCGCTGACCTCAAGCTCGTCGACCTGGTGCCGCCAGATTTTTCCCTGACGCAGCGCCGCCAGCGCCTGCTGCTGTTTCTGCGAACGCTTCAGGCTGTTGATGTCCACGGCCTGCCCCTGTTCGGTGGCAAACCAGTACCACATCGGGGCGTGGCTGGCGCTTTTGCCCTGGCGCAGCAGGATCGGCAGGGCGTGGAACAGAACGTCGCCAATCGGGTGATGATAATAATCTGCCGCCCACAGCAGCAGTCGCCAGGTGCTGGTGGAGTAAACCGGCTCGCTGTCCAGCACCTCAACCACCGATTTCAGTTCATTGAGGGGCAATTCGCTTTTATCGCTGACGGAGACGACGATCCCCACGCGCTGCTGTTTGCCAAACGGCACGGTCACGCGACAGCCCGCTTTGGCGCTCATGCTGTCGGGCAGCAGGTAGTCAAAGGTGCGGGGAAGCGGAACGGGCAGGGCAACGTGAGCGACGGGCATCGAATCTTCCTGACTTGAAAAGTGGCGCGTTAGTATACACATTAGTAAAAGCGGCGTGCGGATCAGTTTGCATACGTTGGTTAAATTCTGTATGATTCGCCGCCTTTGGTGTACTTTACGCCAAAGAACTTACATTCAACATCGCGTGGTGTCTGGCGTTAGGGCTGGAAGAGCGACGCGGCCTTAACTGAGGTTCTCCCATGAAAAAAGATATTCACCCGAAATACGAAATGATTACTGCAAACTGCTCTTGCGGTAACTCTATCCAGATCCGCTCTACCGTGGGTCACGATCTGAACCTGGACGTGTGCGGCAAATGCCACCCGTTCTACACTGGTAAGCAGCGTGATGTTGCAACCGGTGGCCGTGTTGACCGCTTCAACAAGCGTTTCAGCATCCCGGGCGCTAAATAAGTTTCCCGAAAAAAAGGCACCGCAAGGTGCCTTTTTTGTATCCGCTTCTCAGTATTCCCACGTCTCCGGGTCAATACCCAGTTCACGCATGATCACCTTCGCCTCTTCCGGGATTTCGTCGCTACGCTCTTTGCGCAGATCGTCATCGTTCGGCAACGGTTGGCCGGTAAACGCATGCAGGAACGCTTCGCACAGCAGTTCGCTGTTGGTCGCGTGACGCAGGTTGTTCACCTGACGACGCGTACGTTCATCGGTGAGGATCTTCAACACCTTCAGAGGAATGGAAACCGTAATTTTCTTTACTTGCTCACTCTTCTTACCGTGCTCAGCGTATGGGCTGATATATTCGCCGCTCCATTCAGCCATGAGATACCTTTAATCCTCTCAGTCATTAATCTAAAGGTGCAAACCGGTCACTGCCCGTTTTGAACCGTAATCTTGCGTAGTTTACCGTAGAGACGATACCGTGGCACGGATATTGCCGCTGCAGCGTGCACTAAAGCATATAATTTTAACGGCTATTTGCGCATTGCTCAATCTATACGCAAAGAAGTTTAGATGTCCAGATGTATTGACGTCCATACTTTCAATGTTTACTCTGGTGACTGACTTTTCACCTCATTCGCCAGGAAGCCCTCACCATGACGCGTAAACAGGCCACGATCGCAGTGCGTAGCGGATTAAATGATGACGAGCAGTACGGCTGCGTTGTCCCGCCCATTCATCTTTCCAGCACCTACAATTTCACCGGATTTAATGAACCGCGCGCGCATGACTACTCGCGTCGCGGCAACCCTACGCGTGATGTAACCCAGCGCGCGCTGGCGGAACTGGAAGGCGGCGCGGGTGCGGTATTAACCAATACCGGTATGTCTGCCATTCACCTGGTGACCACGGTGTTCCTGAAGCCTGGCGATCTGCTGGTTGCGCCGCACGACTGTTACGGCGGCAGCTATCGTCTGTTTGACAGCCTGGCAAAGCGCGGCTGCTACCGCGTTCTGTTTGTCGATCAAAACGACGAACAGGCGCTGAAACAGGCGCTGGCAGAGAAGCCGAAGCTGGTTCTGGTGGAAAGTCCAAGCAACCCATTGTTGCGCGTTGTCGACATTGCGAAAATTTGTCAGCTCGCAAGGGATGCGGGAGCGATAAGTGTAGTGGATAATACCTTCCTCAGTCCGGCCCTTCAGAACCCGTTAGCACTGGGTGCGGATCTGGTATTGCATTCATGTACTAAATATCTGAACGGCCATTCTGACGTGGTGGCGGGCGTGGTGATTGCAAAAGATCCCGACGTTGTCACGGAACTGGCATGGTGGGCTAATAACATCGGCGTCACCGCGGGCGCGTTCGACAGCTACCTGCTGTTGCGCGGCATCCGCACGCTGTCGCCGCGCATGGACGTGGCGCAGCGTAATGCCCAGGCGATTGTCGATTTCCTGAAAACCCAGCCGCTGGTGAAGAAGCTTTATCACCCGTCGCTGCCGGAAAACCAGGGGCATGAGATTGCCGCGCGCCAGCAGAAGGGATTTGGCGCGATGTTAAGTTTTGAACTGGACGGTGACGAGCAAACGCTGCGTCGCTTCCTGAGCGGGCTGTCATTGTTTACGCTGGCGGAATCCTTAGGTGGGGTTGAAAGCTTGATCTCCCACGCCGCGACCATGACGCACGCAGGTATGGCACCGGAAGCACGTGCCGCCGCCGGGATTTCCGAGACGCTGCTGCGTATCTCGACCGGTATTGAAGATTCTGAAGATTTAATTGCCGATCTGGAAAATGGCTTCCGGGTCGCAGCCAAGGGGTAATCATGAGTGTGATAGCGCAGGCAGGGGCGAAGGGTCGTCAGCTGCACAAGTTTGGTGGTAGTAGTCTTGCTGATGTGAAATGTTATCTGCGCGTCGCAGGGATCATGACCGAATATTCACAGCCGGGTGACATGATGGTTGTCTCGGCGGCGGGCAGCACCACCAACCAGTTGATTAGCTGGCTGAAACTGAGCCAGACCGATCGCCTTTCTGCGCATCAGGTGCAACAGTCCTTACGTCGTTACCAGAGCGAGCTGATTGCCGGCCTGCTGCCTGCGGACGTGGCGGACGGGCTGATCAGCGCCTTCACGCATGACCTTGAGCGTCTGGCTGCTCTGCTGGACAGCGGGATTACCGACGCGGTGTATGCCGAAGTGGTGGGCCACGGTGAAGTGTGGTCCGCGCGCCTGATGGCCGCCGTACTGCAACACCTGGGCGTAGACGCGGCCTGGCTCGACGCGCGTGATTTCCTGCGTGCGGAACGCGCCGCGCAGCCTCAGGTGGACGAAGGGTTGTCCTATCCGCTGCTGCAACAGCTGCTGGTGCAGCATCCGGGCAAACGTATTGTCGTCACCGGCTTTATCAGCCGCAGCAACGCCGGTGAAACCGTGCTGCTGGGCCGTAACGGCTCGGACTACTCGGCAACGCAGATCGGTGCCCTGGCGGGCGTGTCCCGCGTCACCATCTGGAGCGACGTGGCCGGTGTCTACAGCGCGGACCCGCGTAAAGTGAAAGATGCCTGCCTGCTTCCGCTGCTGCGTCTCGACGAAGCGAGCGAGCTGGCGCGTCTGGCGGCCCCGGTGCTGCACGCGCGCACGCTGCAGCCGGTTTCCGGCAGCGATATTGACCTGCAGCTGCGCTGTAGCTATACGCCGGATCAGGGGTCTACCCGCATTGAGCGCGTGCTGGCGTCCGGCACGGGCGCGCGCATTGTCACCAGCCACGACGACATCTGCCTGATCGAGTTCCAGGTCCCTGCGGGCCAGGACTTCAGGCTGGCGCATAAAGATATCGACACGATCCTGAAGCGCGCCCAGGTGCGTCCGCTGGCCGTTGGCGTGCATAATGATCGTCAGCTGCTGCAGTTCTGCTATACCGCCGAAGTGGCGGACAGCGCGCTGAAAATTCTCGACGAAGCGGGCCTGCCGGGCGAGCTTCGCCTGCGTCAGGGGCTGGCGCTGGTGGCGATGGTCGGCGCGGGCGTCACCCGTAACCCGCTGCACTGCCACCGCTTCTGGCAGCAGCTGAAGGGCCAGCCGGTGGAGTTCACCTGGCAGTCGGAAGAGGGCATCAGCCTGGTCGCCGTGCTGCGTAAAGGCCCAACCGAAAGCCTGATTCAGGGTCTGCACACCTCGCTGTTCCGCGCGGAAAAACGCATCGGCCTGGTGCTGTTTGGTAAGGGTAACATCGGTTCCCGCTGGCTGGAGCTGTTCGCCCGCGAACAGGTCACGCTTTCGGCGCGTACCGGGTTTGAATTTATTCTTGCGGGCGTGGTGGATAGCCGCCGCAGCTTGCTGAACTACGAAGGGCTGGACGCCAGCCGGGCGCTTGCCTTCTTTAACGATGAAGCGGTTGAGCAGGATGAAGAGTCGCTGTTCCTGTGGATGCGCGCGCACCCGTATGACGATCTGGTGGTGCTGGACGTCACCGCCAGCGAACAGCTTGCCGATCAGTATCTGGATTTCGCCAGCCACGGTTTCCACGTCATCAGCGCCAACAAGCTGGCGGGGGCGAGCAGCACCGATAAATACCGTCAGATCCATGACGCGTTCGAAAAAACGGGCCGCCACTGGCTCTATAATGCCACCGTTGGCGCGGGCCTGCCGGTTAACCATACCGTGCGTGACCTGATTGAAAGCGGCGACAGCATTCTGGCGCTGAGCGGGATCTTCTCCGGCACGCTCTCCTGGCTGTTCCTGCAGTTTGACGGCACCGTACCGTTCACCGACCTGGTGGATCAGGCGTGGCAGCAGGGCTTAACCGAGCCCGATCCGCGCGTTGACCTCTCCGGTAAAGACGTGATGCGCAAGCTGGTGATCCTGGCGCGTGAAGCCGGTTATGACATCGAGCCGGATTCCGTCCGCGTCGAGTCGCTGGTGCCTGCGGGCTGCGAAGAAGGTTCTGTTGACCACTTCTTCGAAAACGGCGACGAGCTGAATGACCAGATGGTGCAGCGTCTGGAAGCGGCAAACGAGATGGGGCTGGTGCTGCGCTACGTGGCGCGTTTCGAGGCGAACGGTAAGGCGCGTGTGGGTGTCGAGGCGGTGCGTCCTGACCATCCGCTGGCGGCCCTGCTGCCGTGCGATAACGTCTTCGCCATTGAAAGCCGCTGGTACCGCGATAACCCGCTGGTGATCCGCGGCCCGGGCGCGGGGCGCGATGTCACCGCTGGGGCTATCCAGTCCGATATTAACCGTCTGGCTAAGCTGCTGTAAAAAGTGAATTTCCCTCTCCCTGTGGGAGAGGGTTAGGGTGAGGGCATCAGACCGCGCTCACCCTCATCATGAACTCCCTTCATCTTCCCTGAGCAAACCTCACCGTTATTGTGATTATTTCTGTTGACGTCACGCCGCTTTTCCGTCATTTTTACTTCTGGACGTCTAAACGTATAGAAGTTCACAACACAACAGACAATGACACGCGAGAGATAGAGGTAAGGTATGAGCTTTTTTCACGCCAACCAGCGGGAAGCACTGAATCAGAGCCTGGCCGAAGTAAACGGCCAGATTAACGTCTCTTTTGAATTTTTCCCGCCGCGCACCAGTGAAATGGAGCAAACCCTGTGGAGCTCTATCGATCGCCTGAGCAGCCTTAAGCCGAAGTTTGTCTCCGTGACCTACGGCGCTAACTCCGGCGAGCGCGACCGTACGCACAGCATTATTAAAGGCATCAAAGATCGTACCGGTCTGGAAGCAGCGCCGCATCTGACCTGTATTGACGCCACCCGCGATGAGCTGCGCGCCATTGCCCAGGACTACTGGAACAACGGGATTCGCCATATCGTTGCCCTGCGTGGCGATCTGCCGCCGGGAAGCGGCAAGCCGGACATGTACGCTACCGATCTGGTCGCGCTGCTGAAAAACGTTGCTGATTTTGATATCTCCGTGGCCGCCTACCCTGAAGTCCACCCGGAAGCGAAAAGCGCCCAGGCGGATTTGCTTAACCTGAAGCGTAAGGTGGAGGCCGGTGCCAACCGCGCCATCACCCAGTTCTTCTTTGACGTGGAAAGCTATCTGCGCTTCCGTGACCGCTGCGTCTCGGCAGGTATCGACGTCGAAATTATCCCGGGCATTCTGCCAGTCTCTAACTTCAAACAGGCGAAGAAATTCGCCGATATGACCAACGTTCGCATTCCGCTGTGGATGTCCAAAATGTACGAAGGGCTGGACGATGACGCGGAAACCCGCAAGCTGGTGGGGGCCAATATCGCGATGGACATGGTGAAGATCTTAAGCCGCGAAGGGGTGAAAGACTTCCACTTCTACACGCTTAACCGCGCGGAGATGAGCTACGCCATTTGTCATACGCTGGGCGTTCGTCCGGCGTAATCAGCAAAAAGCCCTCATAAAGTGAGGGCTTTTTAATCATATAAAAAGTTAAAAGGTATTAACTATCGAATCTGTGGATTAATTCAACTATATCTTATTGCTAGTGGTGTATATCGTAACGGTATAACTGTAAAGGGAGCATAGCGATGAGCACGTCAGACGAGACCAATAACGCGGCATCCGCCGGCAAATGTCCGTTCCATCAGGGCGGCGTCGATCACAGCGCGGGCGCAGGTACCGGCAGCAAAGAGTGGTGGCCTAAACAACTCCGCATCGATCTTCTCAACCAACATTCCAACCGTTCGAACCCTCTGGGTGAAGACTTCGACTACCGCAAAGAATTCAGCAAGCTCGACTATTCCGCCCTCAAGGGCGATCTCAAAGCTCTGTTAACCGATTCTCAACCGTGGTGGCCTGCCGACTGGGGCAGCTACGCGGGTCTGTTTATTCGCATGGCCTGGCACGGTGCCGGTACTTACCGCTCCGTTGACGGACGCGGCGGTGCCGGACGCGGCCAACAGCGCTTTGCGCCGCTGAACTCCTGGCCTGATAACGTCAGCCTGGATAAAGCGCGCCGCCTGCTGTGGCCAATCAAGCAAAAATACGGACAAAAAATCTCCTGGGCCGACCTGTTTATCCTCGCGGGTAACGTGGCGCTGGAGAACTCCGGCTTCCGCACCTTTGGTTTTGGCGCCGGTCGTGAAGACGTCTGGGAACCGGATCTGGACGTGAACTGGGGTGATGAAAAAGCCTGGCTGACCCACCGTGACCCGGAAGCACTGGCGAAGCGCCCGCTGGCGGCCACCGAAATGGGGCTGATTTACGTGAACCCGGAAGGGCCAAACGCCAGCGGTGAACCGCTGTCTGCGGCGGCGGCGATCCGCGCCACCTTTGGCAACATGGGTATGAACGACGAAGAGACCGTCGCGCTGATTGCCGGCGGCCATACGCTCGGTAAAACCCACGGCGCGGGTGAAGCCACGCACGTAGGTACCGATCCGGAAGCCTCGCCGATTGAAGCGCAGGGCTTAGGCTGGGCCAGCACGCACGGCACCGGTATTGGCGCTGATGCCATCACCTCCGGGCTGGAGGTCATCTGGTCGCAAACTCCGACCCAGTGGAGCAACTACTTCTTCGAGAACCTGTTCAAATACGAATGGGTGCAGACCCGCAGCCCGGCAGGCGCGATTCAGTTTGAAGCCGTGGATGCGCCGGAAATCATGCCAGACCCGTTTGACCCGTCGAAAAAACGTAAGCCAACCATGCTGGTCACCGACCTGACGCTGCGTTTCGACCCGGAATTCGAGAAAATTTCCCGTCGCTTCCTGAACGATCCGCAGGCCTTTAACGAAGCCTTCGCGCGCGCGTGGTTCAAACTGACCCACCGTGATATGGGGCCAAAAGCGCGGTACATCGGCCCGGAAGTGCCGAAAGAAGATCTGATTTGGCAGGATCCGCTGCCTCAGCCGGTGTTCCATCCGACGCAGGAAGACATTGAAAGCCTGAAAGCGGAAATCGCGGCCTCTGGCCTCTCCGTGAGCGAGCTGGTTTCCGTGGCATGGGCGTCTGCATCGACCTTCCGCGGCGGCGACAAGCGCGGCGGTGCCAACGGCGCGCGTCTGGCGCTGGCGCCTCAGCGCGACTGGGATGTGAATGCCGCGGCGGTACGTGCGTTACCGGCTCTGGAAGCTATTCAGCGCACCACCAATAAAGCCTCGCTGGCGGATATCATCGTGCTGGCGGGCGTTGTGGGCGTTGAGCAGGCGGCGAAAGCCGCGGGCGTTTACGTCAACGTGCCGTTCACGCCGGGCCGTGTGGATGCTCGTCAGGATCAGACGGATATCGAGATGTTTAACCTGCTCGAACCGATTGCCGACGGCTTCCGCAACTACCGTGCGCAGGTGGATGTGTCCACGACGGAATCATTGCTGATTGATAAGGCCCAGCAACTGACCCTGACCGCACCTGAGCTGACGGTGCTGATCGGTGGCCTGCGCGTACTGGGCACGAACTTTGATGGCAGTAAGAACGGCGTGTTCACCAACCGCGAAGGCGTGCTGAGCAATGATTTCTTCGTGAATCTGCTGGACATGAACACGCAGTGGAAAGCGACCGACGATTCAAACGAACTGTTTGCCGGTAGCGATCGCGCCAGCGGTGAAGTGAAATACACCGCGACCCGCGCCGACCTGGTCTTCGGTTCGAACGCCGTCCTGCGTGCGCTGGCCGAAGTTTATGCCAGCAGCGACGCACACGAGAAGTTTGTCCGTGACTTCGTTGCCGCATGGGCGAAGGTGATGGATTTGGATCGGTTTGACGTGAAGTAGCCATTGTGCCGGGTGGCGGCTACGCCTTACCCGGCCTACAAATTAAAGTGCCATGTAGGCCGGGTAAGCGCAGCGCCACCCGGCTTTTTTATTACTCCCACTCCTGCAGGAATCGCTGTCCATACTGGTCTGCCACCAGCAGCGCCGCATACACCTGATCCGGCGTGACGCCCCCCGGCATGTTGTGGATCGTTTCTCCTTCCGCACAAGAGGCTTCGGCAATCAGACGCATTTTGGCCGGAATATCCTCTTTGATGTTCAGCTGTGCCAGGGTGATCGGCAGCCCTACGCTGTGGCAAAGCGCCGCGACGGTCTCAATTTCTTCTACCGGCGCGTTTTCCAGCACCAGCTGCGTCAGCGTACCAAACGCCACTTTTTCCCCATGATAGAAGTGATGCGCGTCAGGCACCGCCGTCATGCCGTTATGAATAGCGTGTGCAGCCGCCAGCCCGCCACTTTCAAAGCCGACGCCGCTGAGATAGGTGTTGGGGCTTCGATAATGCGTTCCAGCGCAGGCGTTACCACATGCTGTTCCGCCGCCAGCATCGCTTTTTCACCCTCTTCAACCAGCGTGTTGTAGCACAGCTCGGCGAGCGCTAATGCCGCCTGTGTGCATTTACCCCCGGCCATGGTGGTCGCGCCGCTGCGCGAGCAGGCCCGAGCTTCAAACCAGGTCGCCAGCGCGTCGCCAATCCCGGCGGCCAGCAGACGTGCAGGCGCACCTGCTACCACTTTCGTATCCACAATGACCATGTTCGGGTTGTGCGGCAGCATCAGGTAGCGATCGAACTCGCCGCTGTCGGTGTAAATAACGGAAAGGGCGCTGCACGGCGCGTCGGTGGAAGCGATAGTCGGCGCAATGGCGACCGGTACGTCCATAAAGTGAGCCAGCGCTTTCGCGGTATCAAGCGTTTTACCGCCACCAATCCCCAGTACTGCCAGGCAGTCGGCGCTATCGGCCAACTTTTTCAGGCGATCGATTTCATTTTGCGAACATTCGCCGCCAAACGGCGCGATTTCGGCATGCAGTTCGGCTTTTTTAAAACTCTGGCGCAGGGTGTCTTCGGCAAAACCCAGCACAAACTTATCGCCGACGATCAGCCAGCGGTTTGCCAGGGGTTTCAGATAGTCGCCGAGACGGGTCAGCACATCCGCGCCCTGGATATATTTCCCCGGCGATTGAATGATACGGTCCATAACAGTTCTCCCTTAGAGATTGAGGTTACCAAACGCGTTTTTCCAGTCCTGCTCGAACTTTTCTATGGCCGACTCTACCGCTGGTGTACCGAGCATTTGTTGCGCTACGTCTAAGGGGATCGTGATTGCCTCGCATCCGGCCAGCAGGCAGTCCAGCGCCTGACGCGGTGTTTTAAAGCTGGCAGCCAGCACCATGCTTTCCGGCGCATGAAGTTCAAGCAGGGACTGCAGCTCCTGTACCATGCCAATACCGTCGCCGCCCTGTGCGTCGACGCGGTTGACGTACGGCGCAACGTATTTCGCGCCTGCCAGCGCGGCCAGTAAACCCTGAGCGGCGCTGTAAACGGCGGTGCCCAGCGTGGTAATACCCTCTCTTTTCAGCCCTTTAATGGCGATAAGCCCCTGCGCGGTGACCGGAATTTTCACCACAATACCCGGGATGGCGTTACTCAGGCGTTTGGCCTCCGCCACCATGCCTTCGGCGTCGCGGCTCATGGTTTGAGCAAACAGCGTGCCCTCCGGCCCGATGGCTTGTTGCAGCCGCGGCAGCACGTCCCAGATGGATTCACGGCTGGCGGCAATGATGCTTGGGTTGGTGGTGACGCCCGCGATGGGGAAGATGCGTGCAAGGCGTTCCACTTCCGCCACGTTCGCGGTATCCAGATACAGTTCCATTATTTTTCCTTAAGTCAGAAAGGTTGAATAAAGGATAAGGCCCGGCTGAGTGCGGCGGATACAGGTCAATTTTGCCAAATACTGGACAAATGTAATGTCCTTAGCGAAGTGCGATAGCGATCACAATGCTATTTTTTGGCGATAAGCTGGCTGTGATACTGGCGACGATATTCGGAAGGGGAACGCTCGGTGTGCTTGCGAAAGAGGCGACAAAAGTAGTTGCTGTCAGGAAATCCGCAGCGTGCGGCAATATCTTTAATTTTGAGATCGTAGCCTTTCAGCAGCTGGCGTGCATGTTCCAGCCGCGTTTGTGTCAGATACTCGTTGAACCCCACGTGGCCGATCTTCTGAAAGAGATGGGAAAGGTAATTCGGCGAGATGTAGAACGCCTGTGCCACGGATTCGCGCGTTAACGAAGAGGCATAATTTTCTTCGATATAGCTACGAACGGCTTCGAATAGCGCCCGGCTGCGGTTAGCGGTGTGGATGTCACTGCCAAGCAGATCCCGGCAGTGGCTGAGCAAGCTTAATACCACCAGCATGGCTGTGTCTTGCTCGTCTGGCTGCATCTGTAATTCGGTGAGCGCTTGCAGAAGAAAAGCACCCGTTCGCGGGCCACGCCGGGGAACCTGCAGCTGCTGCAAAAGCGCGTTGTCACGCTGTAAATCGAGAGTCAGCTGCTGCTTACCGAAATGTATGCTCAGGGCGTTAGGCGCTGGAAGCGTGATGTGTCCAAAGGATGAAAATATCGCCTCACAGGGGGTAGCAAGGGTAATGACGAGGCAGGGAGATGTTCGGGGATGCTGTTCAGCTAGCGCTGAGAAATGAATCTGACCCAGCGGTAACGTACGGTTCACCAGGTCAGCCAAAATTCGGGTGATATCGGAATACATGAGAAGACTACCGAAACGTGCCGGGCGGCGCTAAAAACGCCTGCCCGGCATAAAGCATTACCCAGTGTTACGCATACCCGCCGCAACGCCCGCAATCGTCACCATCAGCGCCTGTTCAACGCGAGGATCCGGCTCTTTACCTTCCTCTTCCGCCAGGCGGGAACGGTGCAGCAGTTCAGCCTGTAAAACGTTCAGCGGGTCGGTGTAGATGTTACGCAGCTGGATTGACTCGGCGATCCACGGCAGGTCCGCCATCAGGTGCGAGTCGTTGGCGATGTCCAGCACCACTTTGATGTCGCCTTCCAGCAGTTCGCGCAGTTCTTTACCCAACGCCCACAGCTCTGGTTTCACCAGTCGCTGGTCGTAGTATTCCGCCAGCCACAGGTCGGCCTTCGAGAAGACCATCTCCAGCATGCCCAGACGGGTAGAGAAGAAGGGCCAGTCGCGGCACATGGTTTCCAGTTCGTTCTGTTTGCCGTCTTCCACCACTTTTTGCAGCGCGGCACCGGCACCCAGCCAGGCGGGCAGCATCAGGCGGTTCTGCGTCCAGGCGAAGATCCATGGAATGGCGCGCAAGGATTCAACGCCACCGGTCGGGCGACGCTTTGCAGGACGCGAGCCCAGCGGCAGTTTACCCAGCTCCTGCTCAGGCGTTGCTGAACGGAAGTAAGGCACGAAGTCTTTGTTTTCACGCACGTAGCCGCGGTACAGATCGCAGGAAATATCTGACAGCTCGTCCATGATGCGGCACCAGGATTCTTTTGGCTCCGGCGGTGGCAGCAGGTTCGCTTCCAGGATCGCGCTGGTATAGAGCGATAGGCTGCTGATGGTCACTTCCGGCAGGCCATACTTGAAGCGGATCATCTCGCCCTGCTCGGTCACGCGCAGGCCGCCTTTCAGACTTCCCGGCGGTTGAGAGAGCAGCGCCGCGTGAGCAGGCGCGCCACCGCGGCCAATGGAGCCACCGCGACCGTGGAACAGGGTCAGCTCAATACCGGCTTTCTCGCAGGTTTTGATCAGCGCATCCTGAGCCTGATACTGCGCCCAGGACGCCGCCATCACGCCCGCATCTTTCGCGGAGTCGGAATAGCCAATCATCACCATCTGCTTGCCCTGAATAAAGCCGCGATACCAGTCGATGTTAAGCAGCTGGGTCATGACGTCGTTGGCGTTGTTCAGGTCGTCGAGGGTCTCAAACAGCGGGGCGACTGGCAGGGCGTAGTCGATGCCCGCTTCTTTCAGCAGAAGATGAACGCCCAGCACGTCGGACGGGGTTTTCGCCATGGAGATCACGTAGGCGGCCACCGATCCTTTCGGCGCATCGACGATCGCTTTACAGGTGTTGAGCACCTCGCGGGTGTCGTTGCTTGGCTCCCAGTTGCGCGGCAGCAGAGGGCGCTTGGAGTTCAGCTCGCGGATCAGGAACGCCTGCTTGTCGGCTTCTGACCAGCTTTCATAGTCACCGATGCCGAGATAGCGGGTCAGCTCGCCCAGCGCTTCAGTATGGCGGGTACTTTCCTGACGGACGTCGATACGCACCAGCGGTACGCCGAAACACTTCACGCGGCGCAGGGTATCAAGCAGTTCGCCGTTGGCAATGATGCCCATGCCACAGGCCTGGAGTGATTTATAGCAGGCGTACAGCGGCTCCCAGAGCTGTTCGTTCTGGCTCAGCAGACCTTCCGGCTTCGGCAGGCGCTGGCCTTTAAGGCGCGCTTCCAGCCACGCCTGGGTGGCCATCAGCTGACCGCGCAGCTTTTTCATCAGGAAGCGGTACGGCTCGCTGGCACCTTCTTCACCGGCCAGCGCGCGCAGTTCCGGCGTCGCTTCAACCATCGACAGCTCGGAGATCAGCACCTGAATATCCTTCAGGAACAGGTCGGTCGCTTTCCAGCGGCTCAGCAGCAGAACGTGACGGGTGATTTCCGCGGTCACGTTCGGGTTGCCGTCGCGGTCACCTCCCATCCAGGAGGTGAAACGAACCGGAACGAAATCGACCGGCAGGCGGTAGCCGAGGTTTTCTTCCAGCTGTTCGTTCAGCTCGCGCAGGTAGTTTGGTACCCCTTCCCACAGACTGTTTTCCACCACCGCAAAGCCCCATTTGGCTTCGTCGACCGGGCTTGGGCGATGCTTACGAATTTCATCGGTATGCCAGGACTGGGCAATCAGCTGGCGCAGACGGCGCATCAACTGGTTGCGCTCGTAGTCGGCAATGTCTTTGTTATCCAGCTGCTTCAGGCAGCTGTTTACTTCCACCATCTTGTGGATCAGCGTACGACGGGTGATTTCGGTTGGGTGTGCGGTCAGCACCAGCTCCAGCGAAAGGGACTCCACCGCTTTTTTGATGGTGGCTTCGTTGAGGTCTGGCTGGTCTTTCAGTTTACGAAGGGTGCGGGCAATGACTTCCGGGTTGCTGGCCGCTTCGCCGTTTGGCGAAATGCTGTGGTATTGCTCAGCGGTGTTTGCCAGGTTCAGGAACTGGCTGAAGGCGCGGGCAACGGGCAGCAGCTCATCGTTAGAGAGGTTCTGCAAGGTGGTGAGCAGCTCCTGACGACTGGCCTCGTTACCGGCACGGGAAGATTTAGACAGCTTGCGGATGGTTTCAACGCGGTCGAGGATGTTCTCCCCTAATGCGTCTTTGATGGTATCTCCAAGCACTTTGCCGAGCATGCTGACATTACTACGCAACGCGGAATATTGTTCGTTCATAAAAACCCAGTCACCCCATCATTTTTGTTTATGCCCAGGCGAAAATCTTCTGGACATTATTTTGTCATCTCCCTTTATAAAGCCACGTAAAACCCCCGTCGTCAATTGCTGCGAAAACGGTTCAGCAAACGAATAAATGCGGACAATTTACGAAATTTAATTCGCATTGCGTCAGATAAGAGATGCTTATGGAAATGTGACGGTGATCATGCGATTTGTTGCCCTCACCCGAACCCTCTCCCTGTGGGAGAGGGGACTTTTCGGTGCGGTTTTAATGCCAGCAGAAGTGATGCACAACCTGGGTAATCAGCTCGCGGGTGGGCTTGATGAAGCGGGTTTCCAGATATTCATCCGGCTGGTGGGCCTGATTAATGGAGCCAGGGCCGAGGACCAGCGTCGGGCAAAGCGTTTGAATAAAAGGCGCTTCGGTGCAGTAGTTCACCACGTCGGTTTTCTCGCCGAGCAGTTTTTCCACCACCTGAACCAGCTGATGGTCTGGCGGGCATTCGTAGCCCGGGATTGGCGGATGCAGTTCGGAGACCGTCAGGCGTCCCGGCCAGCGCTCGCTCACCGGGGCCAGCGCTTCATTCAGCAGGCCATCCAGATCGCTCAGCGTCATGCCCGGCAGCGGACGGATATCCATATGCAGTTCGCAGCAGGCGCAGATGCGGTTGGACGCATCGCCGCCGTGCAGGCTACCGAGGTTCAGCGTCGGATACGGCACGGTGAATGCCTCGTAGTGATACCGCTCTTTCAGATCGTCGCGCAGGGTCATAATGCGGCCAATGGCGTCGTGCATCAGCTCAATGGCGTTCACGCCGCGCGCCGGATCGCTGGAGTGACCGGACTGGCCCAGCACGCGCACCGCGGTAGAAATATGGCCTTTGTGCGCACGAATCGGCTGCAGAGAGGTCGGTTCACCGATGATCGCGCAGTCCGGACGAATCGACGTGTTTTCAGAGAAATAACGTGCGCCCGCCATGCTGGTCTCTTCATCGGCGGTTGCCAGAATGTAGAGCGGTTTTTTCAGCTTCGTCACGTCCACGTCACGCAGCGCGTCGAGGATAAAGGCGAAGAAGCCTTTCATGTCGGCGGTGCCCAGACCGTAGAGCTTGTTGTCATGCTCGGTCAGGGTGAACGGATCGCGCGTCCAGCGGCCATCGTCAAACGGTACGGTGTCGGTATGGCCGGCCAGCAGCAGGCCGCCCGCGCCGGTTCCGGTGCTGGCGAGCAGGTTAAATTTGTGGCGTGTTCCGGGGACGGGCTGAACCTCAACGTTAAACCCAAGATCGCTAAACCAACCCGCCAGCAGATTGATTAAAGACTCATTGCTCTGATCCAGCGCTTCTTCGGTCGCACTGATGGACGGTGTGGCAATCAGGGCGCGGTAGATCTCGATAAATGGCGGTAAGTTCATTTTCATTGTTGACACACCTTAGGTCGTGATAGTATCAATATTCATGCAATAAATGTGAATAAAAATACATTAACGTTGAGCATAAAGGAACCCGATGTTGAATACGCTGATTGTAGGCGCTAGCGGTTATGCGGGCGCAGAGCTTGTAAGCTACGTAAATCGCCACCCTCATATGACCATAACCGCTTTGACCGTGTCAGCGCAAAGCAATGATGCAGGAAAGTTAATTTCCGATTTGCATCCGCAGCTTAAGGGCATGGTCGATCTGCCGCTGCAGCCGATGTCTGACATCAGCGAGTTTACCGACGGCGTCGACGTGGTGTTTTTAGCCACCGCGCACGAGGTCAGCCACGACCTTGCGCCGCAGTTCCTGGCGGCCGGCTGCGTGGTGTTTGACCTCTCCGGCGCGTTCCGCGTTAACGACGGCGCGTTCTACGAAAAATATTACGGCTTTACTCATCAGCATCCGGATCTGCTTGAAAAAGCGGTGTACGGCCTGGCGGAGTGGAGTGCGGATAAACTGAAAGAAGCGGACCTGATTGCCGTTCCGGGCTGCTACCCGACGGCGGCACAGCTCTCCCTGAAGCCGCTGATCGACGCCGGTCTGCTGGATCTAAGCCAGTGGCCGGTGATCAACGCCACCAGCGGCGTGAGCGGTGCGGGGCGCAAGGCCGCTATCTCCAACAGCTTCTGCGAAGTGAGCCTTCAGCCGTATGGCGTGTTTAATCACCGCCATCATCCTGAAATCACCACCCATCTGGGCGCGGAGGTGATTTTTACCCCGCACCTGGGCAGCTTCCCGCGCGGGATCCTCGAAACCATCACCTGTCGCCTGAAGCCGGGCGTGACGAAAGAGCAGGTGAGCGAGGCCTTCACGCAGGCGTATGCGGATAAACCGCTGGTGCGTCTGTACGACAAAGGCGTGCCGGCGCTCAAAAACGTGGTTGGCCTGCCGTTCTGCGATATCGGCTTTGCCGTACAGGGCGAGCATCTGATTGTGGTCGCCGCAGAAGATAACTTACTCAAAGGCGCTGCCGCACAGGCAATGCAGTGTGCAAATATTCGTTTCGGCTTCCCTGAAACGCAGGCTCTTATTTAAGGTGTGATGATGAACCCATTAATTATCAAACTCGGTGGTGTACTGCTGGACAGCGAAGAAGCGCTGGAGCGCCTGTTTACCGCGCTGGTGAACTATCGCGAATCGCACCAGCGTCCGCTGGTGATTGTGCACGGCGGCGGCTGCGTGGTGGATGAGCTGATGAAAGGGCTGAATCTGCCGGTGAAAAAGAAAAATGGCCTGCGCGTCACGCCTGCTGACCAGATTGACATCATTACCGGCGCGCTGGCGGGCACGGCGAACAAAACGCTGCTGGCATGGGCGAAGAAACACCATATTGCGTCCGTTGGCCTCTACCTGGGCGACGGTGATAGCGTAAAAGTGACCCAGCTCGATGAAGAGCTCGGCCATGTTGGACTGGCGCAGCCAGGTTCGCCTAAGCTGATTAACACCCTGCTGGAAGGCGGTTTCCTGCCGGTGGTGAGCTCTATCGGCGTGACCGAAGAGGGCGAGCTGATGAACGTTAACGCGGACCAGGCGGCAACCGCGCTGGCGGCCACGCTGGGCGCAGACCTGATCCTGCTCTCCGACGTGAGCGGCATTCTCGACGGTAAAGGCCAGCGCATAGCGGAAATGACCGCCGCCAAAGCCGAGCAGCTGATCGCTCAGGGCATTATTACCGACGGCATGATCGTCAAAGTGAACGCCGCGCTGGATGCAGCGCGCACGCTGGGCCGCCCGGTGGATATCGCCTCCTGGCGTCACGCGGAGCAGCTCCCGGCGCTGTTTAACGGCACGCCGATTGGCACGCGTATTTTAGCGTAAGTTTTTTATTGAATGACCGTAGGCCGGGGTAAGCGAAGCGCACCCGGCGGAACTAACGAATAAAGGAACGATGTTATGGCACTTTGGGGTGGGCGTTTTACACAGGCAGCGGATCAGCGGTTCAAACAGTTCAACGACTCTTTGCGCTTCGACTACCGCCTGGCCGAACAGGATATTGTCGGCTCTGTGGCCTGGTCCAAAGCGCTGGTGACCGTTGGCGTACTGACCGCAGACGAACAGCAGCAGCTGGAAGAGGCGCTGAACAACCTGCTGGAAGAGGTACGTCTGGATCCGCAGCAAATCCTGCAGAGCGATGCCGAAGATATTCACAGCTGGGTGGAAGGCAAGCTGATCGACAAAGTCGGCCAGCTGGGTAAAAAGCTGCACACCGGCCGTAGCCGTAACGACCAGGTCGCCACCGACCTGAAGCTGTGGTGTAAAGAGACCGTTGGCGAACTGTTGGCGGCCAACCGTCAGCTTCAAAGTGCGCTGGTAGAGACCGCGCAGAACAATCAGGACGCGGTGATGCCGGGTTATACCCACCTGCAGCGCGCGCAGCCGGTGACCTTTGCGCACTGGTGTCTGGCCTACGTTGAGATGCTGGCGCGTGACGAAAGCCGTCTGCAGGATACCCTGAAGCGTCTGGACGTCAGCCCGCTGGGCAGCGGCGCGCTGGCCGGTACGGCGTATGAAATCGACCGCGAGCAGCTGGCAGGATGGCTGGGCTTTGCCTCCGCCACCCGCAACAGCCTGGACAGCGTCTCTGACCGTGACCACGTGCTGGAGCTGCTCTCCAATGCCTCTATCGGGATGGTGCATCTTTCGCGCTTTGCCGAAGACCTGATCTTCTTTAACTCCGGTGAAGCGGGCTTCGTTGAGCTGTCTGACCGCGTGACCTCAGGCTCATCGCTGATGCCGCAGAAGAAAAACCCGGACGCGCTGGAACTGATCCGCGGCAAGTGCGGTCGCGTGCAGGGCGCGCTGACCGGCATGATGATGACCCTGAAAGGGCTGCCGCTGGCGTATAACAAAGATATGCAGGAAGACAAGGAAGGGCTGTTCGACGCGCTCGACACCTGGCTGGACTGTCTGCACATGGGCGCGCTGGTGCTGGACGGCATTCAGGTGAAACGTCCGCGCTGCCAGGAAGCGGCGCAGCAGGGCTATGCCAACTCTACCGAACTGGCGGACTACCTTGTCGCGAAGGGCGTACCGTTCCGTGAAGCGCACCATATTGTGGGCGAAGCGGTGGTGGAAGCCATTCGTCAGGGTAAACCGCTGGAAGATCTGGCGCTTGCCGACCTGCAAAAGTTCAGCGCGGCGATCGGGGAGGATGTGTACCCGATTCTGGCGCTGCAGTCCTGCCTGGATAAACGTGCGGCGAAAGGCGGCGTGTCGCCGAAGCAGGTGGCGCAGGCAATTGCGGATGCGAAAAACCGCCTGATTTGAACCGTGCGGGCTGGTGCCCTCACCCCGGCCCTCTCCCACCGGGAGAGGGAGAAAAACGGAGCCTGGCTTAGCGCCAGGCTTTTTTACGCAAAAAAAAAGCGGACCACGGGGTCCGCAAAAGTTCACGTTGGCTTTAGTTGTTCGAGTTTTGAGAGAAACTCGCTGACGGTGCGGGGACGTCAAGGGTCAAACACGGCCGCCTCGTCTATGTGGCGTATTATTCAACAGAATGCTTGATAGGGATAATCGTTCATTGCTATGCTATCTATCGCCATGAACTATCGTGGCGACGGAGGATGAATAATGAATATTCGTGATCTTGAATACCTGGTAGCGTTAGCCGAGCATCGTCACTTTCGCCGCGCGGCAGATTCCTGCCACGTCAGCCAGCCCACGCTGAGCGGGCAGATCCGCAAGCTGGAAGACGAGTTGGGCGTGATGCTGCTGGAGCGCACCAGCCGTAAGGTGCTGTTCACCCAGGCCGGTCTTCTGCTGGTGGATCAGGCGCGCACCGTGCTGCGCGAGGTCAAAGTGCTCAAGGAAATGGCAAGCCAGCAGGGAGAGGCCATGTCCGGCCCGCTGCATATTGGCCTGATCCCAACCGTTGGCCCGTACCTGTTACCGCACATCATTCCGATGCTGCACCAGACTTTCCCGAAACTCGAAATGTATCTGCACGAAGCGCAAACCCATCAGCTGCTGGCGCAGCTGGACAGCGGCAAGCTCGACTGCGCCATTCTGGCGCTGGTAAAAGAGAGCGAAGCGTTTATTGAAGTACCGCTGTTCGATGAGCCGATGATGCTGGCGATCTATGAAGATCACCCGTGGGCGAACCGCGATCGCGTGCCGATGGCCGATCTGGCCGGTGAAAAGCTGCTGATGCTGGAAGACGGTCACTGCCTGCGCGATCAGGCGATGGGCTTCTGCTTCGAAGCGGGCGCTGACGAAGATACCCACTTCCGCGCAACCAGTCTGGAAACGCTGCGTAATATGGTGGCGGCGGGAAGCGGTATTACGTTGCTGCCTGCGCTGGCCGTACCGCGCGAGCGTAAGCGTGATGGCGTGGTGTACCTGCCGTGCATTAAGCCGGAGCCGCGTCGCACGATCGGCCTGGTGTATCGCCCAGGGTCACCGCTGCGCAGCCGCTATGAGCAACTGGCAGAGGCCATCCGCGGTGCGATGGATGGCCATTTCGACAGCGCGTTAAAACAGGCGGTTTAAGCCGTTCAGCGCGGCTACCCGATAGGCTTCCGCCATGGTCGGGTAGTTAAAGGTGGTGTTAACGAAGTACTCAATGGTGTTACCACCGCCTTTCTGCTCCATGATTGCCTGGCCGATATGAATGATTTCCGCCGCGCGTTCACCAAAGCAGTGAATCCCGAGGATCTCTTTCGTCTCGCGATGGAACAGAATTTTCAGCGTACCTACGCTCATCCCCACGATCTGCGCCCGCGCCAGATGTTTAAACTGCGCGCGACCTACCTCGTAAGGCACCTTCATTGACGTCAGCTGCTGCTCGGTTTTCCCGACAGAACTGATTTCCGGAATGGTGTAGATCCCCGTCGGGATATCTTCGATCAGATGCGCCGTCGCTTCGCCTTTCACCAGCGCCTGAGCGGCAATGCGGCCCTGATCGTAAGCGGCGGAGGCCAGGCTCGGGTAGCCAATTACGTCGCCCACCGCGTATACGTGCGGCAGCGCGGTCTGATACATGCTGTTGACCTTCAGCTGACCGCGGCTGTCTGTTTCAAGCCCGATATTTTCCAGCCGCAGTGAATCGGTATTGCCGGTACGGCCGTTGGCGTACAGCAGGCAGTCGGCTTTCAGCTTCTTACCGGACTTCAGGTGCATGATCACACCGTCATCGCAGCCTTCGATCTTCTCGTACTCTTCGTTGTGACGAATCACTACGCCGCTGTTCCAGAAGTGGTAGGAGAGGGAGTCTGACATTTCCTGATCGAGGAACGCCAGCAGGCGATCGCGGGTGTTAATCAGGTCAACTTTGACGTCCATTCCGCGGAAGATCGACGCGTATTCGCAGCCGATGACCCCTGCGCCATAGATAATGACGTGGCGGGGTTCATGGTGCAGGCTCAGAATGGAGTCGCTGTCGTAGACGCGTGGGTGTGAGAAGTCGACGTCGGCCGGATGGTAAGGGCGTGAACCGCAGGCAATCACAAATTTTTCAGCGGTGATCGTCTCAATCGAACCGTCGTGGCATTCGAGTGCCAGGGTGTGTTCATCCACAAAATGCGCGTTGCCCTGCAGGATTTCACAATGGTTACGCTCATAAAAGCCCTGACGCATGCGCGTCTGCTGGTTAATGACGGTATCCGCGTGATTCAGGATGTCGGCAAAGGAGGAACGAAGAAGTCGGGAGTGGTCGCTGTAAAGAGGGTTCTGGTTAAATTCGATAATGCGGCTAACGGCGTGGCGGAGGGCTTTCGATGGGATGGTGCCCCAGTGGGTGCAACCGCCGCCGACATTATGGTAGCGCTCGATGACCGCTACTCTGGCTCCCTGTTTCACCAGACCCATAGCAGCACCTTCGCCGCCGGGGCCGGAACCAATAACTATTGCGTCGTAATCGTAGGAATGTGGCATGGCAAGGCTTACCTGTTCTTATACATAAAAGCAACAGAATCATAACATCATTGCCAGGGTAACCCAATTATCGTTGTGCTTTTTTCCGGCAGTGGAGCACAAACCGCACGTAAACAATCATTCACAAAGCTGAGCAAACAGATTAATTTTATTCTCTGGTATAGTGCCATCAGGCCTTTGGAAGGATTCAACTATCGTGATGGGCGTAAGAGCACAACAAAAAGAGAAAACCCGGCGTTCGCTGGTGGAAGCCGCATTCAGTCAACTGAGTGCTGAGCGGAGTTTTGCCAGTTTGAGCCTGCGCGAAGTCGCACGCGAGGCCGGGATTGCGCCAACGTCCTTCTATCGTCACTTCCGTGATGTGGATGAACTGGGCCTGACCATGGTCGACGAGAGCGGTTTGATGCTGCGCCAGCTGATGCGCCAGGCGCGTCAGCGTATCGCAAAAGGGGGCAGCGTGATCCGCACCTCCGTGTCGACGTTTATGGAATTTATCGGCAATAACCCCAACGCGTTTCGTCTGCTTCTGCGCGAGCGTTCGGGCACATCGGCAGCGTTTCGTGCCGCCGTCGCGCGGGAAATTCAGCACTTCATCGCGGAACTTGCCGACTATCTTGAACTCGAAAACCATATGCCGCGTGCCTTTACTGAAGCACAGGCCGAGGCGATGGTGACGATTGTGTTCAGCGCGGGTGCCGAAGCGCTGGACGTCAGCATTGAACAACGCAAGCAGCTTGAAGAGCGACTGGTATTGCAGCTCAGGATGATCTCCAAAGGCGCGTACTACTGGTATCGCCGTGAACAAGAGAAACTGGCACATCAAACCGAAGAGTGAAGGTGAGTAATGAAACAGTCAGGTCAGGATAAAGGGACGCTGTTGCTGGCATTGATCGCTGGCTTATCCATTAATGGCACGTTTGCCGCTATTTTTAGCTCCATCGTGCCATTTTCGATTTTCCCGCTTATTGCGCTGGTGCTGACGGTCTACTGCCTGCATCAGCGTTACCTGAACCGTACGATGCCGGTTGGGTTACCGGGGCTGGCCGCTGCCTGTTTTATTCTGGGCGTATTGCTGTATAGCACCGTGGTGCGCGCGGAGTATCCGGATATCGGCTCTAACTTCTTCCCTGCGGTACTGTCCGTGGCGCTGGTGTTCTGGATTGGCTCGCGCATGCGTAGCCGCAAGAGTCAACTGCCAGAGTAATGAGGTCTGAGTAGGGCAGGTAAGCGAAGCGCCACCTGCCAAAAACGCCGGCTAGTTACTTCGCCGTGAGCAGTACACCGCACTCCATATGGTGCGTATACGGGAACTGATCGAACAGCGCCAGACGTTCAACCTTGTGCGTCTGGCTTAATGTTTCCAGATTCTTGCACAGCGTCTCCGGGTTACAGGAGATGTACAAAATACGCGGGTACGCCTGCACCATCTTCTCGGTTTCGCTGTCCAGGCCGCTACGCGGCGGGTCGACAAAAATCGTCTCACACTGATAGCTCTTCAAATCGATCCCTTCCAGGCGGTTAAACTGGCGTACACCGTTCATGGCCTTGGTGAACTCTTCTGCCGCCATGCGAATGATCTGCACGTTATCGATATGGTTAGCGGCGATGTTGTACTGCGCGGCCGCTACCGACGGCTTGGCGATTTCCGTTGCCAGCACGCGTTCGAAGTTACGCGCCAGCGCCAGCGAGAAGTTGCCGTTACCGCAGTACAGCTCAAGCAGATCGCCCTTAGACCCTTCCGTCGCCTTCAGCGCCCACTCCAGCATCTGCACGTTCATCGCGGCATTCGGCTGGGTGAAGCTGTTCTCCACCTGACGGTAAACCATCTCTTTACCCGCCACCGGCAGACGCTCGTCGACGTAATCCTGATCCAGCATGATTTTGGTTTTGGTCGCGCGGCCAATCAGGTGCACGTTGATGTTCTGCGCACGCAGCGCATCGCGCAGGGCTTCGGCCTGCTCGCGCCATTCGTCGGTCAGCGCTTTGTGGTACAGCAGAGAGACAATCGCCTGATTGCTTTGCGTGGTCAGATAGTCAATCTGGAACAGCTTGTTGCGCAGCACCGGATTGTTGCGCACGCCTTCAATGATCAGCGTCATCAGCTGGTTGATAAGCTCGCTCGCTGCCGGGAAGCTGTCCACGCGAATGCGTGATTTGGTCTGCTGATCGAAAATGATGTGGTACAGGTCGTCGCCGTCATGCCAGATGCGGAACTCGGCGCGCATGCGGTAGTGGCTGACAGGGGAGCGGAACACCTCGGGAACGGGCGCGTTGAAAGGCGTCATCATACTTTGCAGGCGGACAACTTTCTCGGCCAGCTGCGCGTCGTACTGTTCTGTCGGGAGGTGTTCTGGGGTCATGATGCGTCCTGAGTGATAAAGAATTACGCGGGGATTGTAGGGATTGTTCAGGGGATGTCCAGATTTAATGGCCAATAGCTGTCTGGACATCTATACGTGTCTAATTGTAGCATTCTGTTTCCGGTCTCCTGAGAGTGAAAAGGGAATCCAGTGAAAATCTGGAGCTGACGCGCAGCGGTAAAGACTGGCGGGATGAGAGCTGTAGACACTGTGAAAATGGGAAGTCTTCATCCGTATAACGCCACCTAGCCCGAAGACCTGCCGGGATCACGTCGCATTTGGTTTCATCATCGCGTGCTATAGATGAGGCCTGCGGCATCCTTCTTATATTGTGGATGCTTTAACAATGATTAAAAAAGTATCGCTGTTGACGGCGCTGTCCGTCACGGCATTTTCGGGCTGGGCGCAGGATAGCGCTGACTCGTTGGTGGTGACGGCAAATCGTTTTGAACAACCTGAAAAAACTATTCTGGCAGCAACGTCGGTGGTTACGCGTGCTGATATTGACCGCTGGCAGTCAACCTCGGTGCTGGACGTTATGCGTCGCCTGCCCGGCGTGGACACGGCGCAAAATGGCGGGATGGGGCAACTCTCTTCTCTCTTTATCCGTGGCACCAATTCCAGCCACGTCCTGATTCTCGTTGACGGCATCCGCCTTAACCAGGCGGGCGTCACGGGGTCGTCCGATCTCAGCCAGTTCCCGATCTCCCTGGTGCAGCGTATCGAATATGTGCGTGGACCGCGTTCGGCGGTATACGGCTCGGATGCGATTGGCGGTGTAGTCAACATTATTACCACTCGCGCGAAGGACGGTACGACGCTGAATGCCGGCGTAGGGTCGCACGGTTACCAGAATTATGGCGGCAGTACCCAGCAAACGCTGGGCCACAGCACGCGCGTCACGCTGGCGGGGGATTACACCTATACCAAAGGTTTCGATGTGGTTGCGGACGGCAACAATGGTGGCCTTGCCCAGACCGATCGCGACGGCTTTATGAATAAAACGCTCTACGGTGCGGTGGATCACGCATTCTCAGACCAGTGGAGCGGATTTGTTCGCGGCTTTGGCTACAGCAACCGTACGGCCTATGACGGTTACTACAGCTCATTTACCCCTGACGTATTGGTCGATACCCGCCAGCTCTATAGCCAGACCTGGGACGCAGGATTACGCTTCAACGAGGACATCTTCCATTCACAGCTCCTCACCAGCTATAGCCACAGCAAAGACTATAACTACGACCCTAATTTGGGCCGTTACGATTCGACGGCCACGCTGGATGAAATCAAACAGTACAACGTCCAGTGGCTCAACTCCGTTGATGTGGGGCACGGGAACATTGGTGCGGGCGTTGACTGGCAGAAGCAGAGCACCGAGCCGGGTACAAACTACGTGACCAACGGCTACAACCTGCGTAACACCGGCGTCTACCTGACCGGGCTGCAGCAGCTGGGCGATTTCACTCTGGAAGGGGCGGTTCGCAGCGATGACAACTCTCAGTTTGGTCGCCATGGCACCTGGCAAAGCAGTGCAGCGTGGGAGTTCGTGGACGGTTACCGCTTCATTGCTTCTTATGGTACGGCCTATAAAGCCCCGAATCTGGGTCAACTCTATGGCTTCTATGGCAATGACCATCTTGATCCAGAAGAGAGCAAGCAGTGGGAAGGGGCGTTTGAAGGCCTGACGGCAGGCGTGAGCTGGCGCGTGTCTGGCTATCGTAATGACGTTGATAATCTCATCGACTTTAATAATAACCTTCAGGAATATTACAACGTCGGTAAAGCACGCATTAAGGGTGTGGAAGCGACGGCGTCGTTTGATACAGGTCCGTTGACGCATACCGTTGGCTACGACTATGTGGATGCCCGCAATGCGGCGACCAACGAACTTCTGGACCGTCGTGCTAAGCAGCAGGTGAAATATCAGCTCGATACGCAGATCTATGATTTCGACTGGAGCCTGACGTATCACTATCTCGGCACGCGTTACGACACTGATTTTGGTTCTTATCCGTCAGAAAAAGTGAAAATGGGCGGTGTGAGCCTGTGGGATGTCGCAGTTTCATATCCGGTCACCTCACACCTCACAGTTCGTGGTAAAATAGCCAACCTGTTCGATAAAGATTACGAGACAGTTTATGGCTACCAAACTGCAGGACGGGAATACACCTTGTCTGGCAGCTACACCTTCTAATCCGCGCCCTACCGTGCTGGTGTTTGATTCCGGCGTCGGTGGGCTTTCGGTCTACGATGAGATTCGGCATCTCCTGCCGGATCTCCATTACATCTACGCCTTCGATAACGTCGCTTTTCCTTATGGGGAGAAGAGTGAGGACTTTATCGTTGAGCGCGTGGTTGAAATCGTCACCGCGGTACAAAAGCGCTATCCCCTTGCGCTGGCGGTCATTGCCTGTAATACGGCGAGCACCGTTTCTCTTCCCGCCCTGCGTGAGAAATTCCAGTTCCCGGTTGTGGGCGTTGTTCCTGCCATAAAGCCTGCCGCGCGCCTGACGGCGAACGGTATCGTGGGCTTGCTGGCCACGCGTGGCACGGTGAAGCGTCCTTATACCCGCGAGCTGATCGACCGTTTTGCTAACGAATGCCAGATTGCAATGCTTGGCTCCGCAGAGCTGGTGGAGATGGCGGAAGCGAAACTGCACGGCGAGACGGTATCGCTCGAAGAGCTGCGTCGTATTCTTCGTCCGTGGCTGCGGATGCCCGAACCACCGGATACGGTTGTGCTGGGCTGCACCCACTTTCCTCTCTTGCAGGAAGAGCTATTAGAAGTGCTTCCGGAGGGGACGCGGCTGGTGGATTCTGGTGCGGCGATCGCCCGTCGTACGGCCTGGCTGCTGGAGCATGAAGCGCCGGATGCGAAATCTACCGATGCAAATATCGCATTTTGCATGGCTATCACGAAAGAGACTGAGCAACTTTTACCCGTTTTACGCCGTTATGGCTTTGAAACGCTCGAAAAACTGGCGCTATAGCACGGTTTTGAGCAAAAAAGAGACGGTTGAAAGTTTTTTTTAAAAGAGGGGTTGTCAACGCCTGAGAACTCCCTATAATGCGCCTCCACTGACACGGAACAACGGCTTACAGGCCGCCGGGTTAGCGGGGTTCAGAGATGAACGCCAACAGAGAAAAGTGAAAATAACGGGTTGACTCTGAAAGAGGAAAGCGTAATATACGCCACCTCGCAACGGTGAGCGAAAGCCGCGTTGCACTGCTCTTTAACAATTTAT
>NZ_JADCLF010000014.1:0-195705 GCF_014982345.1 Enterobacter cloacae complex sp. P1B | reverse complement strand
GGGGGGGAGGGTAAATCTCTCCAGCCCTTGCCCTTCCGGACTGCCCGCCTCATCGAATTTTTACGCGCCCAAAATAAGAAACTTTTTTCCGGAAGGTTCCGCCTATTGAATTGGAGGTTTTGATGGGTACTGCTGTTCGATCTTCCGGTGGTGGCCGTAAGCGCAATTTGCCCTCAAACCTGAAGAGCAAACTGACAAGGATCGCGCCGCCGGATGAGTTAATGAGCGACATCGCGATCCGCATCTGGAAAACGCAGAGCAAAATTTTAATCGAACGCGGCGTTTTTGATCTCGAAGACGCGCCGCTACTCCTGGCGTACTGCAATGCATTTCACCTGATGGTTGAGGCCGAAAAAGTCATCGCGAAAGACGGCCTGACCGTATCAAGTGAAATGGGGGGTGAGAAAAAACACCCGGCAGTCAATGTCCGTAATGACTCCGTTTCACAGCTCGCCCGTCTGGGTTCCCTTCTCGGGTTAGACCCGCTCAGCCGCATAAGAATGACCAGCGGTAAAAATGATCCGGACGATGAAGGGAATGAATTTGATGAGTTTGACTGATGGCTACATATCCGAACGTCAATGCGGCGAACCAGTATGCGCGGGACGTCGTGAACGGGAAGATACTGGCCTGCCGGTTAACCATTCTTGCCTGTCAGCGACATCTGGACGACCTGGAACGCGCCAAAGATCCACGCTGGCCTTACCGCTTCGATAAAAATAAAGCAGAACGTTTCCTCCGCTTTTCCCAGAAAATGCCGCACACATCCGGGGAGTGGGCTCGCCGGAAGCTGCGCATAGATTTTGAGCCCTGGCAGAAATTTGCGCTGGGCGTGCCGTTTGGCTGGGTGCGCAAGGATACCGGCTTTCGTCGGTTCACTGAGATTTACATTGAGGTGCCACGTAAAAACGGTAAATCGGCGATCGCAGCGGCCGTCGGGAATTATATGTTCTGTGCCGATGGCGAGTACGCAGCGGAAGTTTACTGCGGCGCCACGACGGAAAAACAGGCCTGGAAAGTCTTTGCGCCTGCACTGGCGATGGTGAAAAAGCTTCCGGCCCTGCGCCAGAAGTTCAGCATCAAACCCTGGGCGAAGAAGATGACACGCCCGGACGGCTCCCTGTTCGCGCCCGTTATCGGTGACCCCGGCGACGGTGATTCACCCTCCTGCGCCATCATCGACGAGTATCATGAGCATGATACTGATGCGCTCTATACCACGATGACAACCGGGATGGGGGCAAGGGAACAGCCAATCACGCTTATCATCACCACGGCGGGTTTCGATATTGCTTCGCCATGCTATGAGAAGCGCACGCAGGTGGTCGAGATACTGGAGCGCATCAGAGAAGGTGGTGAAAACGAAGCGATTTTCGGGATCATCTATACCCTGGACGATGATGACGACTGGACGCAGCCGGAAGCGCTGAAAAAGGCCAACCCGAATTACAACATTTCGGTGAAAGAGGGATTCCTCAAGGCCAAGCAGCTGCTGGCGATGTCCACGCCCAGCCAGACCAACAAAATACTCACCAAGCATTTTAATAAATGGGTGAGCTCTAAAGCGGCATTCTACAACCTGCAGAAGTGGATGGCCGCGGCAGACAAAACGCTCAAACTGTCCGATTTTGCGGGGGAAGAGTGTTATCTCGGCATCGACCTGGCATCAAAACTCGACCTCAACGCGGTGGTGCCGGTGTTCCGCCGGGAAATCGACGGAGTAAGCCATTATTACTGCGTTTCGCCTCTGTTCTGGGTGCCGGAAGACACTGTCTACGCCACGGACCCGGCGCTGAAAACGATCGCCGACCGATACCAGTCCTTTGTTAATCAGGGCGTGCTGGTTCCATCCGACGGTGCAGAAGTGGATTACCGCCTTATTTACGAAGCGATCCTGAAATTACGTGAAACCGTGAAAATAGCGGCGAGCCCGATTGACCCCTATGGCGCAACCGGCCTTTCTCACATGTTGCAGGATGAAGGGCTGGAGCCCGTCACCATTACCCAGAACTACACCAACATGAGCGACCCGATGAGGGAGATTGAGGCTGCGATCGCTGCTGGCCGCTTCCATCACGACGGCAATCCGCTGATGACCTGGTGCATATCAAACGTGGTCGGCAAATATTTACCGGGTAGTGATGATGTTGTTCGCCCGGTAAAAGAGGGCGCAGGCAACAAAATCGATGGTGCAGTTGGCCTGATGATGGGTGTTGGCCGCGCAATGCTGAATGAGCCGAAAGACTTCCTTTCTAACCTCGATCCTGATGAGGAACTGTTATTCCTGTGAAATCACTAATTATCGATGTGTCCGGGCTGGCAGGCTTCGGCGCGCTGGTGGGAGGCGTTTACCTCAAATTTGGCGTGGCGGTTGCTCTCATGGCTGGCGGTAGCGGTCTGCTGCTGTGGGCGCTGCTGGCCGCCAGGAGAATAAAGTCATGCTGATTGATGCCATTTTTCGAAGTAACTCTCTGGAAAACCCCGCGGTACCGCTCACCGTTGAATCAGCCGAAAATGACGGGATTTTTAACGGTGACGTGATTGTTAATCCCCGGACGGCGATGAAACTGGCTGCGGTGTACGCCTGTATCTACGTTATTTCGTCCAACGTTGCGCAGATGCCGCTGCACGTCATGCGGCGCACCGGAAAGAAGGTCGAGGCCGCCCGCGATCATCCGGCGTTTTATCTGGTTCACGACGAGCCGAACGCCTGGCAGACCAGCTATAAGTGGCGCGAGCTGAAACAGCGGCACATTCTGGGCTGGGGGAATGGCTACACGCGGGTAATTCGACACCGCCGGACCGGTGAAGTGACCGGTCTCGAAGCCTGTATGCCATGGGAAACAACGCTGCTCAACACCGGCGGGCGCTATACCTACGGCGTTTATAACGAAGAGGGCTCCTTCGCCATCAATCCTGACGACATGATCCACGTCAGGGCGCTGGGTAACGATCAGAAAATGGGGCTCAGCCCGGTACTTCAGCATGCTGAAACCATCGGAATGGGCATGAGCGGGCAGAAGTACACGGAAAGTTTTTTCAGCGGAAATGCTCGTCCTGCCGGGATTGTGTCAGTGAAAGGTCCGCTGAATAAAGATAGCTGGGGATGGCTGAAAGATCAGTGGCAAAAGGCTACAGCGATGCTTCGCAGCAAGGAAAATAAAACCATGCTGCTACCGGCCGACCTTGACTATAAGGCGCTGACAGTCTCTCCGGTTGATGCCCAGCTCATCGATATGATGAAGCTCAACCGCTCGATGATTGCCGGTATTTTCAACGTGCCGGCACACATGATCAACGACCTCGAAAAAGCCACTTTCTCCAATATTTCCGAGCAGGCGATTCAGTTTGTCCGCTACACGATGATGCCGTGGGTGACGAACTGGGAGCAGGAGCTTAACCGCAGGTTATTCACCCGCGCCGAACGGGCAGCCGGTTATTACGTGCGATTTAATCTGGCCGGTTTGCTGCGCGGCACCGCAAAAGAGCGTGCGGAATTCTATCACTACGCCATCACCGATGGCTGGATGAGCCGCAACGAGGCTCGCGCGTTTGAGGACATGAACCCGAAAGACGGCCTTGATGAAATGCTCGTCAGCGTCAACGCCTCCCAGCCAGCTAAACCTACAACCCAGGAGAACACTCAAGATGAGTGAACGAGAAATTCGCTGTTACAGCGGCGAGGTGCGCGCTGAAACGCACGACAGCGAACCCAGCCGGATCATCGGGTACGGTTCGGTTTTTGACAGCCGTTCCGAACTGATTTTCGGTTCGTTTCGCGAAATCATCCGGCGCGGTGCGTTTGATGATGTGCTTCAGGACGATGTCCGGGCACTGTTTAACCATGATCCAAATTTTATTCTGGGGCGCACCCGCGCGGGCACGCTTGCACTGACGGTGGATGAACGCGGTCTGCGTTACGACATCACCGCGCCAGAAACCCAGACAATCCGCGATCTGGTGCTGGCACCAATGCAGCGCGGCGATATTAACCAGTCCTCTTTTGCTTTTCGCGTCGCCCGCGACGGAGAGGAGTGGTACCAGGACGAGGAAGGCGTGGTAATTCGTGAAATTACCCGTTTTTCCCGTCTGCTGGATGTCAGCCCTGTGACATATCCGGCGTACCAGGAGGCGGATTCCGCCGTCCGCTCAATGAAAGCCTGGCAGGAGGCGCGCGACAGTGGCGCGCTGCAGAAAGCCATTAACCAACGAATGGCGCGTGAGCGCGTCCTGACCCTTCTTAACGCGTAAGGAAAAACCATGAAATTGCATGAACTGAAACAAAAACGTAATACCATCGCGACCGATATGCGCGCGCTGAATGAAAAAATCGGCGATAACGCATGGACGGAAGAGCAGCGCACCGAGTGGAATAAAGCGAAGTCAGAGCTGGAAGCCCTCGATGAGCGCATTGCCCGTGAAGAGGAGCTGCGCCGCCAGGACCAGACCTATGTTGATGAAAACGAGGAAGAGCAGCGCAATAATCAGGATCCTGATAAAAATACGCTGCAGGACGAAAAACGCGGTCAGATCTTTGATAAATGGATGCGTCACGGTGCCAGCGAACTGAGTTCAGAAGAGCGCAAGGCTTTGCGTGAGCTGCGCGCGCAGGGCGTGGCGCCAGATGAGAAGGGCGGTTATACCGTGCCTGATACCTTCCTGGCGAAAGTCGTTGAGCAGATGAAAGCTTATGGCGGTATTGCCAGCGTGGCGCAAATCCTGACGACTTCCGACGGTCGCACTATGGAGTGGGCAACCGCTGACGGTACCGCTGAAATGGGCGTGCTGCTGGGTGAGAACGAAGAAGCTGGTGAAGAAGATACCGAGTTTGGAATGGACTCCCTGGGCGCGGTGAAAATGACGTCCAAAATCATCCGTGTGTCCAACGAGCTGCTGCAGGACAGTGCGATCGACATGGAAGCCTATCTTGCCCGCCGTATCGCAGAGCGTATTGGACGCGGTGAAGCACGTTATCTCATTCAGGGTACCGGCACCGGCACGCCAAAACAGCCGAAGGGGCTGAAAGCCTCCGTAACCGGCACCACTCAGACGGCCGCCGCCACCGCTGTGAAATGGCAGGAAATTCTTGCTCTGAAACACAGCATTGATCCGGCGTATCGCCGCGGGCCGAAGTTCCGCCTGGCGTTCAATGACAACACGCTGAAACTCATCAGCGAGATGGAAGACGGTCAGGGACGCCCGCTCTGGCTGCCGGATATCGTCGGCGTGGCGCCAGCGTCAGTTCTTAATGTTCCGTATGTCATCGACCAGGAAATTGACGATATCGGCGCGGGTAAAAAATTCATGTTCTGCGGCGACTTCGATCGCTTCATCATCCGCCGTGTTCGTTACATGATCCTGAAACGCCTGGTGGAGCGTTACGCAGAATTCGACCAGACAGGCTTCCTGGCATTCCATCGCTTTGACTGCATCCTGGAAGACACCTCTGCCATTAAAGCGCTGGTGGGCAAGGGCTCTGCAAGCAGCTAATAAAATCCATCACTGAAGAAACCATGCCGCGTTAAGCGGTTTTTTTGTGCCCGCCATCTGGCGGGCGCAGGAGGATCCTATGTTGCTTTCTCCTGAGGAAATTAAAGCTCAGCTCAGGCTGGATGAGGATTACACCGATGAAGACAAGTTTCTTGAGCTGCTGGGGCGGGCGGTTCAGGCCCGGACAGAAAATTTTCTGAACCGGAAACTTTATGCGGCGGAGGCGGGGGTGCCAGCCGACGATCCTGAGGGGCTTATTCTCTCGGATGACATCAGGATGGGGATGCTGCTGTTGCTGACGCACTTCTACGAGAACCGCTCAACCGTCACCGAAGTGGAGAAAGTCGAACTGCCGATGAGCTTTAACTGGCTCGTCGGTCCATACAGGTATATCCCGCTATGAAACTCAGGCAGGCGCAGGCCAGCGCCACATACCTTTTGCCCGACCCGGGCGAACTGGACCAGCGAATCATTATCCGGCGGCGCGTCGATGTGCCAGCGGATGATTTTGGCGTGTCACCTACTTATCCGGAGCAGATCCGGACGTGGGCCAAAAAGGCACAACCCGGCGCGGCAGCGTATCAGGGGTCTGTGCAGGTTGAAAATAAGGTGACCCATTATTTCACCATCCGTTTTCGCCGCGGCATTACAGCCGATCATGAAGTGGTTCACGACGATATTTCTTATCGGGTCAAACGCGTCCGTGACCTGAACAGTAAACGCCGTTTCCTGTTGCTTGAGTGCGAAGAGCTGGGTACCGACAGCGGGAGTGACTATGCCGCAGACAGCATTTTTACACGTTGATTTCGAACAGCCGGACGAGCTGGTCTTTAACCGGGCGAGGATGCGACGGGCGTTCGTCAAAATCGGTCAGGTTCACATGCGTGATGCCCGGCGGCTGGTAATGAAACGTGGTCGCTCGAAGCCTGGCGAAAACCCCTCATACCGGACGGGGCAGCTGGCGCGCTCAATCGGTTATTACGTGCCCCGCGCTTCTAAAAAGCGTCCTGGGCTCATGGTAAAGATTGCACCGAACCAGAAGAACGGGGAGGGCAACCGCCATATCAACGGCGCGTTTTACCCTGCCTTCCTGTTTTACGGTGTTCACCGTGGCGCGAAGCGTAAGAAAGGGCATCATCGCGGCGCTTCGGGAGGCAGCGGCTGGCGCGTTGCACCGCGTAACAACTACATGACGGAGGTGCTGGAAAAACGCCGCAGCTGGACACGTTACGTGCTTTCCCGCGAGCTGCGTAAATCCCTCCGGCCTCAACGCAGGAAGAAAAAATGAAACTAACCCCGATTATTGCGGCGCTGCGCGCCCGATGTCCGCTGTTTGAAGACCGTGTTGGCGGCGCCGCGCAGTTTAAAGCGATCCCCGAAGCCGGAAAGCTCAGGCTGCCAGCTGCGTATGTCGTGCCATCTGAAGACGTCACTGGCGAGCAGAAGTCGCAGACGGACTACTGGCAGGATCTGACGGAGGGTTTTTCCGTCATCGTCGTGCTCAGCAACGAACGGGATGAAAAAGGGCAGTGGGCAGCGTATGACGCCGTTCATGACGTCAGGCAGCTTATCTGGAAAGCGCTGCTGGGCTGGGAGCCTGACCCTCAGGCGCATGAAATTCAGTACGCCGGTGGGATGCTGCTGGATCTGAACCGCCACGAACTCTATTACCAGTTTGACTTCACGGTGAAGTATGAAATCACCGAAGAGGACACCCGCCAGCAGGACGACCTGGACGCATTACCCGACCTTAAAACGCTCAGTATAGATGTTGATTTTATCGAACCCGGTACCGGGCCAGACGGCAACATTGAGCACCACACCGAAATAACCTTTCAGGATTAATTCATGTTTGTGAAACCCGTCAAAGGGCAGTCCGTTCCGGATCCTGCCCGTGGTGATGTTTTGCCGGAAAAAGGGCGAAACGTCGAAGCGTCCGCGTACTGGTTCCGCCGGAAAGCCGCTGGCGAAATCGAAGTAATTCAACCAAAAGGGGCTAAAGATGACCGTAAGCTTTAATTACATCCCGGCTGATAACCGGGTACCGCTGTTTTATGCCGAAATGGACAACAGCGCCGCCAATACGGCACAGGACAGCGCGCCATCCCTGCTGATAGGCATGGCATTGTCTGACGCTGAAATGCCCGTTAACCAGCTGGTCATCATGCCGTCGAAAGACCTGGCAAAGAAAATGGCAGGCCGAGGCAGCCAGCTGGCGCGCATGGTGGAAGCGTATCGCCGTGCGGACCCGTTCGGTGAACTGTGGGTTATCGCTGTGCCTGACAGCGGGCAGGCGGCAACCGGCACGATCACCTTCTCAGGCACGGCAACAGATGCGGGGGCGGTCAACCTGTATATCGGTACCACCCGTGTACAGATTACCGTGGCCGCTAAAGACACCGGCGCGGATGCAGCGCAGGCGCTGCTGTCTGCCATTAACGGCAATCAGGATCTGCCGGTCACCGCTCAGTATAAAATGACCTCGGCAGGACCTGCGCAGGGAACGCTTGAGCTCACTGCTGTTAATAGCGGCACCGGCGGCAACAGCATTCCGCTTACGCTGAATTACTACGGCACGGCCAGCGGCGAAGAAGTACCTGCAGGCTTAAGCGTGCAGGTCGGGAAAATGAGCGGCGGTGCCGGTGACCCTGATTTATCAGCAACCATCGCCGCGATGGGTGACGAGCCGTTTGATTATATTGGCCTGCCGTTCAGCGACAGCGCCTCGTTGCAGCTGATGGCGACTGAAATGAACGACAGTTCCGGGCGCTGGAGTTACATTCGCCAGCTTTACGGCCACGTGTATACGGCCCGAACCGGTTCATTGTCCGAGCTGGTCGCCTATGGCGATACGTTTAATTATCAGCACATCACCATCGCGGGTTATGAAAAGGATGTGCAGACGCCGGTGGATGAGCTGGTGGCATATCGTCTGGCGCGTCAGGCTGTGTTTTTGCGCAATGACCCGGCGCGCCCGACGCAGACCGGTGAACTGACAGGGGCTCTCCCTGCGCCAACCGGAAAACGCTTCACCATCACGGAGCAGCAGTCATTGCTGACGCATGGTATTGCGACGGCGTATACCGAATCCGGCATTTTGCGCATTCAGCGCGACATCACCACCTACCGAAAAAACGCTTACGGCGTGGCGGATAACAGCTATCTGGACAGCGAAACGCTGCATACCAGTGCCTACGTTCTGCGACGCCTGAAGTCGGTGATCACCAGCAAATACGGTCGTCACAAGCTGGCGAATGACGGCACCCGCTTCGGGCCCGGCCAGGCGATTGTTACGCCGTCAGTCATCCGGGGTGAGCTGGGGGCAGTTTACCGCCAGCTGGAGCGTGAGGGCATCGTTGAAAACTTCGATCTCTTCCAGCAATACCTGATTGTTGAGCGCAACGCGAATGACCCGAACCGTCTGGATGTGCTGTTCCCGCCGGATTACGTCAACCAGCTGCGTGTGTTCGCCGTACTTAATCAGTTCCGTCTGCAATACAACGAGGAGGCCGCATAATGGCAAAGATTGCGGGTACCACTTATTTCAAAATCGACGGACAGCAGCTGTCCATCACCGGCGGGATCGAGGTGCCGATGAACACCCGCGTGCGTGATGACGTGATCGGCCTGGCTGGTGATGTCGATTACAAAGAAACGCACCGCGCGCCCTATACGAAGGTGACGGCGAAGGTGCCGAAAAACTTCCCTGTGAACAAAATCACCACCTCAGACAACATGACCATCACCTCTGAGCTGGCGAACGGGCAGGTATATGTTCTGTCGAATGCCTGGCTGCACGGCGAGGCTAACCATAACCCCGAAGAGGGCACGGTGGATCTGGAATTCCACGGTGAAGAAGGATTTTACCAATGACGAAAGAACTGGTGCTGAAAAAGCCGATCACGGCGCATAACGAAAAGCTGCATGTGCTGGAGCTGCGCGAGCCCACTTACGACGAAATTGAGAGTATAGGCTTCCCGTTTACCGTGTCCGGCGACGGAGGGTTAAAGCTGGATAGTGCTGTTGCGTTGAAGTATATCCCGGTACTGGCGGGGATCCCGCGTTCATCTGCCGCGCAGCTGGCTAAGCTGGATATCTTCAAAACCTGCATGCTGATCCTGAATTTTTTTACCCAATCGGAGACGGATCAAACCTCAGACGACGACTCTATAACGTCGCCTGGTTCTGGAAATTAAACCCCCTTGAGCTTCGGCGGACGGCCATTTCAGACTTCCTTGAACTGGAAGCGGAAGCTGTCCGCATCAACGAGGAAGTAAAAAATGGCTGACAGTTTCCAGTTAAAGGCAATTATCACCGCCGTTGACCAGCTGACCGGGCCGATGAAAGGGATGCAGCGCGAGCTTAAGGGATTCCAGAAGGAAATGGGCAGTCTGGCGCTGGGGGCTGCGGCTGCGGGTACCGCCATTCTCGGCGCGCTGGCGCTTCCGGTGAATTCCGCGATGGGCTTTGAGTCAAAAATGGCTGATATCCGCAAGGTGGTTGACGGCCTCGATGATAAAAAAGCCTTTGCGCAGATGAGTGACGATATCCTGACGCTGTCCACGCAGTTACCGATGGCGGCAGAGGGGATCGCAGAGATTGTTGCGGCAGGTGGCCAGGCGGGGATCGCGCGCAGCGACCTGATGCAGTTCGCCAACGATGCCGTGAAAATGGGAGTGGCGTTTGACACCACAGCCGAAGAGTCTGGCCAGATGATGGCGCAATGGCGAACGGCATTCAAACTGACGCAGGATGATGTGGTTGTTCTTGCCGATAAGATCAACTATCTGGGAAATACCGGTCCGGCTAACGCGAAGAAAATTTCTGATATCGTCACGAGGATCGGGCCGCTCGGTAGTGTCGCGGGTGTGGCCTCCGGTGAAATTGCAGCAATGGGCGCGACCATCGCCGGTATGGGTGTTGAATCTGAAATTGCTTCTACCGGCATCAAAAACTTCATGCTCTCACTTACTGCTGGCAACTCGGCAACAAAGTCACAGAAGGATGCGCTGGCTTTCCTGAAGCTAAACCCACGTAAACTTGCTGAGGATATGCAGAAGGATGCACGCGGCGCGATGCTGAAGGTACTGGACTCGCTCGCAAAAGTACCTAAAGCGAAGCAGGCCGCCGTCATGAACGCGCTGTTTGGCAAAGAGTCATTGAGTGCAATTGCCCCGCTGCTGACTAACTTGGATCTGTTACGTACCAATTTTACCCGCGTGGCAGATGCCCAGGAATATGGTGGCTCGATGCAGAAGGAATACGCATCACGCGCGGCCACGACAGAAAACCAGCTGGTTCTGCTGAAAAACAGTGTGAATGCGATCTCGGTGACGCTGGGTGATACCTTCCTGCCCGCCATTAACGAAGCCGCGAAAGCGGTCATGCCTTATCTGGAACAGCTCCGGACATTCGTTCGCGCGAATCCTGAGCTGGTACAGTCGGCTGCTAAATTCGGCGCGGCGCTGCTGGGTGTTGGCGTTTCTATCGGCGTGTTATCGCGTGCAATAAAAATACTGAACACGGTGATCAACCTTTCACCGGCCAAACTGGCGATAAGTGCGCTGGCGGCGGGCGCTATGCTGATTATCCAGAACTGGGATGATGTTGCCCCGGTGATAAAGGCGGCATGGGTTGAAGTGGATAAAGTTGCCCAGGCGTTTGGCGGCTGGGAAACTGTTCTGGGCGGTGTTGGCCTGTATATGACAGGCGTATTCACGGTTAAAACGTTGGGTACGCTGCGCACCGCCCTGACCTTAGCAACACAGCTTTCCGGTGTGCTGGGGAAAATCGCCACGCTGGGGGCGACCACCGTTCAGATTGCTGTTGCGATTTACATGTTTGAGCAGCTTAAAGAGATAGCTGATGCAGCGAAGGAAGCCGACCATACCGATTCATTCTGGCAGTCACTGAAAAATCGCTGGAACGCCGGGGGCTGGTATAACAATAAGCAGCAGGTCCAGCAGCGTGACATGCTGACAGGGCAGACGACAAGGGATAATTTTTCGCTATCTCCACCGTTACTGCGCCAGGGACCAGTTCTTGATCGTGCAGCTGCGCCAGCTGCACAACGCAGTGAGTTGAAAGTGACATTTGATAATGCTCCTCCAGGCATGAGAGTGCTGGATATCCCGAAATCGGGAAATCCGATGATGGATGTGACTCACGATGTCGGTTATTCACCATTCCGCACACCACGTTAAACCCGCTTCGGCGGGTTTTCTTTTGGGGGCTATATGGCTTTTTTTTCTTCAAACGACTGGCGCGATCGTCTTCGTGATGCGTCGTTTCGTGGCGTACCTTTTTCAGTGGAAGATGATGAAGGTTCGTTTGGGCGCCGTGTTCAGGTGCATGAATATCCCAATCGCGATAAACCGTTCACGGAGGATTTAGGTCGGGCAACGCGCCGGATGACTATTAACGCCTATCTGGTAGGCGACGACTATGCGGACAAGCGCGATCGCCTTATTGGCGCTATCGAAACCGCCGGGCCGGGTACGCTTGTCCATCCTCAGTATGGAGAAATGCAGGGCAGTATCGACGGTCAGGTGAGGGTCACGCACAGCAATGCAGAAGGGCGCATGTGCCGTGTTTCCTTCCAGTTCGTGGAGAGCGGCGAACTCTCATTTCCTGTTGCGGGCATGGCGACGGCGCAGCGCCTCACACAATCAGGCGGCCTGTTTGATGAAGCGATCGAAAGCATGTTCTCTGCCTTTTCACTCTCCGGCATTGCTGATTTCATCCAGAATGATGTGCTGGCCGACGCAGCCGCGATGCTTGGCGATGTTGCTGACGCGTTCCGGATGGTTGACTCCGGCGTCTCAGCGGCGATGCGACTACTGCAGGGGGATTTGTCAGTCATTTTAATGCCGCCCAGCGCAGCCAGTGATTTCGTGCGAGCGCTGCAAAAAGCCTGGCGCGCCGGGGACCGGCTAACTGGCGATACTTCAGACCTTGTGACGATGATTAAGACGATGTCCGGCGTAACGCTTGATCCGGGGCTGGCGCCACGGGGAACCTGGCCGACAGATTCCGGTTCCGTCGGGATGCAAAAATCCCGCAGTAACATGGTCGCCGCAGCGATCCGTTCCACGGCAATCAGCACGGCATCCCAGACCGTTGCAACACTGGCACAGCCGAAAACCATCGCGGCGCCGCAGGGGCAAACCGGGAAGGTAACCGGCGGTGCGTCAACTAACTATATCATCAACATTTCCCATCCCGCGCTGGACGGTTCGGGCACTACGACGGTGAAAGAAGATCCGCCTACATGGGATGAATTAACTGAAATTCGCTCGGCTCTGAATACCGCTATTGATCAGGAGCAGCTGCGCATTACCGACGACGGGATTTTCCAGCAAATCACTGTGCTCAGAACAGACCTGAACCGGGATATTTCCGCGCGTCTTGCACAGGTGGAAATAACGGCTGAGCGGACGCCCCCGGAAGTCCTCCCTGCGCTGGTGCTGGCCGCGGGCTGGTATGACGACGCGGCGCGGGAAAATGACATTCTTACCCGCAATGTGGTTCCCCATCCGGGATTTGTGCCTGTTAAACCTCTGAGGGTACCGGTCCGATGAACAATACCGTTTTTTTACGAGTGAATGGCCGCGAGTGGGGGGGCTGGACCTCTTCCCGCATCAGCGCGGGCATTGACCGTGTTGCCCGCGATTTCAACGTGTCGATCACCAGGCAGTGGCCGGGTAGTGATGGTGTGCCGCAGATTCAAAACGGCGATCGTGTTGAGGTGATGATAGGTGATGATCTGGTGATTACAGGCTGGGTTGAGGCGTTACCGCTGCGCTACGATGCAACGGCAATAACAATGGGGATCGTTGGCCGCAGCAAAACGGCAGACCTTATTGACTGCTCAGCGGCACCTGCGCAGCACAATGGTAAAAATCTGTTCCGAATCGCCACCGCGCTGGCTAAACCGTTCGGCGTGGACGTCGTGGACGCCGGTACACCTGCGACTGCAGTCATTGACGCGCAGCCGGAACACGGTGAAACGGTGGTGGAGTGTCTGAACCGCCTGCTGGGGCAGGTGCAGGCGCTAGCCTATGATGATGCGCAGGGCAGGCTTGTGCTCGGTAAGCCTGGGGCGGAGAAAGCGGCCACGGCGCTGGTGCTGGGAGAGAATATTCTTTCGTGCGATACAGAGCGCAGTGTCCGCGATCGGTTTTCCAGCTATCTCGTCACGGGCCAGCGCCCCGGAACAGATGACGATTTTGGTGAAGCAACGATCGCCGCCATCCGACAGAGCACAGCAGATGCCGGAGTGACCCGCTACCGCCCGCACACCGTCCAGCAGTCCGGTACCGCGACGACGGACAGCTGCAAAGCCCGATGTGAGTTTGAGTCCAGACAACGTGCTGCAAAAACCCGTGAAACCACGTACACGGTTCAGGGATGGCGGCAGGGCAACGGCGAACTCTGGCGGCCAAATCTTTCGGTCATTGTCTACGACCCGTTGAATGGCTTCGATAATGAGACGCTTGTTATCGCTGAAGTGACATACATTAAAGACAACAACGGCACCACGTGCGAAATCCGCGTTGGTCCTGTTGACGCATACCTGCCGGAACCGGCAGCACCGAAAAAGAAAAAGACATCGGGAGGCTCAGAATTCTGATGGCTGGATCTTCTCTTCAGAACATTGTCACGCGAGCAGTTATCACCGCGCTCGATACCGCAAAAAAATGCCAGGCCGCAGGGCTGAAGCTGATCGCAGGTGAACAGAAAGAAAACGTGGAGCACCTTGAACCGTACGGTTTTACATCCGCTGCGCAAAACGGTGCTGAAGCCGTAATGCTGTTCCCAGGTGGCGATCGCTCGCACGGTGTTGCCGTGGTGGTTGCTGACCGCCGGTACCGTCTGAAAGGTCTGGCACGCGGAGAGGTCGCCATTTACGATGATCAGGGGCAGTCCGTAACGCTGACCCGCGCCGGGGTCGTTGTCAACGGTGGCGGTAAACCGATAATTTTCACCAATGCCCCTAAAGCCCGTTTCGAAATGGATATCGAGGCCACCGGACAAATTAAAGACCTCTGCGATGGCGCGGGCAAAACAATGTCTGCAATGCGCACGACGTACAACGGCCACACCCACAAAGAAAATGGCGACGGCGGCGGTACGACAAACTCTCCCGACCAACCGATGAGTTAAATCATGATCCTCTATGTTAACGGGCTTCTGAAGGAGTCCACGGATCCGCTCGACCTTTTAACACGTTCTGTCGTTATTTCTCTTTTTTCGTGGCGGCGTGCTGAGCGTGACGACCGGACACCAGAACCTTATGGCTGGTGGGGCGATACCTGGCCGACGGTACAGAACGACCGGATCGGCTCCCGTCTGTATCTGCTGAAACGCCGGAAACTCACCAACAAAACACCTCAGGATGCCCGCGAGTATATGCAGCAGGCGCTGGAGTGGATGACCGAGGACGGCGTGGCCGCACGTGTTGACGTAACCGCAGAACGTACCGGGATCGATACGCTGGCGGCGGGGATAACTATCTACCAGCGTGACGGCACCATTCACAACATTACCTTTGATGACATCTGGAGTGAACTCGATGGCTGACAGTCAATTTTCACGGCCTGAACTCCCGCAACTGATAGCCACCATCCGCAGCGATTTGATGACGCGCTTCCAGGAGGATGTGCTCTTACGCCGGATGGATGCGGAAGTGTACGCGCGGGTTATGGCCGCATCCGTTCATACTCTTTACGGCTATATCGATTATCTGGCGCGCAATATGTTGCCTGATTTATGCGATGAGGACTGGTTATACCGGCACGGCAGAATCAAGCGTTGTCCCCGTAAGGATGCCGTTGCCGCATCGGGCTATGTGCGCTGGGATGGAATAAGCGGAACGCCGACGCTTCCCGCCGGTACGCAAATCCAGCGTGATGATCAGGTGACCTTTACCACCACGCAAACTGTGAAAGCAGCAGGTGGCGTGTTGCGCGTGCCGCTGGTGGCGGATAACCCCGGAGCTGCAGGAAACACCGATGACGGCATTGCCTTACGCCTGGGCACGCCAGTTAGTGGCATCCCGTCAACGGGGTACGCCGACACGGTGGCAGGCGGCGATGACATTGAAGAGCTGGAGACCTGGCGCGCCCGCGTGATGGAACGCTATTACTGGATCCCCCAGGGCGGTGCTGATCCGGATTATGTCATCTGGGCAAAAGAGATTGCGGGTATCACCCGGGCGTGGACTCTCCGACACTATAAGGGGACCGGAACCGTAGGCGTCATGGTGGCAACCGGCGACCCGACGCACCCGGCACCGGGCGATGACCTGGTTCAGGCTGTCCGTAACCATATCCTGCCGTTGGCACCCATTGCAGGCGCAGGCCTTTTCGTTTTCGCGGCCACGGAAAAAGTAATTCCGATGACGATCGCGCTGGCAAAAGATACCGCAGAAATCCGCGCAGCCGTATCCGCGGAGCTGAATTCACTGATGCTGCGCGACGGTGTTCCTGACGGAAAAGTGTACCTGTCACGCATCAGCGAAGCGATAAGCCTGGCAACAGGGGAGGTTGCTCACCAGCTGCGTGCGCCGGTTGCAGACGTTGCGCTGGGATCTACCGAACTGCCCGTTGTTGGCACCATCACCTGGGCAACCTATACGGAGGCGAGCAGCTGATGGCAATGCAGGATGAATATGAGCAGCTACTCTACAGGCTGCTTCCGCCTGGCCCGGCATGGGAGGGTGAGATCCCGTTAATTGAAGGCCTTGCCCCGTCGCTTACGCGCGTGCATCAACGTGCCGATGCGCTGATGAAGGAAATTGACCCGGCGCAGACAACAGAGTTGATTGACCGCTATGAAACCGTCTACGGCCTGCCGGACTCCTGTACCCCTGACGGGGTGCAATCGCTGGTCCAGCGTCAGCAACGTCTGGATGCAAAGGCCAACGTGGCGGGCGGTATCAACGAACAGTTCTACCGTAACCAGCTGGACGCGCTGGGTTATACCACCGCAACGATTGAACAGTTTCAGAACCTCGACAGCAGCCCTAACCCGGAATGGGGGGAATTCTGGCGCTATTACTGGCGTGTGAATATCCCGGCTGACGCCAACGTTAACTGGCAGACCTGCACCAGTGCGTGTAACTCCGCTATCAGAACCTGGGGCGACACGGTCGCTGAGTGCGTAATAGAAAAACTTGCGCCATCCCATACCGTCGTCGTTTTTGCTTACCCGGAAGGAACAGACAATGCATCGAATTGATACACCCACGGCTCAGGCCGATAAATTTGGTCAGGGCAAAAATGGTTTTACAAATGGTGACCCGGCCACCGGCCGCCGTGCTACTGATCTGAACAGTGATATGTGGGATGCCGTTCAGGAGGAAATCTGTAACGCTATCGAGAAATCAGGCGCGGTGCTGAATAAAGGGCAACATGATCAGCTATATCAGGCTATCGTTAAGCTCATCACTGACCGTGTGCCTGATGCGCTTTTACGCAGCAAGAATCTTGCTGATGTGGTAGATAAAGCACTGGCGCGCTCGAATCTGGAGCTGGGAACCGCAGCTATTCGTAACACCGCTGACAACAGCAATAACAACGCTCTGGTGCCTGTTGGTTACAAGGGGAATTTTACAGCCGACTCTAATCACGGCGCGATTGATTTTGCGACTTACCCCTTTGTCGTCGGTGAATCATTGTTTATTGATACGCGTGGGTGTACCAATAACCCACCGTTCATTACGCAGGATTTTTATTATATAGATGTCGTGTGCGCCACCGGCCCCGCTCAGGGGGGGAGGGTAAACAGGCCGTTGATCCAGTTCGTCAGTTACACGAATTCGAAGTTGATCCTCGCCATTCGGGAAGATGATGGTACTACCATAGGCTGGCGCTATTTCAGGACGGTGCAATACGATTCTGATAATAATACGGTAACTATTCCGGGGGCGCTTAAGGCTGTCAATGGCGGTGCAGAGCTTTCACAAAATGCGATAAACATTCGTGGGGCAGGGAATAAACATCTCTGGTTTTTTAATGCTTCCGGTGCAGAAATGGGGCTCGTTTATGCCTCTGACGATAAAGTGCTTCATTTACGCGCAGCGCAGGGACCGTCAGTAGATATTCAGTCAAATGGAAATGTGATTGCGCCTAATTATCTTGAGGCTAAGGATGATATTCACTCAGGGAGGAATATCAGCAGCGTGGGGCTGATTCAGGCGGGGGCGGGCCTGTACGACACGCCAGGAGTGCGGGTGTACTCGCCCAATAACCCACCGCCACAACAGGATTTAAGCCCATACGCGCGACGTGACTCGATTACTACCGTTGGGCTTTCATCAAACAATCCTGCATACCCATATATGCGGCAGGAGTCTACAGGTGCAGTTATAGAACTTGCACCTCAAGACTGGGTTAGAGGTAATTTCCTGCAGGGTATGCGGTTAGGTGCTCAGGGAGCTGCTAACAATAATAATGGTGGATGGGCCGTTGCACCAAATGGTGCAGTTTTGACTGCATCATATCAAGATGCTAACTATACGGCGGTGTATTATAGATATCCACAATATAATCTAAATGGAACATGGTATAACACAGGTGCAATATGATGATTGCTGGTAAATTTACAAGATATATCCCTACAAGTGGAAAATTGTTGAAAGATTCTAGCGTTATAAAAAATCTCACTGGGATGGATGTTATTTTTCTGCAAAATGAACGAGGCGATGATTGGTATGAAATTCAATCGAAATTCTCACAAGAAACTATGAAAATAGTTTATGATGAAAATGGAATTATCACATCATACTCTCTCGATGCATCTTCACTAAATCCGATTGATTCTTATGTGGCGGAGATTTCTGAAACAGAATTTCCAGAGGGTATTGATATATTGGGTGGTTGGAAATTTGATGGGAAAAAACTAATTCAAATAAATCCTGACCCGTTGGATGAAATCAATAGTAAAAAAATTCGTTTGATAAATGAAGCTACAGCAGTTATAGCGACTTTACAAGATGCTGTAGATTTATCAATTGCAACCACTCAGGAAGTCGAAAGTCTACGTGAATGGAAAATATATCGGGTGCTTTTGAATAGGGTTGATCCAAACGAACCTGACTGGCCGTTAAAACCAACCCAATGAATGAAGGCTATTTTTTCCTAAATCGAATGATCGTATTTAGGTACAATGGTAATATTAATATTTGAACTTTACGAGATATCTTAAAGTTTCCAATGAAACTTAGCAAGGCACGGCGTAGTGCTTTCTGTTCTACGAAAGGAAGCTTTGCGCCTTTGTTTTTCACCAACATGTATTTGAGGAGATTGAATATTCTTTGCACGGTAGGGAAAAGGGCTCGTTTTATCTCTGCATTATCTTTTGCCTGCAGCGAAAGTAATTTTACTGCGTAAACTAAATCAACAATATCTTTTTGTCTGAAAGTTTGGGTTATACTTTTTTTATGATAGCGATACCAAATCAAGGATTTGTTAAGGCCATAGATAACTTTGCTATGCAAATATATGGCCGGGACTGTGCTCATATCTTCATAGAGTCGGCCTGTGGGAAATTGAATGTCAAATTCATGGAATAATGCAGTTTTATAAACCCTTGCCCATGGATACCACTTGGATCTTTTGAATGCTGGTGATAATTCTGCCACAGAGGCGATAACAACTCTTCCTGTGAAAACAGAACAATCTATATGTTCAACTATATTGGTTATTTTACCATCGAATTGTTCAGCGTTAAATTCTACTATATCGATTGTGGAGTCATTTATCAAAGGTAACACTTCAGCCCAGAAATCAGAGTGAAAAAAATCATCGGAATCTAACAAGGCTATATATTCACCTTTCGCAATTTTTATCCCTGCGTTCCTTGCGGCGGAAATGCCTGCATTATCTTGATGAATAATTGTGATGAGTTTATCTTTATATGTTTGTATAGTGCGTTCAATGATATCAGCGCTGTCGTCAGTAGAGCCGTCATTAACAACAATTAGTTCAACCGTATTCGACAAATAAGGAAGAATCGACTGTAGGCATTCAGCAATGAAATCACGTGAATTATAACATGGTACTATAACGCTTAACTTAACATTATCCATTCTAAATTTTGCTCCAAATTCACGCTTTATTGCAGAACATTCGCCAGTGCTTCATTATTGCTTAATGCTAACTGAGCAGCCTCGCAATATGCAATAGCGGGCTGCCCTGCGTGGTTAAGGTTGCAGCCAGCGATCACGTGCGCGCCGTGCTATGGCGATCATTTCCTGTATCTCGCCGAGCGTGAATTTTTCCGCTTCATCGCACGGCATAACCACATAGCCGGAACGTATCACGTGTTCCAGACATGAATCGGGGTTCATAACTACTTCACCAGGCATAAGAGGGTGGCAGGCCACGGGCAGGCCGTTTTCGAAATAGGTGATCACAGCATAGTTCGCCCGGCTGGTAGCAGCAGGGGTTATCTTGTGAAGTTCGGCTTCCATGGCATTGAACTTGGCGATGTATGCTTCCTTAAGCCTGGCGGCTTTCTTTCCAGTGAAACCCATCACCAAAAACATAAAGCCATCTTTGGTGATCAGGTAGCAGCGTGATTCACGTTCGGCACCGTTACCGACTTCGACTGTTTGGACATCGGCGCAAAAGTTCGCTGATGTAAATTCAGGCGAGCAATCAAGCATGTCAATTTTTCGCAGAACGTCTTTATGCTGCTTATCGAAATAGTCAGCGACGGATTGGGAGGTGGTGACTAGGCGGCCATCTTTGGAAAAAACTTTCGGGGCTTCGGTGGAAATTGCGATTGCTGTGTTCATGGGATATTCCTTTTCGGTTCGGATTATCACCACCATTGACGCCAATCAGAGAGGTGGTGAGACGTACAGGGTTGGCGTAACCGGGAAAAGGAACCGGCGCGGATTTCTCCGCCCCCGCACGCCCCACCATAATGCGAATGTGGCTGTGCGCACGACAATAAAAAAGACGCTGGCGCGTCTGTAGTCGCCTTTTCAATCCGGGACGCCAATCCCGACACCAGATTTTGCTGGTGCAGTGGAACTATAGCGCCGGACCGCAAAAATTGTCAAAATCTTTCCTAAGATAACTAGGCATGAACCGCGCCAGTTCTGGCTCTAACAAAACCATTATCTTAGGAAAAAATCAGCTAACTTACTGAAAAATAGATGTTCTGCAAGGGATTTAAAATCCCTCGGCGTTCGCGCTGTGTGGGTTCAAGTCCCACTCCGGGTACCATGGGAAACAAAGAATAATCAAAGCAATAAGCAGTGTCGTGAAACCACCGAAAGGTGGTTTTTTTGTGCCTGAAATCCACTTTCTTGCATCATTGTTATTATTCAGTTATTCAGTTATTCAGTTATCCAGAGCGAAGGTGTATTTGTCGGCGATACGACAGGGGTTCGCGAAGATGCATTGCATCAGTACCCCTGTCATATCGCCGATATCATTCTGCGCTCAGGTTGTCAGAAATATTCACGCTTGCCACGGACTGAACTTTCCATGCGCCATTTTCTTTGACCATGCAGTCAATCACGGTGTGATCCCGCTTTTTGCCGAATGATATATACACCTGCATGCATGCGGCATCGTAATCTAATGCTCGCGCACTGACGATGCCCCAGTCATCATCATATCCCTGGGCCTTTATGAACATATCGACGTCAGGCACGTCATATTCATCCGGATCCAGCTTATCCATGGCTTTGAGCTTGCTGATTGTTTCGCGGGTAACGTATCGGCTCAGCGCTTCATAGTTTTTTATTGGCTCTTTCCCGCTAAGAATCTGCGAGATGTACCACTTATTAAACTGAAGGGCGGCGGATGCCTCAGGGGGTAGCTTCTGTGCAGCTGATACGAGAGTGGGCAGAAGCAGGGCAGCAAGAATTATTTTTTTCATGTTAGTCATGCCTGTATATTGCATACGCTGGCTTTACTTCCCGGTATTCTTTTCCCGGATACATTGTTCGCTGAACAAAATCAGAGTACCAGACGCCGTTCCCGCTATAGATGCATGCATGGCCATAGGGGTGGTGGGCTGTAGGCTGGATCACTGCCACGTCACCCTCAACAGGCTCGCCGTAAATCTGATGGAAGCCAGCCAAAATCAAATTGCTTTTCATATCCTTAGCATAATGTGTGTTCTGCAGATTAGCACCGCCAGCGCGAATGGCTTTTGAAACAAATTCTGCACATCTTTTCTGGCTATGCTCGCCCGCATGCTGGCGGGCGTAAACTGCGGCTTTATGGGCACTCCACATAATTTAATCCCTTATAGAATTAATGGTTAACAAGGGAAACATTACGCCTGTAAGTTGCAGTTTTTTGTAAATAAGGGTGAGCGGAATTAAACCACTATCTGTTTGGATAATGGTGTTTGGTTAATCCATACGGCATCTTTATGCCCGCTATAGCGGGCGTTTTAATATCCGCCCAAATACGCCTTCCTCACCTCCTGATTTCCCAGCAGCTCCTCGCCGCTGCCGCTCAACCGGATCTGCCCGTTAACCATCACATATCCGCGGTCGGAAAGCTTCAACGCATGGTGTGCATTCTGCTCCACCAGAAAAATGGTCATGCCGTTGCGGGCCAGCTCGCGCAGCGTCTGGAAGATCTGTTTCACAACTATCGGCGCTAAGCCCAGGCTCGGTTCATCCAGCAACAGCAGCCTGGGACGGCTCATCAGCGCCCGGGCGATCGCCAGCATCTGCTGTTCTCCGCCGGACATGGTCATCGCGCGCTGCTTGCGCCTCTCCTTGAGGCGAGGGAACAGGTCGAACATGGTTTGCATATCTTCAGCCGCAAACCGGTTGCCGATGGGGATGGTTCCCATCAGCAGGTTCTCTTCGACGGTCATATCCGGGAAGACACGCCGGCCTTCAGGCGCCTGCGCAATGCCGCCGGAGGCGACGTAGTGGGTGGATTGATGGCTGATGTCGTCACCACTGAACAGAATCTGCCCGCTCCGGATGCGCGGCTGGCCAAAGATAGACATCAGCAATGTGGATTTACCCGCGCCGTTAGCGCCAATCAGCGCCACGGTCTCACCTTTATTGACCTCCAGTGAGACCTGCTTCAGCGCCTGAATGGCACCGTAGAACACATCCACCTTGCGAAATGCCAGCAGCGGTTCGGTCATAGGGACACCTCGCTTTCGTCCGTACCCAGGTAGGCAGCAATCACTTTTTCATCATGCTGGATATGTTCGGGTTTCCCTCTGGCAATCACATCGCCGTGGTCGAGCACGATAATGTCGTCCGAAATCTCCATCACCATCCCCATATCATGTTCAATCAGTAAGACCGTGATGTCATGACGATCGCGCAGGAAACGAATAATGCTGCTCAGCTTATGCGTTTCGACCGGGTTAAGCCCGGCGGCGGGCTCATCCAGACAGATCATCTCGGGCCCGGTACACATTGCCCGCGCGATCTCCAGACGCCGCTGCTGCCCGTACGACATCTCTCCCGCCAGGCGATTGGCGCACTCCACCAGGTCCACCACCTCCAGCCAGTAGAAGGCCCTGTCCAGGGCATCGCTTTCCGCCCGCCGATATGCCGGCGTGTTTAAGATCCCGGCAAGCAGATTGCGGTTAACGCGCATATGCTGCGCGACCAGCAGGTTTTCCACGACAGACATCTCGCGAAAAAGGCGGATGTTCTGAAAGGTGCGCGCCAGCCCGGCGCGGTTCACCAGGTGCGTTCCGCCAAACATTTTGTAGAACAGGCGCTGCCCGAACTGCGCGGGGTTAATCCAGTCGCCCGGCTGGAATTTTTGTCCGAGGACCTGAATAACGTTGGTCGTTTTAGTGCGGGTAGAAAATAAAATATTGCCGCCGGAGGCCTTATAGAAACCCGTCAGGCAGTTAAACACGGTTGTTTTTCCCGCTCCGTTTGGCCCGATAAGGGCGGTAATGGAGCCGCGCTGCACGTCCAGATTTACATCGTTAAGCGCCTTAATCCCACCGAAGTGCATCATCAGATGTTCCACGCGCAATATCGTCCCGTTCATGGCGCCACGCCCTTACGCACGGCAAACCCGCTGCGGTTAATGCGGATCAGGCCGCGTGGACGCCAGATCATCATCACCACCATCAGCATGCCAAACAGCAGGACGCGGTACTCCGCAAAACTGCGCAGCAGCTCCGGCGTTACCGTCAGCACGAAGGCGGCCAGCACCACGCCAAGGGTAGAGCCCATGCCGCCCAGCACCACGATGGCGAGGATCAGCGCGGATTCAAAGAAGGTAAAGGAGGTCGGATTCACAAACCCCTGATAGGTTGCGAAGAACACCCCGGCAATCCCTGCGGTCGACGCGCCCAGCGTAAAGGCGGAAAGCTTCACCAGGACGTGATTCAACCCCATCGAGCGGCAGGCAATTTCGTCTTCTCGCAGGGCTTCCCACGCCCGGCCAATCGGCATCCGCGTCAGGCGGTGTTTGACGTAGAGCACCAGCATCACCACCAGAAACAGTACCGCGTAGATAAAAATAAACTTCATGTTCGGGTTGTAGGTCAGGTGGAAAAACTCGTGAAAAGGCACGCCACCTTCTTTCGCGCGTCGTCCAAATTCCAGGCCGAAAAAGGTGGGGGGAGGGGCTGACACGCCGTTTGGCCCCCCCGTGAAGGTCAGCCAGTTGTTCAGGATCAGGCGAATGATCTCCCCGAACCCGAGGGTGACGATCGCCAGATAGTCGCCGTGCATGCGCAGTACCGGGAAACCGAGCAGGGCACCGGCGGCGGCGGCCATGATTGCCGCCAGCGGCAGCATGCTCCAGAAGCCTAACCCCAGATACTGGTATCCCAGCGCCAGACCGTACGCGCCAATCGCGTAGAAGGCGACGTACCCCAGGTCCAGCAGGCCGGCCAGCCCCACGACGATGTTCAGCCCCAGACCGAGAAGCACGTAGATCAGCCCGAGAATGGCGACGGTCAGTACATATTTGGTGGCGACAAACGGGAAGCAAACCGCAAGCGCAATCACCAGAGGAATAATCCAGCGCATGCGGCTTTTGTAGTCCGGTGGCCTAACATAGACGCCCGCGTTATCGGCTTCGAAGCGCGCCTGGAAACGAGCGCCCGCGGCGATACCCAAAAAAGCGCTCAAGAGAAAACGCCCCAGCATTACAATGCCGACCATCAAGGCCAGCCGTTGTCCGGCAAAGTTAAAGCTGTACCCGTCCAGCACCACGCCAGCAATCGGGCCGAAGATAATCAGGGCAATCAGCCCGGAAAAAATCGCGTCCAGAACGCAGCGCTTTAGAGAAAAACCGTGCGATGTCATCATTCTCTTCCTCACACTTTGGCCACAACCGGGCGCCCGAGCAGACCCTGGGGCCGGAAAATCAGGATCATGACCAGCAGGCCAAACGAGAAGACATCTTTATAATCCGAGTTCACCATGCCCGAGAACTGGGCTTCCGCGACGCCAAGGATAAGGCCACCGAGCATGGCGCCGGGCAGGGAACCGATACCGCCGAGCACTGCCGCCGTAAAGGCCTTAATGCCAATCACAAACCCGACGTAGAAATCAAAGGTGCCGTAATTCATGGTGATGAGTACGCCCGCCAGGCCGGCCATCGCCGCGCCGATAACAAAGACCAGGGAGATAATCCGGTCGGTGTTGATCCCCAGAATAGAGGCCATTTTGCGATCCTGCTGTACCGCGCGGCACATCCGCCCCAGCCGGGTATGGTTGATTATCCACGTAAGCACCAGCATGCCGGCAAACGAGGCGAGCAGAATAAACACTTTGGTGTAGGTTATCTGCACGAACCCGTCGCCAAGATGCAGTCGAATCACGCCGTCGAGCATGGTCGGCACCCCTTGCTGGCGCGGGCCCTGGCTCAGCTGGGCGTAGTTTTGCAGGATAAGCGACATCCCGATGGCGGAGATAAGCGGCGCCAGGCGCGTGGAGTTGCGCAGCGGCCTGTAGGCGATACGCTCGATAGTCCAGCCGTACACGCCAGTTACCGCGATGGTGAACACCAGCGTACCCAGAATCAGCAGGGGGAAGGACTCAAGCCCGAAGAAAGAGAGCAGCGCCAGACCAATGGCGCAGAGGTAGGCGGAAATCATATACACTTCGCCGTGGGCGAAATTGATCATCCCGATAATGCCGTACACCATGGTGTAGCCGATGGCGATCAGGCCGTAGACGGAGCCCAGCGTTAAGCCATTGACTAACTGCTGCAGGAAGAATGTACTCATCTTAGCGCGCTCGTTTTATAGGCTGCGCGAGGCGCGCAGCCTGATGTTTATTACGCGCCGACGGGCAAGCCCGCCGACGTTGAGCGTGACTCCGTCCCGTTACTGCACTTCCTTATATTTTCCCTTGTCGTCCCACTGGTAAACCACGTAGTCAGACACTTCCAGGTCGCCTTTGCTGTCCCAGGCTTTTTTGCCCATCACCGTGTCGACGGAATTGGCTTTCAGCCACTCGCTGGCTTTCGCGGAATCCTTGCCGCCGGTGGCCTTGAAGGCTGCGGCAATGGCCTGTACGGAGGCATAGGAGTAGAGGGTATAACCTTCCGGCTCGAATTTACCGGCGCGGAATTTGTCGATAACCGCTTTACCGTCCGGGATCAGGCGCGGATCTTTACCAAAGGTCATGTAAATGCCGTTGGTATATTGCGGGCCGCCCGCTGCCGTCACCATCTCTTCGTTGACAATGCAGTCGCCGGAGAAGAATTTCGCCTGCACCCCCTGTTCACGCATCTGGCGAACCAGCGGGCCAGCTTCCGGGTGACAGCCGCCGAAGAACACCACGTCCGGTTTTTGCGCGCCGATCTTCGTCACCAGCGCGTTAAAGTCTTTTTCACCGCGGGATAAACCTTCATACATCACATCCTTCACCCCGCGCTTCGCCAGCGCCGCTTTGGTGGCGTCTGCCAGCCCCTGTCCATAGGTGTCTTTATCGTGAATGATGACCACGCGTTTGGCTTTCAGCTTGTCGATAATGAAGTCGCTGGCGACCTGACCCTGCTGGTCGTCGCGGCCACACATGCGGAACATGTCGCTCATGCCGCGTTCGGTGATCTGCGGGTTAGTTGAGCCGGGAGTAATCGCGATGATGCCCGCGTCGCTATACACCTCGGAGGCGGGCATGGTGGAAGAGGAGCAGAAATGGCCGACCACGGCGTTGACCTTATCCTGGTCGACTAAGCGGTTGGCGACGGCCACCGCCTGCTTAGGCTCGCAGGCGTCATCCCCCTGAACCAGTTTGATCTTCTCACCGTTAATACCGCCTGCGGCGTTAATGTCTTCGGCGGCCTGCGTTGCGCCGTGCCAGTACTGATCGCCGTAGGTGGCATTAGGGCCCGTGAACGGTCCGGCGACACCGATCACGATATCTGCCCGGGCGGAAAATGCCGTTACCAGACAACCGGCCAGCACAAGAGAAACAGGCGTTTTGATAAATTTCAGCGACATTATTATGTTCCTTAGCAAAGAGGTTTTTGCACCACGGCGTAAGCCTGAACGCCCAGGGCGCAGCCAATCCAAAAACACGAGCAAGAACAAAATGCACTAAACGAACGGCATCCTGCGTGATACGGCGAGGTTTCCATGCGCAGCGTCGCGCGAAGAACAGCAAGCAAAAACGTTGCCAGAATGGTTAACCCCTTGACGGGGTTATGACATGTTTGAGTATAGAGCGCCGCGTTATCCCGCCCTGCGCCAGGAGAAGAATTTACAGCGGAGATCACACATCGTTAACAATAAAGCCCATAAGTTGTGCAACGGTCACGATTTGCACACTTTTGCAGCAATAAAGACCTAAACTTCAGCCAGGGCAGGCGTGCGATCTGTGGTAGGATCCTTTCCTTTTTTATCAGGAGTGTCCGCGATGACGGAAGGTCCATTAAATGAAAGCGAAATGGCGTGGCTGGAAGAGACATTAATGTCTTACGGTCATGACGATGCGTCCGTGATTGACGTGTCCGAACTGGACGGCATGCTTACTGCAGTGCTTTCCGGCCCTGTTGTCGTTGAGCCAGATGCCTGGCTGGTGGCGGTGTGGGGCGGGGAGAAGTACATCCCGCGCTGGAAAAACGATCGCGAGATGAACCGTTTTATCGATCTCTGCTTTAAGCATATGAACGACATTGCCGAGCGCCTGAGCGAATATCCGGATCAGTTTGAGCCGCTGTTCGGCTATAACGACGTTGACGGTGAGAGTTACACCGTGGTCGAAGAGTGGTGCTATGGCTACATGCGCGGCGTGGCGCTGACGGACTGGTCAGCCTTGCCGGAAGCCCTGAAGGCCGATCTCGACGTGATTGCCCTGCACGGAACGGAAGAGAACAGCGAGAAGCTGGATGAACTGTCCGAAGAGGAGTATATCGCCAGCATCGAGAGCATCCAGCCTGCGGCCCTGCGCTTATACAACTACTGGGTGGAGAACCCGCAGCAGCCGGAAGCGAAGAAGCCTGTCGTGAACGGCACGAAAGTGGGGCGTAACGATCCGTGTCCTTGCGGCAGCGGGAAGAAGTTTAAGAGCTGCTGCCTGCACTGATAAAAAAAGGGGCTGATGATAGCCCCTATTATCTTTAACCCACTTCCGGCAGCATCCCGGCGGCAATCAGCACCTGCACCAGAATAATCATTACCCCGCAGCCAAACACAACGCACAGCAGCGGTTTTCCCCCCGCGACGCGATATCCTTGCTGAGGATGCTGCTGACGGCTTTTCCACGCCAGCAGGGAAGGGAGCAGCAGGGCCAGGACAGAGAGCGCCACCCCCGCGTAGCCCAGCGCCATCACAAACCCGCGAGGGTAAAACAGCGCAAACGCCAGCGGCGGCAGGAAGGTAATGGCTCCGGTCTGTAACCGTCCGGCGGCAGTATTGCGACGCTGGAACAGGTCGGCCAGGTAATCGAACAGGCCGAGCGCTACGCCCAGGAACGAGGTCGCGAGCGCCAGGTCGGCAAACAGGTGAACCGCCAGCTCCACGTGCGGCGAGGTGACCACCTCGCGCAGCGACAGCAGAAAACCGTTCAGGCCAGCGTGCTGCGCCATCAGCCCGACGAAGGTTGAAGAGTCAATGCTACCCAGCGTCACCAGCTGCCAGAAAATGTAGGCGATCAGCGGAATGGCGCTGCCGATAACAAACACACGACGCAGCTTGCGGACATCGCCGTTCATATAGCTGACGATGCTCGGCACGCTGCCGTGGAAGCCAAACGAGGTGAAAATGACCGGGATGGCGGAAAGCGCCAGCCCTTGCTCCAGCGGCAGCGTCAGCAGGTTCACCTTGTGCACGTGCGGTGCCAGCAGCGCCAGCATGACAACCAGAAACAGAATTTTGGCGCTGAAGAGAAAACGGTTAAAGAGATCGACCAGCGATGTGCCCACGCAGACCACGCCGCCGCCAATAAGCGCAAAGAAGATGGCCCCCGTTGCAGGGGTAATGTTAGAGCCAAACCAGTCGTTGACGCTGGAGGCGATAAGCTCTCCGGCACCGCTGATATACGCGGCCGTGAGGGCGTACATCAGGAACATCATGCTAAAGCCGGTGATCCACTGGCCGTAGCGTCCCAGATAGCGCGCCGCCAGCGAACCCAGCCCGGTATCGGCGGGCACATGCTGGTAAACCTCAAGCAGCAGCAGTGCGGTATAGCACATTAATGCCCAGAGCGTGCCAAGCAGCAGCAGGGTCATCCCAAATCCCACTCCCGCGGCAGCCAGAGGCATTGCCAGCATTCCTGCGCCAATCGTCGTTCCGGCGACGATAAAAATACTTCCCAGGGTTCTGTTCTTCACGCTTTCCTCTACAACGACGCTTAACCGCAACAAAATCTGCGGCGCAGAGTAAGGCAAAAGCGGTAATTCGTCAAACCACCGTTACAAGGCGTGTAATGAAAGGTTTACGCATTGCACTACTGCCCATCCTGAGTGGGGCGACGGTCAGGCGTGACGTAAATAGGGCGTACGGGGAATAAAATGCGTGTTTTAATGCAGGGGAAGGTAAATTAACGCGGCGCCGGAAACCGGCACCGCACTGATATTAATTCTGCGTATCGAGAGTCGACAGTTCTTTATCAATAAAGTAAAGTCCTTCGCCGGATTTACCCACCAGGGATAATTTATCCAGCACGGATTTAAACAGCTTCTCTTCTTCGTGTTGTTCCGCAACGTACCACTGCAGGAAATTAAAGGTTGGATAATCCTGGCCGATCATTGCCGCATGAACCAGTTCGTTAATTTTCTGGGTGATCAGCTGTTCGTGCTCGTAGGTGGCGCGGAACAGTTCGTCGAGAGAATTATATTCAGCAAAAGGCGATGCCACGTTCTCGATGCACGGCAGGCTGCCCGTATCGGTCAGATAATCAAACAGGCGCTGCATGTGGGTCATCTCTTCCTGGGCGTGACGACGCAGAAACGCGGCCGCACCTTCAAAGCTGTGATAGCTGCACCAGGCGCTCATCTGCTGGTAGAGAAGGGATGAATAGAGCTCAAGGTTCATTTGTGCATTGAGCTTGTCGATCATTTCAGTTTTCAGCATGGTGGCGCTCCGGATTATTATTACGGGTTCATAATGAGCGACACTATAATTTGTTATTTAATTATTTGCAAAACGTAAAATTAAATATTTGTTCGTTTAAAATACGAATGGGAATAAAACGCATTGGCGATATTTATTTTTATTAATGCGAATTATTTTTGTTCTTAGTTAAATAAAGCGCCAGCAAACGCTGGCAGCTTTGATTAATACCAGGGATTATTTGCCTTAGGGTTAACGGCATACCCCATGCACTTATACTGGATAGTAACGCTCTCGTTCAGGCACAAAGAGCCGCTTGTCAGGGTACAGGTTTTGACCGGCTGCCCGTAGGCAGAGGCGGTGGCATAGCCCATGTTCTGACAGGCTTTTACCGCGGTACCGTTATTAACATATTCATCGGACCAGGCGTTTTGCAGCACGGCCTGGCCATAGTCGAGGCGGACAATGCCGTTCGGCGCGTCGAGGCTGCTGATTTCCGCCTGGCGTTTAACGCTGCATCCCGCGAGCAGCAGGACTGTAGCGGCTACGATGGCTCTTTTCATGGTTCGCTCTGAGTGGATGGAAATACGTTATCGTACCCGCAGATGCCCGCTGCAATGCCAGGAATAGCCGGACGATCTACCCTCACTCTTTGCAACGGACGACGTAGATCCTCCCCTTCACAAAATTGTGAGCGTGCATTTGGTTTTTAAAACTGCATTTCATTTACTTTGAAAGTCTGTTTATTTGATGCCAGAATGAACGGGAACAGGTATCCATGGCGGGGAGTGCCCGCAGCGCATTCTGGAGAGACACGATGAAAATTGCACTGATGATGGAAAACAGCCAAGCGGCTAAAAACCCAGTCATATTAAAAGAGCTGAAAACGGTAGCCGATGAAAAAGGGTTCCCGGTTTACAACGTAGGTATGAGCGACGAAAACGATCATCACCTGACCTACATCCACCTGGGCATTATGGCGAGCATTTTGCTGAATGCGAAAGCGGTGGATTTTGTGGTCACCGGTTGCGGCACCGGGCAGGGGGCGCTGATGTCGTTAAACATCCACCCTGGCGTGATTTGCGGCTACTGCATCGATCCCGCAGACGCGTTTCTCTTCGCGCAAATCAATAACGGCAATGCGCTCTCGCTGCCTTTTGCCAAAGGGTTTGGCTGGGGAGCGGAGCTAAACGTTCGCTTTATCTTTGAAAAGGCGTTTACCGGCCGAAAAGGGGAGGGTTATCCTCCAGAGCGTAAAGAGCCGCAGGTGCGTAACGCCGGTATTCTGAACCAGGTAAAAGCGGCCGTGGTAAAAGATAACTATCTTGACTCGCTGCGCGCCATCGATCCTGAGCTGGTGAAGACCGCTGTTTCCGGCCCGCGTTTCCAGCAGTGCTTCTTTGAAAATTGCCAGGATAAGGCGATCGAGGATTTTGTTCGCAGTATCGTGGGTTAATGCGCACTGCGCAGTTTAAATTGTGATATGCGTCACAAAAATATTGATTTTTGTGACGATGGTCATATTATAGGCACATTGACAATAAAGTTGTATAACAAGTTAATGGAGCATCACAATGAAACTGCGCAAAATCCTGAAAAGTATGTGGGCCAATTACTGCCGCACTTTTAAAGACGTGCCGCCTGGCGCCATGTTCTGATAAAAAAAACCTGCTTCGGCGGGTTTTTTTGTGTCCTGCGGCAATGAAGGGCAGATGTCACGGGCCACGTTTTGATACTATGGCGGCCTTTGAATAAGGAGAAACCCCCATGTCACAAAACCTGAGCGCCGATCAGGAACTGGTCTCTGACGTTGTCGCCTGTCAGCTGGTTATCAAGCAAATACTTGATGTTCTGGACGTTATTGCACCGGTTGAAGTGCGCGAGAAGATGTCCACGCAGCTGAAAAACATCGATTTTGCCAGCCATCCCGCGGCTGCCGACCCGGTGACGCTTCGCGCGATCCAGAAAGCCATCGCGCTGATTGAACTGCGCTTTACGCCGCAGGGCGAGTCTCATTAAAACGCGAACGGGCGACCGCGCGTGTCGCCCGTTGAAAACGTTAAAAGAAGGTCTGGACCAGCAGGTAGCTCGCCGCGCAGGCGCAGCTCACGCCAATTAGCCCCGGCAGAATAAAGCTGTGGTTAATGATGAATTTGCCGATGCGGGTTGTTCCCGAGCGGTCAAAGCCGATGCAGGCTAAATCACTCGGGTAAGTCGGCAGAACAAAATAGCCGTAGGACGCCGGGAAGAAGGCGATCAGCATTTTTGGATCGATGCCCAACATCAATCCCATCGGCGCCACGGCCGTCAGGGCCGCCGCCTGGCTGTTTACCAGCTTCGACACCAGGAAAAGCACGATGGCATACGTCCACGGATGGCTTTTCACCACCCCTTCCAGCGCCAGCTTTAGCTCATCGAGATGCGCCTGGAAAAAGGTATCGCTCATCCACGCCACCCCGAACACCGAGAAGATCGCCACCATACCGGCCTTGAATACCGCACCGTTTGAGATGGCTGAGGCATTGACCTTGCAGGCCATCAGCATCACGGCACCGGCGATGAGCATCATCATCTGAATGACGAGGTTCATCGACAGGGCCGTCATTTTACCTTTCAGCTCGAAGGACGGGCGCAGTTCGGGGAAAGCTCCGAGCAGGACTACCACCGCAATACCGGCAAAGAAAATCCATGTCGACCAGTAGGCCTGCTTCGGAAAACGCTGGTTCATTAACGTCTCCGTGCCGCCATAGATAAACTCGCGCTGTTTGGGATCTTTCAGTTTCTCCTGAAACTCCCCGTCATCAGCTAAATCTTTCCCCCGACGTAAACTCCACAGGGCCGCGATCGCGACGCCGAAAAGCGAAGCGGGAACCGATACGGCGAGGATTTCCAGGATCCCCCAGGCGTGCCCAATCCCATGCTGTGCGGCCAGGATGGAGACCAGCGACACAACGGCGACGGAAACCGGAGACGCGGTGATCGCCATCTGGGATGCCACCGATGCCACCGCCATTGGGCGTTCCGGGCGGATCCCTTTTTTCAGGGCGATATCCGCAATGATGGGGAACATGGTGTAGACCACGTGCCCGGTGCCGCACAGAAAGGTCAGCATCCAGGTGGTAAAAGGGGCGAGAAGCGTGATGTGCTGCGGGTGTTTGCGCAGCAGGCGTTCAGCAAACTGCATCATGACGTTGAGGCCACCCGCGGTCTGCAGGGTAGCGGCACAGCCAATCACCGCGAGAATGGTTAACATGACGTCAACCGGAGGCTTGCCGGGCTGGAGCCCAAAGACAAAACACAAAATAAAAAGGCCAATACCGCTGATTAACCCAAGCCCCATGCCGCCGAAACGTGTTCCCGTCAGCAGGCAGAGGAGAATGACAACAAACTCAATGGTGATCATGCTTTTCCCTCGTCAATGATTATGTAATTAAATAAATCATTACATTTTGTAAGGTTAATCATTGAGAGCGAGATCTGATTTGTTAAATTTCAGCAAAAGCAGAGGGTTGGGGAAATAAGAAGGAACCTGCCCCCCTGAACCAGGGCCAAGGCAGGTTAAACGCTTAGTGGTGCTGCACCGTCACAAGATCGAGCAGGTGGCGGTCGGCTTGCTCCGGGCGTAAACCGGCCTGGCGCGCATTGTGGATCTCATCTGCCAGCGTTTTCAGCAGCATACCGTCCTGCTGCTGTTCTTTATCCATATCGCGTAAAAATTTAAGAGTGATGATGTCATGCTGTGCTCTGGCTTCATCGGCCAGCTTGTTGAGCGTCGTACAGCGCTGCTCATGCTCTTCCAGCGTTTTCTGGAACAGTTCTTCCAGAGAAGAGTAATTTTCGTTGATCCCATCAAGGGCTTTAACAACCGGGTTAGCCCCCGCGGCCTTCAGGAAGTTAAAGACGCGCATCATATGGGTGACGTTGCTTTGTGCCTGTGAACGAAAGAACGTGGCAGAGCCCGTGAGACTTTTTTCAGAACACCATGCACTTAAGTGAAGGTGCAGGTTCGAGGCGTAGAACTCAAGGTTCATCTGCGCGTTAAGTTTTTGCATCATCGTTTGGGTAGCCATACTCATATCCTTATAGACTGTGGGACGTGATGTCCGCTGCTTAACCTGACAGCCAGGCAAATACGAAGAAAAACAGAATTGCAATTTTTGCAGTGACTAAAATCGATCGAAAATTCACTTCCTGTGTTCGATATAAATAAGCATACCTTTGTCTTATGATTAAGAAAACTCTTAATTAGGCTGTGTTTACCATACATTACAAAGTTTAATATAGTACAAAAATGCAAATATATAGTCATCAAAGGGGATTTTCTTAACCTCTTGATATTAAAAGTTAAGAGTCTTTCGAGGGATACTGATTTACTTTCGTGAACATTTAGCCGGAATAATGCTCTGTAAGAAAAATAAATACAGATTATTCATTTCAAATATATGATGCGTTGCTGAATTTGCGCTAAGTCAATTTTAGCGGAATAACGCCTTTTCATGACGCGTTCGTTTTTTTGATAAAAAGCATGGATCCCCGTCAGGGGAGAGCTGCAGCGACATCCGCCGTAAGGCATCAGGGATTTCTTAGCTAATCTTATGGATAATTCTGCTTACCCTGCTTTCATTTGTCAGACAATTCCTGCCTTTTTTATGTCATTTTTCGCTGAATTTATGTACGCAATTACTGTAATTCTGCGGTGTGATGGGGCTCTCTTATGGATGATTAATTTCCCGCTAAAACTATCACCAGCAATAACGCTTATGACGAGGTAAGCGCTAATGCCTTGTTTTAAGTCCGATTAAATAAGAAGCACGCAAATCTTCCCTACAGAAAAGAATGCTAAAGCTGGAGTTTACCATGCACAAATTTACTAAAGCGCTGGCGGCCATCGGTCTGGCTGCCGTTATGTCACAATCCGCTATCGCTGAGAATTTAAAACTCGGTTTTTTGGTAAAACAGCCGGAAGAACCCTGGTTCCAGACCGAATGGAAATTCGCTGATAAAGCCGGAAAAGATTTAGGTTTTGAAGTGATTAAAATCGCCGTGCCGGACGGTGAAAAAACCCTGAACGCCATCGACAGCCTGGCGGCCAGCGGCGCGAAAGGCTTTGTTATCTGCACTCCGGATCCAAAACTCGGATCGGCAATTGCGGCGAAAGCCCGCGGTTACGACATGAAGGTTATTGCGGTTGACGATCAGTTCGTTAACGCCAAAGGCAAACCGATGGACAGCGTTCCGCTGGTCATGATGGCGGCGACCAAAATCGGTGAACGTCAGGGGCAGGAGCTTTATAAAGAGATGCAGAAACGCGGCTGGGATGTGAAAGAGACCGCCGTCATGGCCATCACCGCAGACGAGCTGGACACGGCGCGTCGTCGTACGACCGGATCAATGGACGCGCTGAAAGCGGCCGGCTTCCCTGAAAAACAGATCTATAAAGTGCCAACCAAATCTAACGACATCCCGGGCGCCTTTGACGCGGCGAACTCTATGCTGGTCCAGCACCCGGAAGTGAAGCACTGGCTGGTGGTCGGCATGAACGACAACACCGTGCTGGGCGGCGTGCGCGCGACGGAAGGTCAGGGCTTCAAGGCGCCTGACGTTATCGGGATCGGCATCAACGGCGTGGATGCGGTGAGCGAGCTGTCCAAAGCGCAGGCCACCGGCTTCTACGGCTCTCTGCTGCCAAGCCCGGACGTTCACGGCTACAAATCCAGTGAAATGCTCTACAACTGGGTAACCAAAGGGGCTGAACCGCCGAAATTTACCGAAGTGACCGACGTGGTGCTGATTACCCGCGACAACTTCAAAGAGGAGCTGGCGAAAAAGGGACTGGGCGGTAAGTAATACGCTGTGATTGTGCCCCTTACTCGCCGTAAGGGGCCAGACGTACACACTACAGGAATCACGGAGTCGTTATGCAACAGTCTAATCCGTATCTCTCTTTTCGCGGCATCGGGAAAACGTTTCCCGGTGTTAACGCGCTGACCGATATCAGCTTCGACTGCTATGCCGGCCAGGTTCATGCCCTGATGGGGGAAAACGGAGCGGGGAAATCCACGCTGCTAAAAATCCTCAGCGGTAACTACGCGCCAACAACCGGCACGCTGGCCATTCGCGGTGAAGAGGTGGCCTTTGCCGATACCACAGCGGCGCTAAACGCCGGTGTCGCCATTATCTATCAGGAACTGCACCTCATCCCTGAGATGACCGTGGCCGAAAACATCTATTTAGGCCAGCTTCCGCACAAAAGCGGCGTGGTGAATCGTTCGCTACTTAATTATGAAGCGGGGCTGCAGCTTAAGCATCTTGGTCTGGACGTCGATCCCCAGACCCCGCTGAAATACCTCTCCATCGGCCAGTGGCAGATGGTTGAAATTGCCAAGGCGCTGGCGCGTAACGCCAGGGTTATTGCCTTTGATGAACCCACCAGTTCGCTCTCCGCGCGTGAAATCGAAAACCTGTTCCGCGTGATCCGCGAGCTGCGGCAGGAAGGCCGCACCATTTTGTACGTCTCGCACCGCATGGAGGAGATATTTGCCCTGAGCGATGCCATCACCGTATTTAAGGATGGGCGCTATGTGCGCACCTTTACCGATATGCAGCAGGTTAACCATGACCAGCTTGTTCAGGCGATGGTCGGGCGCGATCTGGGCGATATCTATCACTGGAAACCGCGCGAGTACGGCCCCGAGCGCCTGCGTCTGGACAACGTCAAAGCGCCGGGCGTGCGAACGCCGGTTTCGTTATCCGTACGCAGCGGTGAGATCGTCGGTCTGTTTGGCCTTGTTGGGGCGGGGCGCAGCGAGCTGATGAAAGGGCTGTTCGGCGGTACACGTATTACCGCAGGGCAGGTCTCCATTGACGGCGAGCAGGTGGATATCCAGAAACCCGCCCACGCAATCAGGGCCGGGATGATGCTCTGCCCGGAAGACCGCAAGGCGGAGGGGATCATTCCGGTGCATTCGGTGCGCGACAACATCAACATTTCCGCCCGGCGTAAATTTATCCGCGCGGGTTGCCTGATTAACGACGGCTGGGAGTCGAGCAACGCCGACCATCATATTCGCTCGCTGAATATCAAAACGCCGGGACCAGAACAGCTGATTATGAATCTGTCAGGAGGAAACCAGCAGAAGGCCATTCTAGGCCGCTGGCTGTCGGAGGACATGAAGGTCATTCTGCTGGACGAGCCGACGCGCGGTATCGACGTGGGCGCAAAACACGAGATTTACAACGTGATATATGAACTGGCAAAACGCGGCGTGGCGGTGCTGTTCGCCTCCAGCGATCTGCCTGAGGTGCTTGGCGTTGCTGACCGCATTGTAGTGATGCGCGAAGGCGAAATCGCCGGTGAATTACTTCATGAACAGGCGAATGAACAACAGGCGTTGAACCTCGCCATGCCTAAAGTCAGCCAGGCTGTCGCCTGAGTAAGGAGTTAATGATGTCCTCTGTTACTACATCCGGAGCGCCGAAGTCGGCTTTTAGTTTTGGACGCATCTGGGATCAGTACGGCATGCTGGTGGTCTTTGCCGCACTCTTCATCGCCTGTGCAATCTTCGTCCCTAATTTTGCCACCTTCATTAATATGAAAGGGCTGGGACTGGCGATTTCCATGTCCGGCATGGTGGCCTGTGGCATGCTCTTCTGTCTGGCCTCCGGTGATTTCGACCTGTCGGTGGCCTCGGTTATCGCCTGCGCGGGCGTCACCACGGCGGTGGTGATCAACATGACGGAAAGCCTGTGGATTGGCGTTTTTGCCGGTCTGTTGCTCGGCGTGATCAGCGGTCTGGTGAACGGTTTTGTTATCGCACGCCTGAAGATTAATGCCCTGATTACCACGCTTGCAACGATGCAGATAGTCCGCGGTCTGGCCTATATCATCTCCGACGGTAAAGCGGTAGGGATTGAAGACGAGCGCTTCTTTACGCTGGGCTACGCCAACTGGCTGGGCCTGCCTGCGCCTATCTGGCTCACCGTGGCCTGCCTGATCCTGTTCGGCTTCCTGCTGAACCGCACCACCTTTGGTCGTAACACGCTGGCGATCGGCGGCAATGAAGAAGCGGCCCGTCTGGCAGGGGTGCCGGTTGTACGCACCAAGATTATTATCTTCGTGCTCTCCGGGCTGGTCTCCGCCGCGGCGGGGATTATTCTGGCGTCGCGTATGACCAGCGGCCAGCCAATGACGTCTATCGGTTATGAGCTGATCGTCATCTCGGCGTGCGTTTTAGGGGGCGTTTCCCTCAAGGGAGGCATCGGAAAAATCTCATATGTGGTGGCCGGTATCCTGATTTTGGGCACGGTGGAAAACGCCATGAACCTGTTGAATATTTCGCCGTTCTCTCAGTACGTCGTGCGCGGCCTGATCCTGCTGGCAGCCGTGATTTTCGACCGTTACAAGCAAAAAGCGAAGCGTACCGTGTAACCCCAGCGCTGACTTTTTATTGCTCAACTAATAACCATAGTTGACCCCTGAACCGCCTCGCCAGTTTTGCTGGCGGGGCGGTTGTCAAATGGCGAGGCCCATCACACTGTCTATACTTACATGGCTATGAAAGAGGTAAAGGCGTTTACCTCTCGTAAACCGTAAGGAGGATTAGGGTGGCTGACTTGTTAACCGCACCGCCTGTACTGCCCGGAAAATATGCTTTCTTTTTTGACCTCGACGGGACGCTCGCCGGGATCCAGCCGCATCCTGACGACGTGGTCGTACCGGATACGGTACTAGAGAATTTGCAGCAGCTCTCTCGACTGAACGAGGGCGCATTGGCATTGATTTCAGGGCGCTCAATGGCCGAGCTGGACGTGCTCGCCAGTCCTTACCACTTTCCGCTGGCCGGTGTACACGGAGCGGAGCGCCGCGATATCCATGATCAACTGCATGTTGTATCACTCCCCGATACCTTAATTCAGGCGTTACATACTGAACTCTCCTCGGCGCTGGCGTCGCTCCCGGGCACGGAACTGGAAGCGAAAGGCATGGCGTTCGCCTTGCACTATCGGCAGGCTCCGCATCACGAAGCGGCGATCTTTGCGATTGCCCGCAGCGTGGCCGATGCACATCCGCAGCTCGCGCTGCAGCCGGGGAAGTGCGTCGTTGAGATAAAACCTGAGGGCATCAATAAGGGGGCCGCTATTGCGGCGTTTATGGCGGAACCGCCATTTAAGGGACGTACACCGGTATTTTTTGGCGATGACCTGACCGATGAGGCCGGTTTTCGCGTGGTGAAACAGGCCGGAGGGATCGCCGTCAAGGTAGGGCCTGGTGACACTGTCGCAGAGTGGCGTCTGGCGAATGTCGAGGCCGTCTGGCAGTGGATTTCTGATATCGCTAACCAGCAACAACAACAAATAGCGCAAAACAAAGGGGGAAACCATTATGGGTCGCTTAGTCGTCGTCTCTAACCGAATTGCACCGCCTGATGATAAAAAAGCCAGTGCAGGTGGCCTGGCGGTAGGGGTATTAGGTGCCTTAAAAGCTGCTGGCGGGCTGTGGTTTGGCTGGAGCGGTGAAATCAATGAACAAGAGAAACCGCTTAAAAAGGTGACGCGCGGGAACATTACGTGGGCATCATTTGCGCTCAAAGAGAAAGACTATGACGAGTATTACTCGCAGTTCTCCAACGCGGTCCTGTGGCCTGCGTTTCACTATCGTCTTGACCTGGTGAAATTCCAGCGTGAATCCTTCGAGGGCTACTCGCGGGTGAACGCGCTGCTGGCGGATAAACTGCTGCCTTTAATAGAGGAAGACGATATTTTATGGATCCACGATTATCATCTGCTCCCCTTCGCCAGAGAGCTGCGTAAAAGGGGAGTCAATAACCGGATTGGCTTCTTCCTGCACATTCCGTTCCCGACGCCGGAAATTTTCACCGCGCTGCCGCCGCATGAAGAACTGCTGGAGGCGCTGTGTGATTATGACCTGCTGGGCTTCCAGACCGAAAATGACCGTCTCGCGTTCCTGGACTCCGTGTCAGGCAAAACGCGCCTGGTAACCAACGGCGGCAAAACCCATACGGCGTGGGGAAAAACCTTCCACACCGAGGTCTATCCGATTGGTATTGAACCCGACGAAATTGCGGAACAGGCCTCGGGCCCGCTGCCGCCGAAGCTGGCCCAGCTTAAGAATGAACTCAAGCATGTGAAGAATATCTTCTCGGTAGAGCGTCTGGATTATTCCAAAGGGTTGCCGGAACGCTTCCTGGCGTATGAAACGCTGCTGGATAAATACCCTCAGCACCACGGTAAAATCCGCTATACCCAGATCGCGCCAACGTCGCGCGGGGAAGTGCAGGCCTATCAGGATATTCGTCATCAGCTGGAGACAGAAGCAGGGCGCATCAACGGGCGCTACGGCCAGCTGGGCTGGACGCCGCTCTTTTATCTGAATCAGCATTTTGACCGTAAGATCCTGATGAAGGTCTTCCGCTACGCCGACGTTGGCCTGGTTACGCCGCTGCGTGACGGGATGAACCTGGTAGCAAAAGAGTACGTGGCGGCTCAGGACCCGGCGGATCCGGGCGTGCTGGTGCTTTCCCAGTTTGCCGGGGCAGCGAACGAACTGACCTCAGCGCTGCTCGTTAACCCTTACGATCGGGATGATGTGGCAAATGCCCTCAACCGCGCGCTGACAATGCCGCTGACGGAGCGAATTTCCCGCCATGCCGAAATGATGGAGACGATCCGGAATAACGATATAAATCACTGGCAGGCGCGTTTTATTCAGGATCTACGCGAAATAGCCCCGCAAAGTCACGAAGGCGATCTGCAAAAAAAGATCGCGACCTTCCCTAAACTCGCCTGATATTCCTCTGGGGGGGTTAAGCCCCCCCAAGCGGCACTAACAGCACGTCAACCTGGCTTGAGGCGATAATAGATTTTGCCGCGCAGGTAGCCCTCGATATAAAGCTGTGGTTATGGTTCCCGCAAATCACTAAATCAATATTCTGCTTGCGGCACATATCAAGAATATGGGCATTCAGTTCCCCCGTCGCAATAACGGTTTGATCAATGGGGTACTCTGCTTTTTCGACAAGCTCTCGCAGAAACTGCTGCGTTTCCTCCTGCAAAACCTCACGAATATCTTCCAGCATCGGGGCCGCCAGCTGATTGTACATCTCGGGCTCGGCCGCGAGGGTAATGAGGCTGATGCGCGCATTATGCGGCCGGGCGATGGATACGGCCCGGGCGACAAGCCGGTGGCTTTCGGGGGAAACGGCAACAGAAACAAGAAGATGGGAGTAACTCATGGCGCACTCCTTAGATGTCTGACAGACAGCGTTTCATCACCATTACCGCGAATTTCCTGGTTTCGCAAGACTTGAATACGACATTAGTGTGAAGCTTATCATAATTATTCATTAATTATTCTTATAAGAAGAATAACTGATAAATGCGCCTAAATGAAAAAAATTAACAACTTAACGTAAGTCACACAAATCTTCGCTTTCACTATTAAATCATTCTAACAAGTTATAAACGCATTTCGAATGATCACGCAATGAAACAATTTTATTGCCAGAAATGCATAACTCTATGTTTTATCGAAGTAATCAAAATGTATCCCTGACGCATACGCGATGTAAACGATTGCTGATACTGCACGCACGGGTAAAAGCACATTGCGTGCCACTTATTCTCACGCTTATGCATGAGTATTCGTCGATTAAGAATACAAAACAGTGCCGATTGCTTAAAAAATGAGCAAATTAGAAGTCATACTGATGGATTTATGGGTAACATTCACTTAAATTGTGTGACGTGGATCACATTTTTTTTAAATTTGAGGGTGGCTGCATTGTATGTGTCAAATCTGGCGAGTAGAGTTTGCGTCGAATTAGGAAAAATCTTAGTTATTTGTAAGAAATGATAAAACCTGTAAGAGATGTAACCGCGTTGCATCCCTTACGCGTTTGGATGAATACAAACCTAGATTCAACTATGCATTTAGCCTTTTCTTTTTTATACCGGGTGATTTCCCGGCGACATCACGGGGTGCGGTCTTTCCGCATAAAAATAATAGTTGGTTATTCGGGATGGGAACAATGCATACATCCGAGTTGCTAAAACATATCTATGACATCAATTTGTCATATTTACTGCTCGCGCAGCGTTTAATTAGTCAGGACAAAGCGTCCGCGATGTTTCGTCTGGGTATTAACGAAGAAATGGCAACCATGCTGGGTGGATTAACCCTCCCGCAGATGGTAAAACTGGCGGAAACGAATCAACTGGTGTGCCAGTTCCGTTTTGATAATCCGCAGACGATAACGCGTCTGACGCAGGAATCCCGCGTGGACGATCTGCAACAGATCCATACCGGTATCCTGCTCTCCACTCGCTTGCTTAGCGACATCAGTCAGCCTGATGACGCAGCCCGTAAGAAAAGGGCCTAGCAATGAGCGAAAAAAGCATTGTTCAGGAAGCGCGTGACATACAGCTGGCCATGGAGCTGATTACGCTGGGTGCTCGTTTACAAATGCTGGAAAGCGAGACTCAGCTGAGCCGTGGTCGCCTCATCAAACTGTATAAAGAGTTACGCGGTAGTCCCCCGCCGAAAGGCATGCTGCCGTTTTCTACGGACTGGTTTATGACCTGGGAGCAGAACATCCACGCTTCCATGTTCTGTAATGCCTGGCAGTATCTTCTCAAAACCGGTTTGTGTAGCGGCGTAGACGCCGTGATCAAAGCGTACAAACTTTACCTTGAACAATGCCCACAGCAGGAAGAAGGCCCTCTGCTGGCGCTGACCCGCGCATGGACGCTGGTGCGTTTTGTTGAGAGCGGAATGCTTGAACTGTCGCGCTGCAATTGCTGCGACGGCAATTTTATTACCCATGCTCATCAGCCTGCAGGCAGCTTCGCCTGTAGTTTATGTCAGCCTCCATCCCGCGCAGTAAAAAGACGTAAACTTTCCCGGGATGCTGCCGATATTATTCCACAACTGCTGGATGAACAGATCGAACAAGCTGTTTAACCCGAACGTGTGGGAAAGATTCCAGCAGCGGTAAGCGATTACCGCTGCTTTTTTTTACCCCGTAAACGGTAAACGCTGCGAGCTGAACGTCCTTGCCATAGTCACTAGCGGAAGGATGATGTCGTGCTTATCTTATTAGGTTACCTGGTAGTTCTCGGTACAGTTTTCGGCGGTTACATGATGACCGGCGGGCACCTTGGAGCACTCTATCAACCGGCTGAACTTATTATCATCGGCGGCGCAGGGGTAGGGGCTTTTATCGTTGGCAACAACGGTAAATCGATCAAGGGCACGTTGAAAGCAATTCCATTGCTGTTCCGTCGCTCGAAATACACCAAAAGCATGTATATGGATCTGCTGGCGCTGCTCTATCGCCTGATGGCGAAGTCGCGTCAGCAGGGGATGTTCTCGCTTGAACGGGATATCGAAAACCCGAAAGAGAGCGAAATTTTTGCCAGCTATCCGCGCATTCTGGCGGACGCCATGATGCTGGATTTCATCGTCGATTACCTGCGTCTCATCATCAGCGGCAATATGAATACCTTCGAAATTGAAGCGCTGATGGACGAAGAGATCGAAACCCACGAAAGCGAATCTGAAGTGCCGGCCAACAGCCTGGCGCTGGTGGGCGACTCCCTTCCGGCGTTTGGTATCGTGGCGGCGGTCATGGGGGTGGTACACGCCCTGGCCTCGGCGGACCGCCCGGCGGCTGAACTGGGCGCGCTAATTGCCCATGCGATGGTGGGTACCTTCCTCGGTATTTTGCTGGCTTATGGTTTTATCTCTCCGCTGGCAAGCGTGCTGCGCCAGAAAAGCGCGGAAACCACCAAAATGATGCAGTGCGTGAAGATCACGCTGCTCTCTAACCTCAACGGTTACGCGCCACCGATCGCGGTTGAATTTGGCCGTAAAACGCTTTACTCCAGCGAGCGTCCGTCGTTTATCGAGCTTGAAGAACACGTGCGCGCGGTGAAAAACCCAAACCAACAGACGACAACTGAGGACGCATGAAAAACCAGTCCCATCCGATCGTCATTGTCAAAAAACGCAAGCACAAGGGCGGCGGGCACGGTTCCCACGGTTCCTGGAAAATCGCGTACGCCGACTTTATGACCGCAATGATGGCGTTCTTTCTGGTGATGTGGCTGATCTCCATCTCCAGCCCGAAGGAGCTTATCCAGATTGCCGAATATTTCCGTACCCCGCTGGCGACGGCGGTGACCGGTGGGCCGCGTATCTCTAACAGCGAAAGCCCGATCCCTGGCGGCGGCGATGATTACACCCAGCAGAAGGGTGAGGTGAAAAAAGAGCCGAACATCGACGAGCTGAAACGCAAGATGGAGCAGGCGCGTCTGAAAAAACTGCGTGGCGATCTCGACCAGCTGATTGAAGCGGATCCTAAACTGCGCGCGCTGCGGCCGCACCTGAAAATCGATCTGGTCCAGGAAGGGCTGCGTATTCAGATTATCGACAGCCAGAACCGCCCGATGTTTAAAACCGGGAGTGCGGAAGTTGAGCCGTACATGCGCGATATTTTACGCGCCATTGCGCCGGTGCTGAACGGCATTCCTAACCGAATCAGCCTTTCGGGCCACACGGATGACTTCCCGTACGCCAGTGGGGAGAAGGGATACAGCAACTGGGAGCTTTCTGCCGATCGTGCCAACGCCTCGCGTCGCGAGCTGGTGGCAGGTGGGCTTGATGATGGCAAGGTACTGCGCGTGGTCGGCATGGCAGCAACCATGCGGGTCTCCGACCGCGGGCCGGATGACGCCATCAACCGTCGTATCAGTCTTTTAGTGCTGAACCAGCAGGCGGAGCAGGCCATCCTGCACGAAAACGCCGAAAGTCAGAATGAGTCACTGGACGATTTAAAACAGCCCGGGGCCGTCCCTGCGGCTGCCGTTCCAACATCGCCACCAGCCAATCCGAGGTGATAGCGTGAGCATGGATATTAGCGATTTTTACCAGACATTCTTTGATGAAGCCGACGAACTGTTGGCGGATATGGAGCAACATTTGCTCGATCTGGTGCCCGAAGCACCGGACTCCGAGCAGCTCAATGCCATCTTCCGCGCGGCGCATTCTATTAAAGGCGGAGCCGGAACGTTTGGATTTACCATCCTGCAGGAAACGACCCATTTAATGGAAAACCTGCTTGATGAAGCACGACGCGGTGAGATGCAGCTCAATACCGACATTATCAACCTGTTTTTGGAAACCAAAGATATTATGCAGGAACAGCTCGACGCCTATAAAAGTTCGGCAGAGCCTGATGCCGCCAGCTTTGAATACATCTGCAATGCGCTGCGCCAGCTCGCCCTGGAAGCAAAAGGTGAGGTCGCTGCAGCCGTTGTCCCTGCGGCAAAGCTGAGCGTTGTCGATGCGGTTGCTGCTGAAGAGGCCGCGCCAGCCGCCGCGCAAGCGGGCAAGCTGCGCGTTGTGCTGTCACGCCTGAAAGAGAGCGAAGTTAACCTGCTGGAAGAAGAGCTGGGTAACCTGGCGAAATTAAGTAACGTAGTGAAAGGCAAAGACAGCCTCGCGGCGACCCTCGATGACGGTATCAGTCAGGACGATATCGTGGCGGTGCTGTGCTTTGTCATTGAAGCCGACCAGATCGCCTTCGAAACGGAAGCCGCCGCGGTAGCAGCTCCGGCTGCAGAAGAAGAGGTTGCCGTCGTTGCCCAGGCCGCCGCACCGGCTGTGGCCCCAGCGGCCCCGGTGCTGAAGGCGGTGCCAAAAGAGGCCGCGGCGCCTGGCCGTGGTGAAAAACCGGCCGCGCGCTCCAGTGAGTCCACCAGCATCCGTGTCGCCGTTGAGAAGGTTGACCAGCTGATTAACCTGGTTGGCGAACTGGTGATCACCCAGTCCATGCTGGCGCAGCGTTCTAACGAACTGGACCCGGTCACGCACGGCGATCTGATCACCAGCATGGGCCAGCTGCAGCGTAACGCCCGCGACCTGCAGGAATCGGTGATGTCCATCCGCATGATGCCGATGGAATATGTCTTCAGCCGCTTCCCGCGCCTGGTGCGCGACCTTGCCAGCAAGCTAAATAAGCAGATTGAACTGACCCTGATGGGCAGCTCAACGGAGCTGGATAAGAGCCTGATCGAGCGCATCATCGACCCGTTAACGCACCTGGTGCGTAACAGCCTCGACCACGGTATTGAACTGCCGGAAAACCGCATTGCCGCCGGGAAATCTCCGGTCGGGAATCTCATCCTCTCTGCGGAACATCAGGGCGGGAACATCTGCATCGAAGTGACCGACGACGGCGCGGGCCTTAACCGCGAGCGCATCCTGGCGAAAGCCATTTCACAGGGGATGGCGGTGAATGAAAACATGACCGACGAAGAAGTGGGCATGCTGATCTTCGCGCCGGGCTTCTCGACCGCCGAGCAGGTGACGGACGTTTCCGGACGCGGCGTCGGCATGGACGTGGTGAAACGTAACATTCAGGAGATGGGCGGCCACGTTGAGATCCAGTCTAAACAGGGCTCCGGCACCACCATCCGCATCCTGCTCCCGCTGACGCTGGCGATCCTCGACGGCATGTCGGTCAAAGTCGCGGACGAAGTCTTCATTCTGCCGCTGAACGCGGTGATGGAATCCCTCCAGCCGCGTGAAGAAGATCTGCATCCGCTGGCGGGCGGCGAGCGCGTTCTCGAAGTGCGCGGTGAGTACCTGCCGCTGGTCGAGCTGTGGAAAGTGTTCGAAGTGGACGGGGCGAAGACCGAGGCCACGCAGGGTATCGTGGTGATCCTGCAAAGCGCGGGCCGTCGCTACGCGCTGCTGGTCGATCAGCTGATTGGTCAGCACCAGGTGGTGGTGAAGAACCTCGAAAGCAACTACCGCAAGGTGCCGGGTATTTCTGCTGCCACCATTCTGGGGGATGGTAGCGTGGCGCTGATCGTCGACGTGTCGGCGCTTCAGGGATTAAATCGTGAACAACGTGTGGCGTACACAGCCGCCTGATTAAGTAGAAGGTAATAACATGACCGGTATGAGTAATGTAACGAAACTGGCGGGCGAGCCATCAGGGCAGGAGTTCCTGGTATTCACTTTGGGCGATGAGGAGTACGGCATCGATATCCTGAAAGTGCAGGAAATTCGTGGTTACGACCAGGTTACCCGCATCGCTAACACGCCAGCGTTTATTAAAGGCGTCACCAACCTGCGCGGCGTGATTGTGCCAATCGTGGATCTGCGCGTGAAGTTCAGCCAGGGCGACGTTGACTACAACGACAATACCGTGGTGATCGTCCTGAACCTGGGACAGCGCGTGGTGGGTATCGTGGTGGATGGCGTATCTGACGTGCTTTCCCTGACCTCTGACCAGATTCGTCCTGCGCCGGAGTTTGCGGTCACGCTGTCGACCGAATACCTGACCGGCCTGGGGGCGCTCGGCGAGCGTATGCTGATTCTGGTGAACATCGAAAAGCTGCTGAACAGCGAAGAGATGGCGCTGCTGGATATCGCGGCGAATCATGTAGCGTAGGTAAATGCAAAACGGCAACCCAGGTTGCCGTTTTTAGTGTTTGCTCCCTCTCCCACAGGGAGAGGGCTGGGGTGAGGGCATCAGGCCTCACCCTTTTTCATGCCATTACGCTTCCTGCTTTACCAGTTCAGCTTCAGCTTCCCGCGCACCTTCATTCTGCGAGAGCATCGCCGTCGCAATCCCGTTCCCCAGCACGTTAATCGCGGAACGCCCCATATCCAGGAAGTGGTCGATCCCCATCAGCAGCAGGATCCCCGCCACCGGAATGTTAAAGCTCGGGATCGTTGCGGCCAGCACCACCAGCGAAGAACGCGGCACGCCCGCAATGCCTTTTGACGCCAGCATCAGGGTCAGCATCAGCACCGTTACCTCAGAGAAGCTCAGGTGAATGTTGTACGCCTGCGCAATAAACATCGAGGCAAACGAGCAGTACACCATCGACCCCACGAGGTTGAAGGAGTAGCCAATCGGCAGAACGAAAGAGGCGATATTGCGCGAGCAGCCAAAGCGCTCCAGCTGCTCCAGCGTTTTAGGGTAGGCCGCTTCAGAACTGCTGGTGGTGAATGCGACCAGCACCGGATCTTTCAGCATGCTGACCAGGCGAAACACCTCTTTTTTCAGCACCATGTAACCCACGGCCAGCAGCACCATGCAGGTGAGAAGAATGGCGACGTAGTAGCCGCCAATAAAGGAGGCGTAGTTCAACAGGATGCCCAGACCCTGCGTGGCAATGACGGAGGAGATCGCCGCGAAGATGGCCAGTGGCGCAACGTACATCACGTAACCCGTTACCTTCAGCATGATATGGGAAACCACATCCAGTGCGGCCACCAGCGGCGCGTTGAATTTCTGCCCCAGCGACGCGCCGCCGATGCCGAAGAACATCGAGAACACCACTATCTGCAGGATCTCATTGTTCGACATCGCCCCCGCGATGCTGGTGGGAATGGTGTGAGACAGGAACGCTTTCAGCGTCATCCCGCCCACGGCCAGACCGGTATCCACCGCCTCGGTTGGAATAGTCAGGTTCAGGCCGCTTCCCGGACGCTCCAGCGTGACGATAAACAGTCCGACCAGAATAGAAAGCACGGATGAACTGATGAACCATACCATCGCTTTTCCGCCCACCCGGCCTATGGTGGAGGTTTCTCCCAGCTTCATAATGCCTACGGTCAGCGTGCTGAAGACCAGCGGCGCAATAACCATTTTGATCAGACGGAGGAAAATATCGGTCAGAAGGGTAATATTATCCGACCAGGCTTTGATGGCATCCGCAGATGCGTACTCGTGAATTGCCGCCCCTGAAAGAATACCCGCCAGCATGAATATCACGATGAAGAGTGTAAGTTTGTTTGCACTTGCCACGAAAAAAGACCCTCTATGCGCTATCAGATGTCGCCCGCGCCGATACATATAAATTTTTTATTACTGCGCGGGAAAATATTCGGCACATAAATTGACGCAAAGCGTAGGGGGTTACAACAAGTTTTTAAGTTTTATTGATTTTGTTGTTGGTGGCATAACGATATATTGTGATGGTGATCACATTATAAGGGATATATTCTCTTCTGAAAAAATAAAAATGCGGCCAAAATAATTGTAATTCATTGTTATTTATAAGAATATTAAGTCAATAGGACACAAGGATTATGCGTTTTGGGGCGGGTGGTGGAAGCGATATCCGTAAACTAAATTCTCATTAACCCCTCTCAGAGGAACCTTAAGCGGGGCTAACATCTTGAACAGCATAAATAAAATGTGGCAAGGGAACGCGTTTGACTTCCGGAGGGTGGAAAATGAAAAGAAAACGCCTTTTAATCTGCGCTGGCGCGTTACTGGCGGCGACAACGGTACATCCTGCGCTGGCCGTGACCAGCAGCGGCACCATCGGTGCGACGCTGACCCTCACAAACGGGTGTCTGATTAACGGATCGCCCACGCAAAACGGTATTAACTTCGGGACACTCGATTTTGGTACCCATCCCGCCACGTTTTCCACGCTGACCACCCAGCTCACCGGCGCCAGCGGCGGGAATACGTTCACCATTCAGTGCACCACCGCCAGCTATACGGTGGCGATCACCGGCAACACTAACTCCACCGCACCCGGTACCGTGGTCGGCACGCCGGGCACGCCTGCGCGCTATCTGATCAATACCGCCAATGCGGCGCAGGGCGTGGCTTACAGTCTGTACAGCGACAGCGGATTTAACAACGTCATCGCCAACAACGCGGCGCTGCCGGTCGCGTCGACGGCGGGCGGGGTCAACAGCTACACCCTTTACGGGCGCATCACCGGCGGCGGTAACAGCGTCACGGTGGTGCCGGGCACTTATACCGACACGATCAACGTCAGCGTCACCTACTAGCTCCAGCCATGAAGGCCTCCTTTTTAAGTCTGCGCGCTTGCGCAGAGGGGATTGTGCAGCCTTTTTTTGCGCTAGCGCTGGGGCTGACCCTGGTTTCCGGGGCCGGCGCGGTGACGTCGCAGTCGTTTAAGGTGAGCGCGACCGTCGTGCCGGGATGTTCTGTCACGACGGGGACCGGCGGGATCTTCGGGACGCTGGATTTTGGGACCCATACCGGCGTGGAGAGTGCCCCGGTCAGCACCAGCTTTGTGCCCAACGGGGCGCTGTCCATCGCCTGCACGCCGGGCGTGGCGCTGAGCATGAGCATCAACGGCGGGCAAAACTACGCCTCGGTGCGCCGCATGACGCGTTCAGGCGGCACCGACGTGGTGGGCTACCGGCTTTACAGCAGCAGTTCACTGGCGGCGAACAGTGAGATTGGGGTCAACCAGGCCATCCCGGTGACCTACACCAACAGCAACAATATTGCACTACCACTTTTTGGCGTAGCGCTGCTGACGGGATTTAGCCCGGCAGGCACCTATTCCGATCAGCTCACCGTGACCTTGTCATGGTGAAAAAGGGAGAACATTCGATGAAGCCACTATTCAGGCATTGGTACCTGGTGAGTATGTTGGGCGTGACCGCCATGGCGGCAGGACAGGCGCAGGCGGCGGCGACCATTCTGTTATGGCCCATCGATCCGTGGCTGTCGGCCGACAGCAAAGCGACTGAATTGTGGATCCAGAATCAGGGAAACAGTGCCACAACGATGCAGGTGCGCATTGTGCGCTGGAAGCAGGAGGGGGGCTTTGAGCGCTATACCGCCCAGCAGGACGTGGTCGCCAGCCCGCCCATCGTCACCATCGGCAAAGGCAGTAAACAGCTGATCCGCCTGATCAAACAGGGTACGGTTCCGATGGGCGTTGAACAAGCCTATCGCATTATCGTGGATGAAATTCCCCAGCCGGACGCGAAGGCCGACCCCGCCATCGGCCTTAAACTGCAGATGCGCTATTCCATACCGCTGTTCGTTTACGGACAGGGGATCCCGACAATAAAAGAGGGGGCGCATCATGCCCTCGTGGATACCCGTAACCTGAGCTGGCGCGTCACGCAGGTGGCGGGCCAGCCTGCCATTGAAGTGCGCAATCAGGGCGATGTTCACGTCAGGCTCAGCCAGGTGGCGCTGGAGCAGGGGGGACAAAAGCGCATGATTGCGGATGGCCTGCTGGGCTATGTGCTGCCGGGCAGCACCCGCAGCTGGCCGATTCCGGCCGGGATCCGCCAGCCCAGCCAGATCAGCGCGCAGATTAATGCCAGGGATGCACAATGGCAGTCGACGCCCGTCAACTGAAGCCCGCAATGATGATCCTGCTTTGCGTGAGTACCAGTACCTGGGCCGAACCGGGTGATGACAGCTTACCGCCGCCGCCGCAAGCGCAGGCGATAAACGGGGAGGCGGTTTTCCAGCTCGCCCTGGTACTGAACCACTACGACACCGGGCTGGTGGTTCCCGTGACGCAACGCGACGGCGCTTACTATATCTCCAGCGCCGATTTGCTGCGCGCCGGGCTTCCGCCTGAACATGTGCCCAACGGCGACGTCAATCTCAGCACGCTTCCGGCGGTGCGGGTGGAGTACGACAGTCCCGCCCAGCGTCTGCTGCTGACCGTGCCCCGTGAGTGGATAACCTCCCGCGTCACCCCGTTTGGCGGCCAGCCGACGCAGAGTAAGCCTCACTATGGCAGAGGCGCGCTGCTCAATTACGATTTTTATACCAACCATACCGAGCACGTCGGCGGGCAGGCCTCGCTCTGGCATGAATTCCGCTACTTCAATGAAAACGGTTCATTCTCCTCCACCGGCTACGCCCGCGAAAATTTCACCGGCAACGACGGTCAGCAGGAGGGCTATGTCCGCTATGACACCACCCTGCTGGTGACCAACGAGGAGGACGCCACCACCTGGACCGCCGGGGATGTCATCAGCGATGCCCTGAGCTGGAGCAGCAGCGTCCGCATGGGCGGGATCAGCTATGGGCGTGATTTCTCCCTGCGTCCGGACCTGGTGACCTGGCCGCTGCCGGAATTTTCAGGTGAAGCGGCGGTGCCGACCTCGGTCGACCTCTTCATCAACGGCTACCGCTCCGGGTCCACGCAGCTGCAGCCCGGACCGTTCACCCTGACGAACCTGCCCTACATTAACGGCGCCGGGGATGCGGTGCTGGTCACCACCGATGCGCTGGGGCGCCAGGTGAGTACCACGCTGCCGTTTTACGTCACCAGCGATCTGCTGAAAGAAGGGCTGAGCGACGGGGCCGTTACCCTGGGGAGCCTGCGGCGCAACTACGGCATTAAGAATTTTGACTACGGCCCGGCGGCGGGGAGCGGATCGTATCGCTACGGCCTGACGGACTGGCTGACGCTGGAGGGGCACGCCGAAGGCGCGGAGGAACTGGCGCTCGCTGGTGCGGGGACGGTGGTCAAGCTGGGGCGTTTTGGCGTGGTGAATACCTCGTACAGCCAGAGCCGGATGCGCGGAGATGACGGCGGGCAAATCAACTGGGGCTACCAGTACAGCACCAGCGAGTTCAGCCTCGCCACCCAGCATACCCGCCGCGATCGCGGCTTTGGTAACCTGGCCCTGTATGACCAGCCGACGGTGTACGACGAAAATGACCGCCCCATCGCCAGCTTTAGCCGCAATACCGATCAATATTCCCTGACCTTCAACCTGGGGGAATACGGCAACATCGGGGCGGCCTGGATCGGCGTGGAGAGCTTTGACAGCCAGAAAACCGAGCTGCTTAACCTCTCCTGGAGCCGAAATCTGTGGGGCTCCAGCAGCATTTACCTCGCCGCCAGCCGGGACCAGCAGCGGGGCGACTGGACGGTCGCGATGTCATTCCAGGTGCCGCTGGGCGAACGCGACAGCGCGGCGCTCACCGTGGAAAATACCCCGGATGCAGGCAGCACGCAGCGCATCAACTACAACCACTCGATGCCCTCCGACGGCGGCTTCAGCTGGAATATGGCGTGGGCGAACCAGTCGCGATCGAATAACTACCAGCAGGGAACGGTGGGCTGGCGCAATAACAATATCGAGCTGCAGGGGGGCGGGTACGGCGAGAAGGGCATGATGACCTGGTGGAGCGAAGCGATGGGCTCCCTGGTGCTGATGGACGGCGAACTGTTTGCGGCAAACAAAATCAACGATGCGTTTGTGGTCATCAGCACCGATGGCCAGCCGGATGTCCCCGTCAGCTATGAAAACCAGCCGGTTGGTAAAACCAACCGCAACGGGTATCTGCTGGTGAGCGGCGTCTCGGCCTATTACCCGGCAAGCTACAGTATTAATACCCTGAACCTGCCTGCCGACACCCGGCTGAAAGAGACCGAGCGGCGGGTGGCGATCCGCCGCCACAGCGGTTATCTGGTGGATTTCCCGATGGAACAGGAGCGGGTAGCGAGCGTCATCCTGCACGACGCGCAGGGGGAGGCCATTCCGGTGGGAAGCCAGGTTCGACGCGCCTCGCGCAGCAATGCGGTGGTGGGATATGACGGGATTGCCTGGCTGGAAAACCTCAGCGACGTCAATCTGCTCGACGTCACGACGCCGACAGGCAAACGCTGCAGGGCAACGCTGACCATCGGCGCGAACCCGGACCACAGGCTGCAAACCTACGGCCCGCTGGTCTGCCGGGAGGGGCCATGAAGCGCTGGGTGATGTTGCTCCTGCTGCTGCTCTCCGGCGGCAGCTGGGCGGCCTGTACCGTCAGCACGGTCAATGCGTCGTTCGGCAGCGTCACGTCGTTTGCGCTGAGCGGCTCCGGGGAGGTGGAGACCACCGGCACGCTGGTGGTGGCGTGTGATGCGATACTCAACCTGCTGACGAACGACTCGGTGACGCTGAACTACACCGCAGCAACGATATCGGCCAACAGTCGTGCGACCCTGAAACGCACCGATAATGCCGCCATCACGGACGTGATCCCCACCCGGCTGTGTGGACTTTCGGGTTGCGCGAGCAGCAGTGAGGTACAGATAAGTAAATCGTATACCTGGAGCGGAAATACCTTGCTGGGATTGCTCGGGTCAAAGCAGTACAACATTCCGCTCTATTTCCGCACCGTCGCCGGACAAAACGTCTCTGCCGGGCCGTATCAGGTGCAGTTAACCTTCAGCGTTAACTACAGCGTCTGTTCCGTGGGGGCGCTCGGTATTTGCACCATCAATCAAACGGGAACCGCGACGACCAGTATTCTGCTTAACCTGACCGTCACCAACGACTGCAGCGCCATGACCACGCCGGACGTCAACTTTAGCAGTGCGCCGCTGGTGCAAAATTTCCCCACGGTCTCGCAGGCGATTGCCGTCACCTGTACCAAAGGCAGTACCTATACCATCGGGATTAACAATGGTGCCAACGCGCTGAATAACGTGCGCCGGATGGTGAGCGGCAGTAACTACCTGAGTTATGACATCTATAAAGAAGCCACGACTAACCGCTGGGGCAGCAGCGGCAGCGAACGCTGGACCAGCGCGACCTCCTCGCTGGTCAGCGCCGACGGCCTGCTGCGTACCTATAACTACACCGCCAAAGTCCTGACGAATCAGGCCACGCCACCCGCCGGTACCTACACCGATACGCTGATTGTTGACGTCGCGTTTTAACCCCGCGCTTTTCCCTTTCGCAAATGTAAAGTTCCTGTGGCCTGTGCCGATAACACCGTTAATAAATCTATGAGAAGGTGTTGTATGTTGAACCGTATCCGCGTTGTCACAATGCTAATGATGGTGCTGGTCATTTTCGCACTACTTCAGCTTATCTCCGGCGGGCTTTTTTTCTCGTCGTTAAAACAGAACCAGGACAGCTTCGCCGCCTCGAACGATCTCCGCCTGCAGCAGAGTGAGCTCACGTCGACGTGGGATCTGATGCTGCAAACGCGCATCAACCTGAGCCGCTCGTCCGCGCGCATGATGATGGATCCGAACAATCAGCAGAGCAGCGCGAAAACCGATCTGCTAAAAAATGCCCGGGCTACGCTGGCCGACGCGGCTAAACACTACGCCGCCTTCAGGCAAATCGCACCGCAGCCTGCTATGGCGCAGGTGAGCCAGAACATTGATGAAAAATACAGCGCCTACTATGCCGGGCTGACGGAGCTGATCCAGTTCCTGGAGAGCGGCAACATGGATGCCTACTTCGCACAGCCGACGCAGGGGATGCAAAACGCACTCGGCGCGGCGCTGGGGGAATACGAGAAGGCCAGCGGCGATCTGTATCACTCGGCCTTTACTGAAAGCCAGAATGACTACCGCTTTGCGAAATGGCAGATGGCGGTATTGGCCCTGGCGCTGGTCATTGTGCTGTTCGCTGTGTGGTACGGCATTCGCCACATCCTGCTGAACCCTCTCGGCCGCGTGATTGCCCATATTCGCGAGATTGCCTCTGGCGATCTGACCAAAACGCTGACCGTTTCCGGACGTAACGAGATCACCGAGCTGGCCAACAGCGTCGACCACATGCAGCGTTCATTGATCGAGACCGTCGCCAACGTGCGTAACGGATCCGAGGCGATCTATACCGGCACCAGCGAAATCGCGATGGGGAATAACGATCTCTCATCTCGTACCGAGCAGCAGGCGTCGGCGCTGGAAGAGACGGCCGCCAGCATGGAGCAGCTCACCGCAACCGTGAAGCAGAACGCCGATAACGCCCGCCAGGCGTCTCAGCTGGCGGAAAGCGCCTCCGAAACCGCGCAGCGCGGCGGTCGCGTGGTGGATGGCGTGGTGAAAACCATGCACGAAATCGCCGACAGCTCGAAGAAAATCGCCGACATCATCAGCGTCATCGACGGCATTGCCTTCCAGACCAACATCCTCGCGCTCAACGCCGCCGTGGAAGCGGCGCGCGCGGGCGAGCAGGGGCGCGGGTTTGCGGTGGTGGCCGGGGAAGTGCGCAACCTTGCCAGCCGCAGCGCCAACGCGGCAAAAGAGATTAAATCCCTGATTGAAGACTCCGTCTCCCGCGTGGATACCGGCTCCGTGCTGGTGGAGAGTGCCGGGGAGACCATGAATGACATCGTGAATGCCGTTACCCGCGTGACGGACATCATGGGGGAAATCGCCTCTGCGTCCGATGAGCAGAGTCGTGGTATCGACCAGGTTGCCCTGGCGGTATCGGAAATGGACCGCGTGACACAGCAAAACGCCGCCCTGGTGCAGGAGTCCGCTGCGGCGGCCGCTGCGCTGGAAGACCAGGCGAGCCGTCTGAAGATGGCCGTCTCGGCGTTTCGTCTCGCTTCACTCGCTGGAAATACGGTCACTGCGCAAGCTACGTACCGCGCGCCAGCCGCCGACACGGCGGTCACCCGCACGCGTGCTGCAACGACCGGACAAGATGAAAACTGGGAAACATTTTGACTGACAATTAAACCGCGGCTGCTTGCCGCTTGATGGGAGCGTGGATGTTAAATCGTATTCGTATCTCGACCACACTGTTTTTGATTCTGATCCTTTGCGGTGTGTTGCAGGTTGGCAGTAACGGGTTGTCTTTTTGGGCGTTTCGCGATGGCTATCAGAATTTGCAGGACGTTGAGGCGAGTAATCAGCAGCGCTCCGCACTGGCACAAACGCGTGCCGTGCTGTTGCAGGCAAGCACTGCGCTGAACAAGGCAGGAACCTTAACCGCGCTCAGCTATCCGCCGGATGACATTAAGGCGCTGATGGCAACGGCGCGCGACAGCCTGAAGCAGGCAGACGCACAGTTTAAGGCCTTCACGGCGCAGGCGGCCGACGGCGAGAAAGAGAAAGCGCTGAAGGCGGCTATGAAAAAGAACTTTGAGCAGTGGTACAGCGATCTGGACCACCAGGCGACCTGGCTTGAGAACAACCAGCTTTCGGACTTCATCACCGCTCCGGTCCAGGCGTCTCAGGCGGCGTTTGACGGCAGCTTTGACGCATGGCAGCAGGATATCAATCAGTCTGTTCTGCGCGCCGGTGAAGCAAGCCGCACCAGCTATCACATGTCCGGCGTTATCTTTGCCGTCGTTGTGATTCTGGCGGGGCTGCTGACCGGCGGGGCGCTGCTCTGGGCGCGCAGAATGATTGTGCAGCCGCTGGCGATTATCAGCAGCCACTTCGACAGTATTGCGAAGGGGGATCTGGCGCGTCCGGTGGCGGTGTTTGGCAAAAACGAAATTTCGGCGATCTTTGCCAGCCTGAAGGCCATGCAGGGGTCGCTACGGGAAACGGTATCCGACGTGCGTCAGGGCAGTTACGCCATGCATACGGGGATCTCAGAGATTGCGGCGGGGAATAACGATCTCTCGTCCCGCACCGAGCAGCAGGCGGCGTCGCTGGCGCAGACGGCGGCCAGTATGGAACAGCTGACCGCGACGGTAAGCCAGAACGCCGATAACGCGCGCCAGGCGTCTGACCTGTCAAAACAGGCGGCGCTGACGGCGAAGAGAGGGGGCGATCAGGCCTCTCACGTGGCCAGCACCATGCAGGAGATTGCCGCCAGCTCGCAGAAGATCGGCGACATCATCAGCGTGATTGACGGTATTGCGTTTCAGACCAACATCCTGGCGCTGAACGCCGCCGTGGAAGCGGCGCGCGCCGGCGAGCAGGGACGTGGGTTTGCGGTGGTGGCAGGTGAAGTGCGAAACCTGGCGAGCCGCAGCGCCAACGCGGCGAAAGAGATTAAGTCCCTCATTGAAGAGTCGGTCTCTCGCGTCCAGCAGGGGTCTGCCCTGGTGGATACGGCGGCGCATACCATGCACGAGATCGTCACCTCCGTGACGCGGGTTAACGACATCATGGGCGAAATTGCCTCGGCGTCGGACGAACAGCGTCGCGGGATAGAGCAGGTGGCTCAGGCCGTCAGCCAGATGGATCAGGTGACGCAACAGAATGCCTCGTTAGTTGAGGAAGCGGCAGCGGCAACCGATCAGCTGGCCAGCCAGGCGGATCGTCTCACCGGGCTGGTCGCGGTATTTAATGTGAAAGAGCACGTTGAAGCAGTAACAGAAGTCGGGCGGTCGCAGGCCGTGCCAGTTGTATCCTGAATGTAATTAAGAAGGCGCTATGACATCACCAATGCCCCCTGGGCAAACGTCATTATTGTTGCAGATGACACAGCGCCTCGCGCTGTCCGACGCGCATTTTCGTCGGATATGTCAGTTAATCTACCAGCGTGCGGGGATCGTGCTTGCGGATCATAAGCGGGACATGGTCTACAACCGACTGGTGCGGCGCTTGCGTACGCTGGGGCTGGATGATTTTGGCCGCTATCTGAGCATGCTCGAAGCGAACCAGAACAGCGCGGAGTGGCAGGCTTTTATTAACTCACTCACGACCAACCTGACGGCCTTTTTCCGTGAAGCCCACCACTTTCCGGTTCTGGCCGAGCACGCGCGCCGTCGCACCGGGGAGTATCGCGTATGGAGTGCGGCCGCCTCAACGGGCGAAGAGCCGTACTCGCTGGCGATCACCCTTGCCGATACGCTGGGCATGGCGCCGGGACGCTGGAAGGTCTACGCCAGCGATATCGATACCGAAGTGCTGGAGAAAGCGCGCAACGGCGTGTATCGCCAGGACGAGCTGAAAACGCTGTCGCCGCAGCAGCTGCAGCGTTACTTCATGCGCGGCACGGGCCCGCATGAAGGCCTGGTTCGCGTACGCCAGGAGCTGGCGAACTGCGTCGAATTCGCGCCCGTTAACCTGCTCGATAAGCAGTACAACGTGCCGGGGCCTTTCGACGCCATTTTTTGCCGTAACGTCATGATCTATTTTGATAAAACGACGCAACAGGACATTCTGCGTCGGTTTGTTCCGTTGCTCAAGCCTGACGGTTTACTGTTTGCCGGGCATTCGGAAAACTTCAGCAACCTCGCGCGTGAGTTTAGCCTGCGTGGGCAAACGGTATATGCGCTGAGTAAGGAAAAAGCATGAGTAAAATCAGGGTATTGTCTGTCGATGATTCAGCGCTGATGCGTCAGATCATGACTGAAATCATCAATAGCCACAGCGATATGGAGATGGTGGCCACTGCACCGGATCCGCTGGTAGCGCGGGATTTAATTAAAAAATATAACCCCGACGTGCTAACGCTGGATGTCGAGATGCCGCGCATGGATGGCATAGATTTCCTTGAGAAATTGATGCGCCTGCGTCCCATGCCGGTGGTGATGGTCTCCTCCCTGACCGGGAAAGGATCGGAAATTACTCTGCGCGCGCTGGAGCTTGGGGCGGTGGATTTTGTCACCAAACCGCAGCTCGGCATTCGCGAGGGGATGCTGGCGTACAGCGAGATGATCGCCGAGAAAATTCGCACCGCCTCGCGCGCGAAGCTCGCGGCCCACAAGCCGATGGCCGCGCCGGCAACCCTGAAGGCCGGACCGTTACTCAGCTCGGAAAAACTGCTGGTTATTGGGGCGTCAACCGGAGGAACAGAGGCAATTCGCCATGTACTCCAGCCATTGCCGCTTTCAAGTCCGGGTATTCTGATCACGCAGCATATGCCGCCTGGCTTTACCCGCTCCTTCGCCGAACGCCTGAACAAGCTGTGCCAGATCAGCGTGAAAGAGGCAGAAGACGGCGAGCGCGTGCTGCCGGGACATGCGTATATCGCACCGGGGGACAAGCATATGGAGCTGGCGCGCAGCGGCGCTAACTATCAAATCAAAATTCATGACGGACCGCCGGTTAACCGGCACCGTCCGTCGGTGGATGTGCTGTTTCATTCGGTGGCGAAACATGCGGGGCGCAACGCCGTTGGGGTGATCCTGACGGGGATGGGCAACGACGGTGCCGCCGGAATGCTTGCAATGCACCAGGCTGGCGCCTGGACGATTGCGCAGAATGAAGCAAGTTGTGTGGTGTTCGGCATGCCGCGCGAGGCCATCAATATGGGTGGCGTGAGCGAAGTGGTCGATCTTAGCCAGGTAAGCCAGCAGATGCTGGCGAAAATCAGTGCCGGACAGGCAATACGTATTTGACTCAGGAGTATTATTTTATGGCGGATAAAGAGCTTAAGTTTTTGGTTGTGGATGACTTTTCCACCATGCGTCGCATTGTGCGCAACCTGCTGAAAGAGCTGGGCTTCAACAACGTTGAAGAAGCAGAAGACGGCGTGGATGCGCTGAACAAACTGCAGGCTGGCGGGTTTGGTTTTGTCATCTCCGACTGGAACATGCCGAACATGGACGGTCTGGAGCTACTGAAAACCATTCGTGCGGACGCGGGCATGGCGTCTATGCCGGTGCTGATGGTCACTGCAGAAGCGAAAAAAGAGAACATCATTGCCGCTGCACAGGCGGGCGCAAGCGGCTACGTGGTGAAGCCATTCACCGCAGCGACCCTGGAAGAGAAGCTCGGTAAGATCTTCGAGAAACTCGGCATGTGAGGTGTTGGTGATGATGCAACCTGCAATGAAACCCGTTGAAGAACACTCGCCGAGCGACATCATCGTCCGCATCGGCAGCCTGACGCGCATGCTGCGTGACAGCCTGCGTGAACTGGGGCTGGATCAGGCCATTGCCGAAGCGGCGGAAGCGATCCCGGACGCCCGCGACCGTCTGGACTACGTTGTGCAGATGACCGCTCAGGCAGCTGAACGCGCGCTGAACAGCGTTGAAGCCTCACAGCCGCATCAGGATGCGATGGAAAAGGGCGCGAAAGCCCTGACCCAACGCTGGGATGAGTGGTTTGAGAACCCCATCGAGCTGGCGGATGCCCGCGAGCTGGTGACCGACACCCGTCAGTTCCTGGGGGATGTACCGGGCCACACCAGCTTCACCAACGCCCAGCTGCTGGACATCATGATGGCGCAGGATTTCCAGGATCTGACCGGTCAGGTCATCAAGCGCATGATGGATGTGATTCAGGAGATTGAGCGCCAGCTGCTGATGGTGCTGCTGGAGAACATCCCGGAACCGGCTGCCCGTCCAAAACGCGAGAACGAAAGCCTGCTCAATGGCCCACAGCTCGACGCCAGCAAGGCGGGCGTCGTGGCAAGCCAGGATCAGGTGGACGACCTGCTGGACAGCCTCGGCTTCTGATTGTCCATTCCGCCTCAGGGGGGTTACGCCGCCTGAGGCGGTTTACGACAAAATCACCGAAAAGAGCCCGAATAAACGGGCTTTTCCCGCCATTGGATTTCCGCTGCGCTGGCATGATACCCGTGACGTAATGGGCTGAGCATGCACTGTGGCAGAAGAGAACGACGACAAAACGGAAGCCCCCACACCCCACCGACTAGAAAAGGCGCGTGAGGAAGGGCAGATCCCCCGATCCCGAGAATTAACCTCCCTGCTGATCCTTATCGTAGGCGTGTGCATTATCTGGTGGGGTGGGGAGTCGCTCGCCCGCAAGCTGGCGGGGATGCTCTCCACCGGCTTACGTTTTGACCACAGCATGGTCAACGACCCGAATCTGATCCTCAGCCAGATTATTCAGCTGATAAAAGGGGCCCTGGTTGCGCTACTGCCCCTGATTACCGGCGTGGTGCTGGTGGCGCTGGTCTCCCCGGTGATGCTGGGCGGGCTGGTCTTTAGCGGAAAATCGCTGCAACCCAAATTTTCAAAACTGAACCCGCTGCCGGGCATTGCGAAAATGTTCTCGGCGCAGACCGGGGCCGAGCTGCTCAAGGCTATTCTCAAATCGGTGCTGATGGGCAGTTCTGCAGGGTTTTTCCTCTGGTACCACTGGCCCGAAATGATGCGCCTTATCAGCGAGTCGCCCCTCACCGCGATGAGCAATGCGCTGAACCTGGTTGGGCTTTGCGCGCTGCTGGTGGTGCTCAGCATTATTCCGATGGTGGGTTTTGACGTTATCTTCCAGCTCTATTCTCACTTCAAGAAACTGCGAATGTCACGTCAGGACATCCGCGACGAATATAAGCAGATGGAAGGTGACCCGCACGTGAAGGGGCGCATCCGGCAGATGCAGCGTGCCGCTGCCCGTCGCCGCATGATGGAAGATGTGCCGAAGGCGGACGTCATCGTTACCAACCCGACGCACTATTCCGTGGCGCTGCGCTATGACGAAAACAAAATGAGCGCGCCGAAAGTGGTGGCAAAAGGGGCGGGGCTGATTGCATTGCGTATCAGGGAAATTGGTACCGAAAACCGCGTGCCGATCCTGGAAGCGCCTCCGCTGGCGCGAGCCCTTTACCGCCACGCGGATATCGGACAACAGATCCCTGGTCAGCTCTACGCCGCGGTGGCGGAAGTGCTGGCCTGGGTATGGCAGTTGAAGCGCTGGCGTCTGGCCGGCGGTCAACGGCCTGTCAAACCTGAGAACCTTCCGGTGCCTGCCGCGCTGGATTTTATGAACGAGAAGGACACTGATGGCTAATCTGGTGGCAATGTTGCGCCTGCCCGGCAACCTGAAATCGACCCAATGGCAGATCCTCGCCGGGCCGATCCTTATCCTGTTAATTCTGTCGATGATGGTACTGCCGCTCCCGGCGTTCATCCTCGATCTGCTTTTCACCTTCAATATTGCGCTGTCCATTATGGTGCTGCTGGTGGCGATGTTCACCCAGCGCACGCTGGAGTTCGCCGCGTTCCCGACCATTCTGCTGTTTACCACCTTGCTGCGGCTGGCGCTGAACGTGGCCTCCACGCGTATCATCCTGATGGAGGGCCACACCGGCGCAGCAGCGGCGGGTAAGGTGGTCGAGGCCTTCGGCCACTTCCTGGTGGGCGGGAACTTCGCTATCGGTATCGTGGTGTTCGTTATCCTCGTGATCATCAACTTTATGGTTATCACCAAGGGTGCCGGGCGTATCGCGGAAGTGGGCGCGCGTTTTGTGCTGGACGGGATGCCGGGCAAGCAGATGGCGATCGACGCAGATCTGAACGCCGGGCTTATCGCCGAAGATGAAGCGAAAAAGCGCCGCGCGGAAGTGACCCAGGAAGCGGACTTCTACGGCTCCATGGACGGTGCAAGTAAGTTTGTGCGCGGGGATGCCATCGCGGGCATCCTGATCATGGTGATTAACGTGGTCGGCGGCCTGCTGGTGGGGGTACTGCAGCACGGGATGGACATGGGCCACGCGGCGGAAAGCTATACGCTGCTGACCATTGGTGACGGTCTGGTCGCACAGATCCCGGCGCTGGTTATCTCCACTGCGGCAGGCGTTATCGTGACCCGCGTCAGTACCGATCAGGATGTTGGCGAGCAGATGGTGGGCCAGCTCTTCAGTAACCCGCGCGTGATGCTGCTGGCGGCTGCAGTGCTCGGGCTGCTCGGCCTGGTGCCGGGGATGCCAAACCTCGTGTTCCTGCTGTTTACGGCGGGGCTGCTGGGGCTGGCCTGGTGGATGCGTGGTCGTGAGACCAGGCCCGCTGTGGATCCGGTTCCGGTGAAAATGCCGGAGAACACCCAGGCCGTAGAAGCGACCTGGAACGACGTTCAACTGGAAGATTCCCTGGGAATGGAAGTGGGGTATCGCCTGATCCCGATGGTGGATTTCCAGCAGGATGGCGAGCTGCTCGGCCGCATCCGCAGCATCCGTAAAAAATTCGCCCAGGACATGGGCTTCCTGCCGCCGGTGGTGCATATCAAGGACAATATGGACCTGCCGCCTGCGCGCTATCGTATTCTGATGAAGGGTGTTGAAATTGGCAGCGGCGATGCTTACCCGGGACGCTGGCTGGCGATTAACCCTGGCACTGCAGCAGGCACGCTGCCGGGCGAGCAGACCGTCGATCCGGCCTTTGGCCTGGCGGCAATCTGGATTGAAAGCGCGCTGAAAGAGCAGGCGCAAATTCAGGGTTATACGGTTGTCGAAGCCAGTACCGTGGTGGCAACCCACCTTAATCACCTGATTGGGCAATTCTCGGCAGAGCTGTTTGGCCGTCAGGAAGCGCAGCAGCTTCTCGATCGCGTGACGCAAGAGATGCCGAAGCTGACGGAAGACCTGGTGCCGGGCGTGCTGACGTTAACTACGCTGCACAAGGTGCTGCAAAACCTGCTTGAGGAAAAAGTGCCGATCCGCGATATGCGTACCATTCTGGAAACCCTTGCCGAGCATGCGCCGCTGCAGAGCGATCCGCACGAGCTGACGGCGGTGGTGCGCGTGGCGCTGGGGCGTGCGATCACCCAGCAGTGGTTCCCGGGGACCGGCGAAGTCCAGGTGATTGGCCTCGATACGCCGCTTGAACGCCTGCTGCTGCAGGCCCTGCAGGGCGGCGGCGGCCTCGAGCCTGGCCTGGCGGATCGCCTGCTGGAGCAAACTCAGGAGGCGCTGGCGCGTCAGGAGATGCTGGGCGCGCCGCCGGTGCTGCTGGTCAACCACGCGCTGCGTCCGCTGCTGTCGCGCTTCCTGCGCCGCAGCCTGAATCAGCTTGTTGTGCTGTCGAATCTGGAGCTGTCGGATAACCGCCATATCCGCATGACGGCAACGATTGGAGGAAAATAATGAAATGGCTATGGATTTTGCTCTTCCCACTGGCGGCTCAGGCCGCCGGGGAAGGGACCTGGCAGGCAAGCAGCATGGGCGTGACCCTCAGCAACCGGGGTGTCGCCATGTCTTCTAATCCGCTGTCGCCCTCTGAAACGGTTTCTGGTCAGATGGGGATGGTGGTGTGGAACTACAGGCTGATTGGCCCAACGCCAGCCGGACTGCGGGTGCGCCTCTGCTCACAGACCCGCTGCACGGAAATCGACGGCGAAAATGGCACAACGCAGGCGTTCAACGGCGTGCCGGCCATTGAACCTTTACGTTTTATCTGGGAAGTGCCGGGCGGAGGACGTTTGATCCCGGCACTGAAGGTGCAGAGCAATTCTGTTATCGTCAACTACCGCTAGCTGCCTGCCTTTTTTACCAGCCATCAGTCAATTCTGATGGCTGTCTCGCAAAATTGACCTCACCTTTTGATGCAAAAGAAACGCTGTTTTATAAATTAGTGACACGCGTGACGCGACTCTTTGCATTTTTGCCATTTACCCTGCCCGTGATGGCAGAAACAGAAAGGTATCAGGACGTCGTTGCATTTACTGTAGCCGTGTAAAAACTCCCCGATGAGCCTTACTTGCAGGGAGTCTCCCAAATTTGCTTAGGGTTGACGGCAATGAAAACACGTAAAATTGGACTCGCAAATTATCTTGCTTACGGGGCAGGCGATTTTCTCGGGGCCGGTACGACCGCCCTGACGGCGGCCTGGCTTTTGTATTTTTATACTACCTTCTGTGGACTCACACCGATTGAAGCAACCTTCATCTTTGCCGCTGCGAGGGTGCTGGATGCTGTTGTCAGCCCGTTAATGGGCTTTTTGACGGATAACTTCGGTACGACCTGGGCTGGAAAGCGCTTTGGTCGCCGTAAGTTCTTTATCCTGCTGGGCATTCCGTGCGTGTTCAGCTACTCGTTGATGTGGGTAGGGGACATGAATTTCTGGTACTACCTGCTGACCTATCTGGTGTTTGATATTGTCTACACCATGATTCTGGTGCCTTACGAGACGCTGGTGCCGGAAATGACCGACGACTTCAAACAGAAAACCAAGTTCTCCGGGGCGCGTATTTCTATGGCGCAGATGTCAGCGATTCTGGCCTCCTTCCTGCCGGGGATCCTGCTCACCCACTTCGGTAAAGACAACGCCATCTCATTCTTTTACGCAAGCCTGGTTTTCTCCGTGCTGTGCGCCCTGATGCTGACCTTTGTCTGGTTCTTTACCTGGGAGCGCCCGCGTGAGGAGTGGTCTGAAGCGGCGCTGCGTGCCGAAGAAGAGAAGAAGAAACTGACGCTGGGGCAAAGCATCAATCGTCTGTTTGTCGAATTAAGCTCTACGCTGCGCATCAAGATTTTCCGCCAGCATCTTGGCATGTACCTCGGCGGCTACATCGCACAGGACGTATTTAACGCAGTCTTCACCTACTACGTGGTGTTTGTGCTGATGCAGGAAGCGTCAATGGCGTCCAACCTGCTGGGCACGATGGCTATCTTCCAGTTCCTCGCCGTGATCGGGATGATCCCGCTGTGTATTCGCTTCGGACCTGCGCCGTCCTACCGCATGGTGGTGGTGCTGTTTGGCCTGGCGTCTCTCTCTTACGCCATGCTCTATTACGCCGGTCTGAGCGACGTCTACGCTCTGCTGTTGCTGATCTCTGCGGTGGCTGGGCTGGGTCGCGGCGGTATTAACTACGTGCCATGGAATACCTATACCTACATTGCTGACGTGGATGAAGCGATCACCGGCCAGCGCCGGGAAGGGATTTTCGCCGGCATCATGACCCTGACCCGTAAAGCGTCACAGGCCGGTGCGGTGATGCTGGTGGGCATCGTGATGCAAATGTCCGGCTTTGTCAGCGGTCAGAAGGTACAGCCTGCGGAAGTGAGCCACACCATTCTGCTGATCCTGAGCGTGGGCACCATCCTGGTGCTGTTCTGCGGTTTCCTCGTTTCCCTGCGCTTCAGGCTTAATTTGCAGACCCACAGCACGCTGCGTGAGGAGACCGCGAAAATGCGTGAGTGTGGTCATGCGATGCCGGAGTCAGCGACGCCACACGCCCGCGCCACCGTCGAGATGCTGGCCGGTATGCCTTATGAGTCACTGTGGGGCAATAACAACATCGGTTATCTGAATCGCAATAAGCCAGCGGCATCTTCGCTGAAGGATCGCGCGGTACTCAATTCGACATACAACAGAGGTTAAGATGATGAAAGTTTGGCCTGTCAAACATAGCCCGCTATTGCGTCAGCCAGAGCGCTTTATCGCCCGGGACGAGCTGAAATCGCTGATTCAAAAAGTGACGCACAACCTGGTCAATATCCACGACAAAACGGGTGAATTTTTGCTGCGGCTGGACGACGGGCGCGTGATCGACACCAAAGGCTGGGCCGGATGGGAGTGGACGCACGGCGTCGGCCTGTATGGCATCTGGCAGTACTACTGCCAGACCGGTGACGAAGGGATGCGCAACATTATCGACAGCTGGTTTGCCGACCGCTTTGCGGAAGGCGCCACCACCAAAAACGTCAATACGATGTCGCCGTTTCTGACGCTGGCCTATCGCTACGAAGAGAGCAAAAACCCGGCCTGGCTGCCGTGGCTGGAAAGCTGGGCGGAGTGGGCGATGAATGAGATGCCACGCACCGAACATGGGGGCATGCAGCACATCACGCTGGCGGAAGAGAATCATCAACAGATGTGGGACGACACGCTGATGATGACGGTGCTGCCGCTGGCGAAAATCGGCAGGCTGCTGAATAAGCCGGAGTACGTAGAGGAGGCGATCTATCAGTTCCTGCTCCACGTGCAGAACCTGATGGACCGGGAGACGGGGCTGTGGTTCCACGGCTGGAGCTACGACGGCAATCATAACTTTGCCCGGGCCCGCTGGGCGCGCGGCAACAGCTGGCTCACCATCGTGATCCCCGACTTCCTCGAACTGGTGGATCTGCCGGAAAACAACGCCGTGCGCCGTTACCTGGTGCAGGTGCTGAAGGCGCAGGTTGCCGCGCTGGCAAAATGTCAGGACGAAAGCGGGTTGTGGCATACGTTGCTGGACGATCCGAACTCGTACCTGGAGGCATCCGCCACGGCAGGGTTTGCCTACGGGATCCTGAAAGCGGTGCGGAAGCGCTATGTTGAGCCTGAATATGCTGACGTTGCTGAAAAAGCGATTCGCGGCATCGTGAAAAATATCTCGCCGGAAGGGGAGTTGCTGCAAACATCGTTCGGTACGGGCATGGGCAGCGATCTTGAGTTTTATCGCCAGATCCCGCTGACGTCGATGCCGTATGGCCAGGCGATGGCGATTCTCTGTCTGACAGAGTATTTGCGGAAATACTTCTGATAATAAAAAACCCGGCGTTTGCCGGGTTTCTTTTTTACATACGTTCTACGGTTTCGATACCCAGGGTATCCAGACCCAGCTTCAGGGTCTTCGCCGTCAGCTGAGCCAGCTTCAGGCGGCTGTTACGCACCGATTCATTTTCTGCAGACAGAATAGGGCAGTGCTCGTAGAAGCCGGAGAAAAGACCCGCCAGATCGTACAGGTAAGCACACATCACGTGCGGCGTGCCGTCACGCGCGACAACCGTCAGCGTCTCTTCGAACTGCAGCAGACGCGCCGCCAGCTGTGCTTCACGATCTTCCGTGATGGTCACTGTCGCATTCGCCAGCACGCTTTCATCAATGTTCGCCTTGCGGAACACGGAGAGCACGCGGGTATAGGCGTACTGCATGTACGGCGCTGTGTTGCCTTCAAACGCCAGCATGTTGTCCCAGTCGAAGATGTAGTCGGTGGTGCGGTTCTTGGAAAGATCCGCGTATTTCACCGCACCGATACCCACGGCGTTGGCCAGTTTTTCCAGTTCGTCAGCAGGCATGTCCGGGTTCTTCTCTGCCACCAGGCGACGGGCGCGCTCCAGCGCTTCGTCCAGCAGATCGGAAAGCTTCACGGTACCGCCCGCGCGGGTTTTGAACGGCTTGCCGTCTTTACCCAGCATCATGCCGAACATGTGGTGTTCCAGCGGCACGCAGTCCGGCACGTAACCGGCTTTACGCACGATAGTCCACGCCTGCATCAGGTGCTGGTGCTGACGGGAGTCGATGTAATACAGCACGCGGTCGGCGTGCAGGGTTTCGTAACGGTATTTCGCACACGCGATGTCCGTGGTGGTGTAGAGATAGCCGCCATCCTTTTTCTGGATAATCACGCCCATCGGTTCGCCTTCCTTGTTTTTGTACTCATCAAGGAACACTACCGTTGCGCCTTCGCTCTCCACCGCCAGGTTTTTGGCCTTCAGGTCCGCCACAATGCCTGGCAGCATCGGGTTGTACAGGCTTTCACCCATCACGTCGTCGCGAGTCAGGGTCACGTTCAGACGGTTATAGGTAAGCTGGTTCTGGGACATGGTGATGTCAACCAGCTTGCGCCACATCTCGAGGAAGTATTGATCCCCGCCCTGCAGCTTCACCACGTAGCTGCGTGCGCGCTCGGCAAAGGCTTCGTCTTCGTCATAGTGCTTTTTGGCTTCGCGGTAGAACCCTTCCAGGTCCGCCAGCGCCATTTCACCCGCGTTTTCCTGCTGCTGTTTTTCCAGGTAAGCAATCAGCATGCCGAACTGGGTGCCCCAGTCGCCCACGTGGTTCGCGCGGATCACCTTGTGACCGAGGAACTCAAGGGTGCGTACCGCGGCGTCACCGATGATGGTGGAGCGCAGGTGGCCTACGTGCATCTCCTTCGCCACGTTCGGGGCAGAGTAGTCGACCACCACTGTCTGCGCTTCCGGCTGGGAAACGCCCAGACGGTCAGACTTCAGCGCCGCGTCAACGTGGCTCGCCAGGAACGCAGGCTCAAGGAAAATATTGATAAAGCCCGGACCAGCAATTTCGGTTTTGCTGGCAATGCCGGAAAGATCCAGATGCGTCAGTACCTGCTCAGCGAGCTGTCGCGGCGGCATGCCCAGTTTTTTAGCCACTGCCATCACGCCATTAGCCTGATAGTCGCCAAACTGTACTTTTGCTGACTGACGAACCTGCGGTTCGCAATCCGCAGGTGCGCCTGCGGCAATCAGTGCCTGACTGACTTTTTCGGAGAGAAGAGCCTGAATATTCACCTGGATACCTTACGTTTTTGATGCGGGCTTACAACCGCCCGCGCCAGTTAAAGAATTTAGGGCGGGAGTATACTGCAAATGCCTTCTGGCGTCAGCATTGCGGGGCCCGAAGATTGCTCAGAATCCAGGCTAAGAAAGCGTGCATAACCATGCAGTCATAAAAAGCCGGATTCTGCGGTTGGTCAAAACGGGGCAACGGAGTAAATTAGCGGCTTTGCGACACGAAAAGAGACTGACTTATGGCGAACTGGCAATCCATTGACGAACTGCATGATATTTCCGCAGATTTACCGCGCTTCACAAAGGCGTTCACAGAACTTGCCACCCGTCTTGGTCTGGATATCGTGCCGCTTGCGGCGGATCACATTTCCTTGCGCTGCCACCAGAATGCCACCGCCGAGCGCTGGCGTCGCGGGTTTGAACAGTGCGGCGAGTTGCTCTCTGAGAACATCATCAATGGACGCCCCATTTGTCTGTTCAAACTGCATGAGCCGGTGAACGTGGCGCATTGGCAGTTCACCGTGGTTGAACTGCCGTGGCCGGGCGAGAAACGCTATCCGCACGAAGGCTGGGAGCATATCGAAATCGTACTGCCGGGTGAGCCGGAAACGTTGAACGCGCGCGCCCTGGCCCTGCTGTCAGACGACGGGTTAAGCAAGCCGGGGATTTTTGTGAAGACGAGTTCACCCAAAGGCGAGCGCGAGCGTCTGCCTAACCCGACGCTGGCCGTGACGGACGGGCAGGTGACCGTGAAATTTCATCCCTGGACCATTGAGCAGATCGTTGCCAGCGAAGCCTGAGAGTTGTGATTCGTCGCTGAGACACGAAACGAGAGGCGTGCCATGATGGCGCGTTAAGCTGATTTTAAGGAGAAGCAGATGGCGCTGCTGGAGATTTGTTGTTACAGCGTGGCGTGTGCCGTAACGGCGCAACAGATGGGGGCTGACCGTATTGAGCTATGCGCCGCCCCGAAAGAAGGGGGGTTAACGCCTTCATACGGCGTGTTGAAGTCTGCCCGCCAGGCCGTCACCATCCCGGTCCACCCGATTATTCGCCCTCGCGGCGGCGATTTTTGTTACACGGCGGGCGAGTTCAGTGCCATGCTTGAAGATATCGCGCTGGTTCGTGACCTGGGTTTCCTGGGGCTGGTGACCGGCCTGCTTGACGAGGATGGTCACGTCGACCTGCCGCGGATGCGTAAGGTAATGGACGCCGCAAAAGGAATGGCCGTCACGTTTCATCGTGCGTTTGATATGTGCAAAGATCCCCTGCAAGCGTTTGATACGCTTGCCGAACTTGGCGTGGCGCGCGTCCTGACATCGGGACAGCAGTCTTCGGCGGAAAAAGGTCTGCAATTAATTACGGAACTAAAAGCACATTCCGGTGTTCCAATAATAATGGCGGGTGCGGGAGTCCGTGCCAGCAATCTGGAACGGTTTTTAAACGCCGGGGTGGAAGAGCTTCACAGCTCTGCGGGGAAATGGATACCTTCACCCATGCGTTATCGCAATACAGGGCTGTCAATGTCGACGGATGCTGAAGCGGATGAATATTCTCGCTACGGCGTAGAGGGAGAGTCGGTTGCGGAAATGAAGTCGCTGATTGAGCGTCATCACGTGTAGCAACGTACCGATTTTTACCGCGCATCATGTCGCCCAATATGATGCTTGCTTGTACCAGGCCCCTGCAATTTCAACAGGGGCCTTTTTTTATCCCCTCACCCCACAGGGGAGAGGGAAAAACTACGGCTTGGTCGCAATCAACACCGCACGCATCGGTGCAGGATAGCCTTCAACGGTTTTGCTGTGGTCGGCCGGGTCGAGGAACTGCTCCAGCGATTCGGTGATCATCCAGTCGGTGCGGCGCTGCTCTTCGATAGACGTTACGCAAACGTCGGCAATGCGCACATCCACAAATCCGCATTTCTCCAGCCAGTTTTTCAGCGCCAGCGCGGACGGGATGAAGTAAACGTTGCGCATCTGCGCGTAGCGATCGCCCGGCACCAGAACCGCATGTTCATCTCCTTCAATCACCAGCGTTTCCAGCACCAGCTCGCCGCCGCTGACCAGCTGATCTTTGAGCTGCCACAGGTGTTCAAGCGGGGAACGACGATGATACAGCACGCCCATTGAGAAGACGGTATCGAACGCTTTCAGGGCAGGGAGCTGCTCTATGCCCAGCGGCAGCAGGTGCGCGCGCTGGTCGTTGCCGAGCAGTTTTCGCACTGCCTCAAACTGGCACAGGAAGAGCTGCATCGGGTCGATGCCGACCGCCAGATGGGCTCCCGCGCCAATCATGCGCCACATGTGGTAACCGCTGCCGCAGCCTACGTCCAGAATGGTGCGCCCGGTCAGGTCGGAAAGGTGCGGCAGTACGCGATCCCACTTCCAGTCTGAGTGCCACTCGGTATTGATGTTCACGCCGTACAGCGAGAACGGCCCTTTGCGCCACGGCATTAAATTACGCATCAGCGTTTCGATGCGGTTGATCTGCCCGGCAGGGAGCGGCTCTGCGCTTTCCGCCGTCACGCTGTGCAGTAAATCCAGACGATGCGGCGTCAGCTCCGGCAGATACTCCACGGCATTTGACCACTGCTTTAACAGGCCGTGCTGCTGATCGCGCTGCCAGGCGGCAATCTGCGCCGGCAGGGTCTCCAGCCAGTGGGAAAGATGGTTTTTAGCAATCAGCTGATAAAAGTTGCTGAATTCAATCATGCGGCATCCCCGGCTTTTAGCGCCACCAGAGAGCCAAAGTTAAAGCACTGGAACCACAGTTCGCTGTGCTCAAAACCGGCTTTGTGCAGGCGCGCTTTATGGGTTTCCACGGAGTCCGTCAGCATCACGTTTTCCAGCATGCTGCGCTTCTGGCTGATCTCCAGCTCGCTGTAGCCGTTCGCCCGTTTGAAATCGTGGTGCATGTTGAACAGCAGCTCGCCTACTTTGGCATCCTCAAAGCTGAATTTTTCAGAAAGCACCAGCGCGCCGCCGGGATTCAGCCCCTGGTAAATTTTGTCCAGCAGCAGCTGGCGGTCTTCAGGCACCAGGAACTGCAGGGTAAAATTCAGCACTACCATCGAGGCGTTGTTAATCTCGATCTCGCGGATATCGCCTTCCACCACGTCCACCGGAACGGGGGCTTTGTACGCGTCAATATGGCGACGGCAGCGTTCCACCATGGCCGGAGAGTTATCGACGGCAATGATTCGGCAGCCATCGTGATGAATGTTACGACGTACCGACAGCGTTGCCGCGCCGAGCGAGCAGCCCAGGTCATAGACCTGCGTACCGGGTTGAACGAAGCGCTCAGCCAGCATACCGATCATAGAGATAATATTGGAATAACCGGGAACAGAGCGCTGGATCATATCCGGGAAGACTTCGGCTACCCGTTCATCGAAGGTCCAGTCGCCCAGGCTGGCGATAGGCGCGGAAAAAAGCGTGTCGCGATCTGACATAACGTAAAAATCCGGGAAAAATAAAGTGGCGTATTGTGCGCTAATGGAGGGAGAAAACCAACTCCCACGGCATATACCACAGGTTAGCCAGCACCATCAGCAAAAGCGAACACCAGGTCGCACTCATGCCGGAACGACGCCAGCGGAATAAACGGTGGTAAAAGCCGTAATAATGCATTAACCGGCCGGCAATAAGCATCAGGCCACAAATATGCACCATCCAGGTTTCCGCGCCATTCATCTCCATAAACAGCAGCAGGATGAGAGCAACGGGAATGTATTCCACCGCATTACCGTGAATGCGAATAGCGCTTTGCAGTTCGGAGAAACCGCCGTCGCCGTAAGAGACGCGGTACTGCATCCTGAGGCGCACAACATCAAACGAAAATTTAATCAGCAGTAATGCACCTAACACCGCATACAGCGCGCTGACCATACTAACTCCCTGTTTTTTGGCAGATGGCACTTCACTATGATAGGGGGTGATATCAGAAAAGAGAAGATTGTTGTGGGATGGAAGGGACGCTGCCCACGGACGGCACCGCGGCCTGCAAGGCCTGCCACAGAGCATCGACCAGTTCGGGCGCCTGAGCAATATCCGGCGTGTGCAAAAAGAGGTACGGCGTGGTGGTGTGCTCCCAGCTCGCGAGTTTTTGCAGCCAGACGGCGAACATCGCCTGATTTTGCTGCATATTGTCGCTGCCGATGAACCTGACCATCGGGTTCTGTGCGGTCACGATGGCGTGGACCGGCACTTTAGGTTTTTTACGCTGAGCATCAACGATGGCCTCGTTATGCGGTACCGCGCTGTGCACCGGACGACTGTCGAGGATCACCCGGTTAACGGAACGATCCAGCAGGCCCCGGTTGAGCGCTTTTTCGGCTTCGCCTTTCGCAAAGAAGTCCTGGTGTCGGACTTCCACGCCGTAGGTGAATTCGCGGGGCAGGGCATCCAGGAACTGCCACAGGGCGGGCAGATCGCGCGGGCCAAACGTGGCGGGAAGCTGGAGCCAGTATTGTCCAATTCGGTTCGCCAGCGGCGACATGCGCGTGAAAAATTCTTCCGTTAAGTCCCCGCAGTTGCGCAGCGCGGCCTGGTGGGAAATGGTCGCCGGAAACTTAAAGCAGAAACGGAAATCGTCCGTTGTTTGCTCCCGCCAGCGTTCGACTATCTCGGCTTTGGGCAGCGCATACAGCGTGGTGTTACCCTCGACGCAGTTAAAGTGTCGGGCATACTCTTCAAGGCTGGTAATGCCCAGGCGCACCCATTTCGGGTGCGACCACTGGGGCAGGCCCACGTACATCATAGCGCGCTTAAAATCTCATCCGTGCTGCGCACGCGTCCGATGCGCGGGAAGATATGGGTCATGCTGCCCTGATGCTGTTCGGCGGAAGCCGCGCTGCAGGCATCTTCAGCAATCACCAGATTAAAGCCCAGCTCCCAGGCGTTACGGGCTGTCGATTCCACGCCGATGTTGGTGGAAATGCCGCACAGAATAATGGTGTCGATACCGCGGCGGCGAAGCTGCAGCTCAAGGTCGGTCCCGTAGAACGCGCCCCACTGGCGTTTAGTCACTTCGATATCGCTGTCGCGTTTGCCCAGCGACACCGGGTACGTCCACCAGTTTTCCGGCAGGGCATGCGCGGGCGCCTGGGCATCAACGGGCTGTTTTAACGCCTCGGCGAAATCAGCGGACCAGCCGACGCGCACCATGACCACAGGGGCACCGCTGGCGCGGCACTTCTCGGCCAGGCGAGCGGCGCGGCTGACGACTTCATCCGCTGCGTGTGGGCCACCGGCGAAGGGCAGGATCCCTTCCTGTAAATCAATCACAACAAGCGCGGTTTTGCGGGCATCAAGTGTTAACATCGTCACTCCAGGTAAATTAATCACTTCCGTAACACCTTACGACGTGATGACCTGTTATCGGTCGGATAATTTTGTTAATTTTTGTGAGAATGCGCAATAAGAGTGCAGCAAACGACCGTCTGGCGGTGGTTCGCTCTTATCGTCCGGCGGAATTTCCAGTATAATAGCCGCCTTTTTTCATCCAGTTGTGACATACAGAAAGCTGCGACATAGTAGCCTGCATACCAGGCGACATTTAGCCTGCGGCTAATTAAGGGATATCTCATGCGTACAGAATATTGCGGGCAGCTGCGTCAGTCCCACGTCGGACAGCAGGTCACCCTGTGTGGTTGGGTCAACCGTCGTCGTGATCTTGGTAGCCTTATCTTCATCGATATGCGCGACCGTGAAGGTATCGTTCAGGTGTTCTTCGACCCGGATCGCGCAGATGCGCTGAAGCTGGCCTCTGAGCTGCGTAATGAGTTCTGCATTCAGGTCACCGGCACCGTGCGTGCGCGTGACGAGAAAAACGTTAACGCAGACATGGCGACGGGCGCTATCGAAGTGCTGGCGTCCGATCTGGTTATCATCAACCGTGCCGAAGCGCTGCCGCTGGACTCCAACCACGTCAACACTGAAGAAGCGCGTCTGAAATACCGCTACTTGGATCTGCGTCGTCCGGAAATGGCTCAGCGCCTGAAAACCCGTGCGAAAATCACCAGCCTGGTCCGTCGCTTTATGGATGACCACGGTTTCCTCGATATTGAAACCCCGATGCTGACCAAAGCGACGCCGGAAGGCGCGCGCGATTACCTGGTGCCATCCCGCGTTCATAAAGGCAAATTCTACGCGCTGCCGCAGTCACCGCAGCTGTTCAAACAGCTGCTGATGATGTCCGGCTTCGACCGCTATTATCAAATCGTTAAGTGCTTCCGCGACGAAGACCTGCGCGCTGACCGTCAGCCAGAATTTACCCAGATCGATGTGGAAACTTCCTTCATGACCGCCGAACAGGTGCGTGAAGTGATGGAAGCGCTGGTGCGTAGCCTGTGGAACGACGTGAAGGGCGTTGAGCTTGGCGATTTCCCGATCATGACCTTCGCCGAAGCGGAACGTCGCTACGGCTCCGACAAACCAGACCTGCGTAACCCGATGGAGCTGGTGGACGTAGCAGACCTGGTGAAATCCGTTGAGTTCGCGGTATTCGCGGGACCGGCTAACGATCCGAAAGGCCGCGTGGCTGCCCTGCGCGTACCGGGCGGCGCGGCGCTGAGCCGTAAGCAGATTGATGACTACGGCAACTTTATTAAGATCTACGGCGCGAAAGGTCTGGCCTATATTAAAGTGACCGAGCGTGCGAAAGGTCTGGAAGGGATCACCAGCCCGGTGGCGAAGTTCCTGAACGCGGACATCGTGGAAGCGATCCTTGAGCGCACCGGTGCGCAGGACGGCGACATGATCTTCTTCGGCGCAGACAACAAGAAAGTCGTTGCGGATGCGATGGGCGCGCTGCGTCTGAAGCTCGGCAAAGACCTGAACCTGACCGACGAAAGCAAATGGGCGCCGCTGTGGGTTATCGACTTCCCGATGTTTGAAGACGACGGTGAAGGCGGCCTGACCGCGATGCACCACCCGTTCACCTCGCCAAAAGAGATGACGGCGGCAGAGCTGAAAGCGGCGCCGGAAGAGGCAGTGGCAAACGCTTATGACATGGTTATCAACGGCTATGAAGTGGGCGGCGGCTCGGTGCGTATTCACAGCGGTGAAATGCAGCAGACCGTGTTCGGCATTCTGGGTATTAACGAGCAGGAACAGCGCGAGAAGTTTGGCTTCCTGCTGGACGCCCTGAAGTACGGCACGCCGCCGCATGCGGGTCTGGCCTTCGGTCTCGACCGTCTGACCATGCTGCTGACCGGCACCGATAACATTCGTGACGTTATCGCCTTCCCGAAAACCACTGCCGCAGCGTGTCTGATGACCGAAGCGCCAAGCTTTGCCAACCCGGCAGCGCTGGCCGAGCTGGGCATTGAAGTGGTGAAGAAGGAAGAGAAAAACTGATATGGCATATAAGCTTCCCGTTTCTGTCCTGGTGGTCATTTATGCAGAAGACACGAAGCGGGTGCTGATGTTGCAGCGGCGCGACGATCCTGATTTCTGGCAGTCGGTTACCGGCAGCCTGGAAGAGGGGGAGACCGCGCCGCAGGCCGCCGCGCGTGAAGTAAAGGAAGAGGTCACCATTGACGTTGCTCATGAGCAACTGACCCTGAAGGACTGTCAGCGCACGGTGGAGTTTGAAATTTTTAGCCATTTACGTCATCGCTATGCGCCGGGCATTGAGCGCAACACAGAGTCGTGGTTCTGTCTCGCGCTCCCCCATGAGCGGGAGATCGTGTTTACCGAACACCTGAACTACCGCTGGGTGAACGCGGCGGATGCCGCCGCACTGACCAAGTCGTGGAGCAACCGGCAGGCGATTGAAGAATTTGTAATTAACGCGGCCTGAGAAGGCGCGATTTTTGGAGAACTTTTTATGGCAGGTCATAGTAAGTGGGCCAACACCAAACACCGTAAAGCGGCACAGGATGCCAAGCGCGGTAAGATCTTTACCAAAATCATTCGCGAGCTGGTGACAGCAGCGCGTCTGGGCGGCGGCGATCCGGCTTCTAACCCACGCCTGCGCGCGGCGGTAGATAAAGCGCTGTCTAACAACATGACGCGTGACACCCTGAACCGTGCTATCGCACGCGGCGTGGGCGGTGATGAAGACGCGAACATGGAAACCATCATTTATGAAGGTTACGGCCCTGGCGGTACTGCGGTGATGGTTGAATGCCTGTCTGACAACCGTAACCGTACCGTTGCGGAAGTGCGCCACGCGTTCACCAAAACCGGCGGCAACCTGGGCACTGACGGCTCCGTAGCTTACCTGTTCAGCAAAAAAGGCGTCATCTCTTTCGAGAAAGGCGACGAAGATGCGATCATGGAAGCGGCGTTAGAAGCGGGTGCGGAAGACGTGGTGACCTACGATGATGGTGCCATTGACGTCTACACCGCGTGGGAAGAGATGGGTGCCGTGCGCGATGCGCTGGAAGCGGCGGGCCTGAAAGCGGACAACGCAGAAGTCTCCATGATCCCGTCCACCAAAGCGGATATGGATGCAGAAACCGCACCGAAACTGCTGCGTCTGATCGACATGCTCGAAGACTGCGACGACGTGCAGGAAGTGTACCACAACGGTGAAATCTCTGATGAGGTTGCAGCGACTCTCTGATGAGAGCCTGTAAACCGTTTACGGGAGACGCGTGATGTCGATTATCCTCGGGATTGACCCCGGCTCACGCGTCACCGGGTATGGCGTTATCCGTCAGGTGGGACGCCAGCTAACCTACCTCGGCAGTGGATGCATTCGCACCAAAGTGGACGATCTGCCGTCGCGCCTCAAGCTTATTTATGCGGGCGTATCGGAGATCATCACCCAGTTTCAGCCAGACTATTTCGCCATTGAGCAGGTCTTTATGGCGAAGAACGCGGATTCGGCGCTGAAGCTCGGTCAGGCGCGTGGGGTGGCCATCGTGGCTGCGGTGAACCAGGATTTGCCGGTATTCGAATACGCGGCAAGGCAGGTCAAGCAGACGGTGGTGGGCATCGGTAGCGCGGAGAAGAGCCAGGTGCAGCACATGGTGCGCACCCTGCTGAAGCTTCCCGCGAACCCGCAGGCCGACGCCGCCGATGCGCTGGCGATTGCAATTACCCACTGCCACGTCAGCCAGAACGCGATGCAAATGAGCGAGTCGCGGCTCAATCTGGCGCGAGGCAGGTTACGATAATCAGAAATCAGGCTGGATAAACATCCAGCCTTTTTTTATTATGTCGGCAGTTAATTTCTCCCAGAACGCAGGAGCGTCACGTGATAGGCAGACTCAGAGGCATCATCATTGAAAAACAACCCCCGTTAGTGCTGCTGGAAGTGGGTGGCGTGGGCTATGAAGTCCATATGCCGATGACCTGCTTCTACGAGCTGCCGGACGCGGGCAAAGAGGCGATTGTCTTTACCCAGTTTGTGGTGCGTGAAGACGCTCAGCTGCTGTACGGCTTTAACAACAAGCAGGAACGCACCCTGTTTCGCGAGCTGATTAAAACCAACGGTGTGGGGCCTAAGCTGGCGCTGGCGATTTTGTCCGGCATGTCCGCTCCGCAGTTTGTGAATGCCGTTGAGCGCGAAGATCCCGCGGCGCTGGTTAAGCTTCCGGGCATTGGTAAGAAAACCGCAGAGCGTCTGATAGTTGAGATGAAAGACCGCTTTAAAGGTCTGCACGGCGATCTGTTCACTCCGGCTGCCGATTTGGTTCTGACTGCTCCGGGTGCGCCTGCCTCTGATGATGACGCCGAGCAGGAAGCGGTTGCCGCGCTGGTGGCGCTGGGCTATAAACCTCAGGAGGCCAGCCGGATGGTGAGCAAAATTGCCAAACCGGACGCCAGCAGTGAAACTCTGATTCGTGAAGCGCTGCGCGCTGCATTGTGAGGTAAAGGATGATTGAAGCAGACCGCCTGGTATCGGCAGGCACCCTTCAGGCAGAAGACGTGGTGGATCGTGCGATCCGCCCGAAGCTGCTTGATGAGTACATCGGCCAGCCGCAGGTACGTTCCCAGATGGAGATTTTCATCCAGGCGGCAAAGCTGCGCGGCGATGCGCTCGATCACCTGCTGATTTTTGGCCCGCCGGGGTTAGGGAAAACTACCCTGGCGAATATCGTCGCCAATGAAATGGGCGTCAACCTGCGTACCACCTCCGGCCCGGTGCTGGAGAAAGCGGGCGATCTGGCGGCGATGCTGACCAACCTTGAACCGCATGACGTGCTGTTTATCGATGAGATCCACCGCCTGTCACCGGTGGTGGAGGAAGTGCTCTATCCGGCGATGGAAGATTACCAGCTGGATATCATGATCGGCGAAGGCCCGGCCGCGCGCTCCATCAAAATCGAGCTGCCGCCGTTTACCCTGATTGGCGCCACGACGCGCGCCGGGTCGTTGACCTCTCCGCTGCGCGACCGCTTTGGCATCGTTCAGCGTCTGGAATTTTATCAGGTGCCCGATCTTCAGCACATTGTGGGGCGCAGCGCGCGCTACATGGGGCTGGATATGAGCGAAGAGGGGGCATATGAAGTGGCGAAACGTTCTCGCGGTACGCCGCGTATTGCCAACCGCCTGCTGCGCCGCGTGCGTGACTTTGCTGAAGTGAAGCACGATGGTTCGATTTCCGCCGAGATCGCCGCTCAGGCGCTGGATATGCTGAACGTCGATGCTGAAGGCTTTGACTATATGGACCGTAAACTGCTGCTGGCGGTGCTGGACAAGTTCTTTGGTGGCCCGGTTGGGCTGGATAACCTGGCGGCGGCAATTGGCGAAGAGCGTGAGACGATTGAAGATGTGCTGGAGCCGTATCTGATCCAGCAGGGCTTCTTACAGCGTACCCCACGTGGTCGTATGGCGACGGTGCGGGCGTGGAATCATTTCGGTATTACGCCGCCCGCGATGCCGTAAGTAGCGATAAATTGTAGCCCCGGTAAGCGAAGCGCCACCGGGGACATGCTCACTACTGCGCGGTCTTTTTCATCATACTGAAAACAAACAACACCGCCGCGCTCAAGACCACCGACGGTCCGGCTGGCGTGTCATAAAACGCCGAAAAGGTTAACCCGCCCGTGACGGCGATCATCCCGATAACCACCGCGATACCGGCCATTTGCTCTGGCGTACGTGCAAAACGGCGCGCCGTGGCGGCAGGGATAATCAGCAGCGACGTGATGATCAGCGCCCCGACAAACTTCATTGCGACACCAATCGTTAACGCCGTCACCAGCATCAGCAGCAGCTTCACGCGCTGCAGCTTCACGCCGTCGACAAACGCCAGATCCGGGCTGACGGTCATTGCCAGTAAATTCCGCCACTGCCACAGCAGAATACCCAGTACCACCACCACGCCAATGGCGATCGCGATGAGATCGTCAGGCGTCACGGCCAGCAGATCCCCAAACAGGTAGGCCATCAGGTCAACGCGGATATTTGACATCAGGCTAACAACGACCAGACCCAGCGACAGCGCGCTGTGCGCCATGATGCCAAGCAGCGTATCAATCGCGAGGTGAGGGCGCTTCTCCAGCCAGACCAGACCGGCTGCCAGCAGCAGCGTGACCACAATTACCGCGTAAAAGGGATTCACATCCAGCAGCAAACCAAAGGCAACGCCCAGCAGCGACGCATGCGCCAGGGTATCACCGAAGTAAGACATTCTGCGCCACACCACAAACGAGCCGAGTGGGCCTGCGGCGCAGGCAAGCATAACCCCGGCCAGCCAGCCGGGCAGTAACAGTTCAATCATGAGTGTCCATTTCCCCGACGCAGAACGATTCGTCCCTGCAAATCATGGCGGTGATTATGATGATGGCGATAAATGCCAAGCTGTTCAGCGCCGCGAGGGCCAAACATGGAGATAAATTCCGGGTGCATTGAGACCACTTCAGGCGTGCCGGAACAGCAAATGTGATGGTTGAGACACAGCACTTCGTCGGTTTTCGCCATCACCAGATGCAGGTCATGGGAGACCATCAGCACGGCGCAGTTCAGTTCGCGGCGGAGCTGGTCGATCAAATCATAAAGCGCGACCTGACCATTGACGTCCACGCCCTGGGTTGGCTCATCCAGCACCAGCAGCTGCGGGCTGCTCAGCAGCGCACGGGCCAGCAAAACGCGCTGCGTCTCACCGCCGGACAGCTTCTGCAACGGCGCGTCGATAAGGTGGCCCGCCTGCACGCGCTTCAGCGCCGGGAGAATATCGGCTTTTCGCGTGCCCGGACGCAGACGCAGACGCAGAAAACGATTTACCGTCAGCGGCAGGGTGGCGTCCAGATGTAATTTTTGCGGCACATAGCCGATCCGCAATTTTTCCTCGCGCGTGATTACACCTTCATCCGGTGTAACCAGACCCAGCACCACGCGCACCAGAGTGGATTTACCTGCGCCATTGGGGCCGAGCAGCGTCAGAATTTTTCCGGGCTTGAGATCCAGCGATACGTCAGAGAGGACGCGGCGCTGGCCAAAGGAGACCGAAATATTGTCGAGAGAAACCAGAGTCGTCATGTCAATTTAAGCTTGAAGAAGTCAACGAATGTTATAATATCACATTCCACGCATTCACTACGATGATTAGTCGCATTATGTTACATAAAAATACGCTTCTTTTCGCAGCATTATCCGCTGCCCTTTGGGGAACAACCGCACAAGATGTTAACGCCGCCGTTGTTGCTTCGCTTAAACCGCTTGGATTCATCGCGTCGGCCATTGCCGATGGGGTAACGGAAACCCAGGTTCTGCTCCCTGACGGGGCCTCAGAGCATGACTATTCTCTGCGCCCGTCTGATGTAAAACGCTTACAAAACGCAGACTTAGTTGTCTGGATTGGTCCGGAGATGGAAGCATTCATGCAGAAATCCGCCAAACAGATTGCTGATGAAAAACAGGTCGCGATTGCCGGGCTTTCCGGCGTGAAACCGTTGCTCATGAAAGGGGCGGATGATGACGGTGACGAACATGACCATCACGCTGCAGAGGGTGAAAAAGGTGATGGAGATCACCATCACGGCGAGTACAACATGCATCTCTGGCTATCCCCAGAGATAGCGCGGCTTTCAGCGGTTGCAATCCATGACAAATTAGTGGAACTTATGCCGCAAAGTCGAGCCAAACTAGACGCCAACCTGAAGGATTTTGAGGCACAATTAGCCGCAACCGATAAGCAGGTAGGTAATGAGCTCGCACCGTTGAAAGGAAAAGGGTATTTCGTTTTTCATGACGCCTACGGCTACTACGAAAAACACTACGGCCTGACCCCGCTTGGGCACTTTACCGTCAACCCTGAAATTCAACCTGGTGCGCAGCGTTTACATGAAATCAGAACACAGTTGGTTGAGCAGAAAGCGACATGCGTTTTTGCTGAGCCACAGTTCAGGCCAGCGGTCGTAGAAGCCGTGGCCAGGGGAACATCCGTGCGCATGGGAACCCTTGACCCGCTAGGTACGAATATCCAGTTGAGCAAAGCGAGCTATTCGCAGTTCCTCAGCCAACTGGCGAACCAGTATGCGAGCTGCCTGAAAGGAGATTAACGAGGAAGTGAATACGTGCAACAGATAGCCCGCTCTGTCGCCCTGGCATTTAACAATCTGCCTCGACCCCACCGCGTTATGCTGGGGTCGCTTACAGTTCTCACCTTAGCGGTCGCCGTCTGGCGGCCCTATGTTTACCACCCGAGTTCTGCCCCTATCATTAAAACCATCGAGCTTGAAAAGAGTGAGATCCGCTCTTTGCTGCCTGAAGCCAGCGAGCCTATCGACCAGGCCGCTCAGGAAGATGAAGCTATCCCTCAGGATGAACTGGACGATAAAACCGAGAACGAAGCGGGGATCCACGAATACGTTGTCTCTACCGGTGACACGCTGAGCAGCGTGCTCAACCAGTACGGTATCGACATGGGCAATATCAGCCAGCTGGCCGCTGCGGATAAAGACCTGCGTAACCTGAAAATCGGGCAACAGCTCTCCTGGACATTAACGGCGGATGGCGATCTTCAGCGTTTGACCTGGGAAATGTCCCGCCGCGAAACCCGCACCTATGACCGCACTGCAAACGGTTTCAAAATGACCAGTGAAATGCAGAAAGGCGACTGGGTTAACAGCGTGATGAAAGGTACCGTGGGCGGAAGCTTTGTTTCCAGCGCCCGTGATGCGGGCCTGACCAGCGGTGAAATCAGCGCGGTGATCAAAGCCATGCAGTGGCAGATGGATTTCCGTAAGCTGAAGAAAGGCGATGAGTTTTCCGTCCTGATGTCCCGCGAAATGCTGGACGGCAAGCGCGAGCAGAGCCAGCTGCTGGGGGTGCGTCTGCGCTCCGAGGGAAAAGATTACTACGCCATTCGCGCTGAAGATGGCAAGTTCTATGACCGCAGCGGTACGGGCCTTGCGAAAGGCTTCCTGCGTTTCCCGACGGCGAAACAGTTCCGCGTCTCCTCTAACTTTAACCCGCGTCGTCTGAACCCGGTTACCGGGCGCGTTGCGCCTCACCGCGGGGTAGACTTCGCGATGCCGCAGGGCACGCCGGTGCTGGCCGTTGGCGATGGCGAAGTGGTGATGGCAAAACGCAGCGGTGCTGCGGGTTATTACGTGGCTATCCGTCACGGTCGTACCTATACCACCCGCTATATGCACCTGCGCAAGCTGCTGGTCAAACCGGGGCAGAAAGTGAAACGCGGCGACCGTATCGCGCTCTCCGGCAACACCGGACGCTCTACTGGCCCGCATCTGCACTATGAAGTGTGGATCAACCAGCAGGCCGTGAACCCGCTGACGGCCAAACTGCCGCGCACCGAAGGCCTGACAGGTAAAGATCGTTCCGATTACCTGGCGCAGGCGAGAGAGGTGATACCGCAGCTGAGCTTAAACTAAGCTCTCTGTTTTGTGAAAAAAGCCGGTGTCAGCATGCGCCGGCTTTTTCTTTTGTGCGTGGGCGACTGCCTCGCTACACTATCTGAATAATTTTTTGCGTCACCAGACCCTGGAACCAGCATGGAAACAAAAAAAAATAATATTGAATACATTCCTGAGTTTGAAAAATCCTTTCGACACCCGCGCAACTGGGGCGCCTGGCTGGGGGTTTACACCTTTGCGGGCATCGCTATGCTGCCTGCCGCGCTGCGCGATCCCGTACTGGGAAAAATTGGCCGTCTGGCCGGACGCTTAGGTAAAAGCGCGCGTCGTCGTGCGCAGATCAACCTCTATTACTGTTTTCCTGAAAAAAACGATGCCGAGCGCGAGGCCATCATCGACGCGATGTATACCACCGCACCGCAGGCCATGGCGATGATGGCGGAGCTGGCGCTGAAAGGACCGGAAAAAATCATCGACCGCGTTGACTGGAAAGGGCTGGAAATCATCGACGAAATGCGTCGCAATGATGAGAAGGTCATTTTCCTCGTTCCGCACGGCTGGGGCGTGGATATCCCGGCAATGCTGATGGCTTCCCAGGGGCAGAAAATGGCGGCGATGTTCCATAACCAGGGCAATAAAATCTACGATTTTGTCTGGAATACGGTACGTCGTCGTTTTGGCGGACGTTTGCATGCGCGTAACGACGGCATCAAGCCGTTTATTCAGTCGGTACGTCAGGGGTACTGGGGCTACTATCTGCCGGACCAGGACCACGGACCCGAGCACAGCGAGTTTGTCGACTTCTTTGCGACCTACAAAGCCACGCTCCCCGCGATTGGGCGCCTGATGAAGGTCTGCCGCGCCCGCGTGATCCCGCTCTTTCCGGTTTACGACGGTAAAACTCATCGTCTGAGCATTGAAGTCCGTCCGCCGATGGACGACCTGCTGACCGCGGACGATCGCACCATCGCGCGCCGCATGAACGAAGAGGTGGAGCTGCTGGTGGGGCCGCATACCGAACAGTACACGTGGATACTGAAGCTGCTGAAAACGCGGAAGCCGGGAGAGACGGAGCCCTATAAGCGTAAAGAGCTTTACCCGAGGAAATAGAAAACCTTCACCTTGTCCCTCTCCCCTTAGGGGAGAGGGGATCGGATCTTACTCTACAGTCAGTACGCGCGTGGTATTGGTTGAGCCGATGGTGCTCATCACGTCACCCTGCGTCACGATGACGATATCACCAGACACCAGGTAACCTTTATCGCGCAGCAGGTTTACGGCATCGTGCGCCGCGGCTACGCCGTCATTAGTGCTGTCGAAGTGTACCGGGGTAACACCGCGGTACAGCGCCGTCAGGTTCAGCGTACGCTCGTGGCGTGACATGGCGAAAATCGGCAGGCCGGAGCTGATGCGAGAGGTCATTAGCGCGGTGCGGCCAGATTCGGTCATGGTGATGATCGCCGTAACGCCTTTCAGATGGTTGGCCGCATACATGGCGGACATCGCAATCGCTTCTTCCACATTGTCGAACTGGATATCCAGGCGGTGCTTGGAGACGTTAATGCTTGGGATCTTCTCCGCGCCCAGGCAGACGCGCGCCATTGCGGCCACGGTTTCTGCCGGATACTGGCCTGCCGCGGTTTCCGCTGACAGCATCACCGCATCGGTACCGTCCAGCACGGCGTTAGCGACGTCCATGACTTCCGCACGGGTTGGCATTGGGTTGGTGATCATGGATTCCATCATCTGGGTGGCGGTGATCACCGCGCGATTCAGCTGACGTGCGCGACGAATCAGCGCTTTCTGGATACCGACCAGTTCAGGGTCGCCGATTTCCACGCCCAGATCGCCACGGGCAACCATCACCACGTCAGAGGCGAGGATCACATCGTCCATCGCATCCTGATCGCACACGGCTTCCGCGCGTTCAACCTTCGCGACGATTTTGGCATCACAGCCTGCGTCACGGGCCAGACGGCGCGCATAGTTCAGATCTTCGCCACAGCGTGGGAAGGAGACCGCCAGGTAGTCAACGCCGATCTGGGCCGCCGTTACGATATCCGCTTTGTCTTTGTCGGTCAGGGCTTCCGCAGAGAGGCCGCCGCCCAGTTTGTTGATGCCTTTATTGTTGGAGAGCGGACCGCCGACGGTGACTTCAGTGAACACCTTCATCCCCTGAACTTCCAGCACCTTCAGCTGGACGCGACCGTCGTCGAGCAGCAGGATATCGCCAGGTACCACATCAGCCGGCAGGCCTTTATAGTCGATCCCGACTTTCTCTTTATCGCCTTCGCCTTTGCCGAGGTTGGCATCCAGCAGGAATTTGTCGCCGATATTGAGGAAAACTTTACCTTCTTTAAAGGTTGATACACGAATTTTTGGACCCTGCAGGTCGCCGAGGATAGCGACGTGGCGGCCCAGCTTAGCGGCGATCTCACGCACTTTATCGGCACGCAATTTATGGTCTTCTGGCGTACCGTGAGAGAAGTTCATACGCACCACGTTGGCGCCAGCGGCGATAATCTTTTCGAGGTTATTATCGCGATCGGTGGCCGGGCCTAAGGTGGTGACGATCTTGGTTCTGCGAAGCCTTCTGGACATGTAATACTCCGTTGACTGAAACAACTTTGGTGTTGCGTGAACATTGAATCGGCCTTCATCTACCGCAAGGCAGCAAAGAGGGGGCCGAATGCCGAAAATCGTTACATCTAATTATGGGTTACGTCTTCGTTATCTACTTTCAGGGAACATCGCTCTTTATAAGCAATTCTTTATCAAAACGCGATTCCTTCAGCGCTTCCTTGACTCGCTTCAAGTTATCTCGGAATTTTGCGCCCCGGCGTAAGGTAAATCCGGTCGCCAGCACGTCGATTACCGTGAGTTGCGCCAGACGGGACACCATTGGCATATACATGTCGGTATCCTCAGGCACGTCCAGGGTAATGGCGAGAGTCGCCTCCCGCGCCAATGGCGTGCCGGCGGTGGTGAGGGCGATTACCATGGCATCGTTTTCACGGGCCATCTGCGCCAGCTCAACCTGGCTTTTGGTGCGGCCAGTGTGCGAAATCAGTACCACGACGTCATCCTCACTGCAATTCATACAGCTCATGCGTTGCAGCACAATGTCATCGGAATAAATAACCGGCACGTTAAAGCGGAAGAATTTATTCATGGCGTCGTGCGCCACGGCGGCTGACGAGCCAAGACCGAAGAACGCAATGCGTTTGGCCTGGGTGAGTAAATCCACCGCGCGGTTTACTGAACTCATATCCAGGCTTTGACGAACGTGATCGAGCGTGGCCATGGCCGACTCAAATATTTTTGCCGTATAGGCATCTACGCTGTCGTCTTCATCCACATTACGATTAACATAGGGGGTGCCGTTTGCCAGACTTTGTGCCAGATGCAGTTTAAAATCAGGAAAGCCGCGCGTTTCCAGGCTGCGGCAGAAGCGGTTGACCGTCGGTTCACTGACGCCCGCTTCCTGAGCCAGAGCGGCGATGCTTGAATGAATCGCCTGAGCGGGCGCGGCCAGAATGACTTCAGCCACTTTTCGCTCGGATTTGCTAAGGTATTCCAGTTGATACTGGATTTTTTCAAGCATGTTCATTGTTAACAAGGCGCTCATGGGGGTGGAAACGATTTCACTCATTGATGAAATCTTGATTCGATTAGCCGATATTACCCCTGTGGCTTCCCTAAAGGGTAACAGTCGACGAGATAATGTTGTTGTTTTTTTTCATTACTTGATCGATGTCGGGTTTTGCTATGACCCTGTTGCGCAAATTATCGACGGCTGTTGCGTCATTACGTCGCCATAATCGGCTGAATGGCGAAAAATCGCCGTATCGCACGAGACGATAAGCGCTAATGGTTTCGGGAATGACGTAAAAGCAGTACAGTGCATTGTAATAAAATTACAACGATACCTGGCAGAAGCACCAGGTGATCCAACTGAGGAGAATGACATGGCGGTAACGCAAACAGCCCAGGCATGTGACCTGGTCATTTTCGGCGCGAAAGGCGATCTTGCACGCCGAAAATTGCTGCCTTCCCTGTATCAACTGGAGAAAGCGGGCCAAATTCATCCGGATACGCGTATCCTGGGTGTTGGGCGCGCCGACTGGGACAAGGACGCTTATACCAAAGTTGTCCGCGAGGCGCTCGAAACTTTCATGAAGGAAAAAATTGATGAAAGTTTGTGGGATACCCTCAGCGGTCGTCTCGATTTCTGCAACCTGGACGTTAATGACGTCAGCGCGTTTTCCCGCCTGGGTGCCATGCTGGATCAGAAAAACCGTGTCACCATTAACTATTTCGCCATGCCGCCAAGCACCTTTGGCGCCATCTGCAAAGGTTTGGGCGAAGCCAAACTGAACGCCAAGCCGGCGCGCGTGGTGATGGAAAAGCCGCTGGGGACGTCGCTGGCTACCTCCCGTGAAATTAACGACCAGGTGGGCGAGTTCTTTGAAGAGTGCCAGGTCTACCGTATCGACCACTATCTCGGTAAAGAGACGGTACTGAACCTGCTGGCGCTGCGTTTCGCTAACTCCCTGTTTGTGAATAACTGGGACAACCGTACCATTGACCACGTGGAAATTACCGTGGCGGAAGAGGTGGGGATTGAAGGTCGCTGGGGTTATTTTGACCAGGCCGGCCAGATGCGCGACATGATCCAGAACCACCTGCTGCAAATTCTGTGCATGATTGCCATGTCTCCGCCGTCTGACCTGACGGCTGACAGCATCCGCGATGCTAAAGTGAAAGTGCTGAAGTCGCTGCGCCGCATCGACCGCTCCAACGTGCGCGAGAAAACCGTTCGCGGCCAGTACACTGCCGGGTTTGCGCAAGGTAAAAAAGTGCCAGGCTACCTGGAAGAAGAGGGCGCGAACAAGTCCAGCAACACCGAGACGTTTGTGGCCATCCGCGTGGATATCGACGACTGGCGCTGGGCGGGCGTGCCGTTCTACCTGCGTACCGGTAAGCGTCTGCCGACGAAGTGTTCCGAAGTGGTTGTCTACTTTAAGAACCCGGAACTGAACCTGTTCAAAGAGTCCTGGCAGGAGCTGCCGCAGAACAAGCTGACCATCCGTCTGCAGCCGGACGAAGGGGTGGATATCCAGATCCTCAACAAAGTGCCGGGCCTGGATCATAAGCACAACCTGCAGACCACCAAGCTGGATCTGAGCTACTCCGAAACCTTCAACCAGACGCACCTTGCGGATGCTTACGAGCGTCTGCTGCTGGAAACCATGCGCGGTATCCAGGCGCTGTTCGTGCGTCGCGACGAAGTGGAAGAGGCGTGGAAATGGGTTGATTCCATCACCGAAGCCTGGGCTGCCGATCAGGATGCGCCAAAACCGTATCAGGCGGGTACCTGGGGGCCTGTGGCGTCGGTGGCGATGATCACCCGCGATGGCCGCTCCTGGAACGAGTTTGAGTAGGATATTCCGCTAGCCCGAAAGTGTTATTTTACCGGTAACATGATCTAACACAGCTAGTGGCACAATTTTTATACTTTTAAGCTCCGCGTGGATTCACCCGCGGGGCTTTTTTTATTACACTGCCGGAAGTGATTTTGCCCCTGAGCTCCGGACAGCAAGCGTTTCAGCGTTGTTAACAACCGCCAGCGACTTTGTAAACTCCCGAGCCCGGACAGATAAATTAAAGGAGCTTTTATGAATCCTGTATTGTTACGCGTAACACAACGCATTATCGAGCGCTCGAAAGAGACCCGTTCGGCCTACCTCGCCCGCATTGAACAGGCGAAAAGCAACACCGTTCACCGCTCCCAGCTGGCCTGCGGTAACCTGGCCCACGGCTTCGCCGCCTGCCAGCCTGATGACAAAGCCTCCCTGAAAAGCATGTTGCGTAACAATATAGCTATTATCACGTCCTATAACGATATGCTCTCCGCGCACCAGCCGTATGAGGTCTATCCCAACATCATTCGTAAAGCGCTGCACAGCGTGAACGCGGTCGGGCAGGTGGCAGGGGGCGTCCCGGCCATGTGCGACGGCGTGACGCAGGGGCAGGATGGTATGGAGCTGTCGCTGCTGAGCCGAGAAGTGATTGCGATGTCTGCGGCTGTGGGCCTGTCACACAACATGTTTGATGGCGCGCTGTATCTCGGCGTGTGCGACAAAATCGTCCCGGGACTGGTGATGGCAGCGCTGTCGTTTGGTCATCTGCCTGCGATTTTCGTGCCGTCCGGCCCGATGGCCAGCGGTCTGCCGAATAAAGAAAAAGTGCGTATCCGCCAGCTGTATGCGGAAGGCAAAGCCGATCGTCAGGCGCTGCTGGAAGCCGAAGCCGCGTCCTACCATGCGCCGGGCACCTGTACGTTTTACGGCACGGCCAACACCAACCAGATGGTGGTGGAGTTTATGGGGATGCAGCTTCCGGGCTCGTCCTTCATCCAGCCGGACGCGCCGCTGCGCCAGGCGCTGACCGAGGCCGCGGCCCGTCAGGTGACGCGCCTGACAGGAAACGGCAATGAATGGATGCCGATGGGCAAAATGGTCGACGAAAAAGTGATCGTCAACGGTATCGTCGCCCTGCTGGCGACCGGCGGTTCAACTAACCACACCATGCACCTGGTGGCCATGGCGCGCGCGGCGGGTATCCTGATTAACTGGGATGACTTCTCCGACATCTCCTCCGTGGTACCGCTGATGGCGCGTCTGTACCCGAACGGCCCGGCGGACATCAACCACTTCCAGGCCGCGGGCGGCGTGCCGCTGCTGATGCGCGAGCTGCTGAAAGGCGGTCTGCTGCATGAAGACGTGAACACCGTAGCCGGATTTGGTCTGCAGCGCTACACCCAGGAGCCGTGGCTGAACAACGGCGAGCTGGACTGGCGCGACGGGGCAACCGCGTCTCTTGATCCGCAGGTGATTGCCACTATCGACAAACCGTTCTCCCACCACGGCGGTACCAAAGTGCTGAGCGGCAACCTTGGCCGCGCGGTGATGAAAACCTCTGCCGTGCCGGAAGAGAACCAGGTTATCGAGGCCCCGGCGGTAGTGTTTGAAAGCCAGCACGACGTGTTGCCTGCCTTCGACGCCGGTCTGCTGGATAAAGACTGCGTGGTGGTCGTGCGTCATCAGGGGCCAAAAGCGAACGGCATGCCAGAATTACATAAACTTATGCCACCACTTGGTGTATTATTGGACCGCCGTTTCAAAATTGCGTTAGTGACCGATGGCCGCCTGTCAGGCGCATCCGGCAAAGTGCCTTCCGCCATCCACGTCACGCCTGAAGCCTACGACGGCGGCTTGCTGGCGAAAGTGCGCGACGGCGACATGATCCGCGTGAACGGCCAGACTGGCGAGTTAACCCTGCTGGTGGATGACGCGGAGCTGGCGGCACGTCAGCCTCATATTCCTGACCTGAGCGCATCGCGCGTGGGGACCGGACGCGAAATGTTCAGCGCGCTGCGTGAGAAGCTCTCCGGTGCGGAGCAGGGCGCAACCTGTATTACGTTTTAAGACGACTTGATTTTAACGATCTGGCGAGAGAGAACTCTGATGAAAAACTGGAAAACAAGTGCAGAAGCAATCCTGACCACTGGCCCTGTCGTGCCGGTTATCGTGGTAAACAAGCTGGAGCACGCTGTGCCAATGGCGAAAGCGCTGGTTGCGGGCGGCGTTCGCGTTCTGGAAGTGACCCTGCGTACCGCCTGCGCGATGGATGCCATCCGCGCCATCGCTAAAGAAGTGCCGGACGCCATCATCGGTGCGGGTACCGTTCTCAACGCGCAGCAGCTGGCGGAAGTGACCGAAGCCGGCGCACAGTTTGCCATCAGCCCGGGCCTGACCGAGCCGCTGCTGAAGGCCGCGACCGAAGGCACTATTCCCTTGATCCCGGGCATCAGCACCGTTTCTGAACTGATGCTGGGCATGGACTACGGTCTGAAAGAGTTCAAATTCTTCCCGGCGGAAGCGAACGGCGGCACCAAAGCGCTGCAGGCAATTGCGGGTCCCTTCTCTCAGGTACGCTTCTGCCCGACGGGCGGTATCTCCCCGGCTAACTACCGCGACTACCTGGCGCTGAAAAGCGTGCTGTGCATCGGCGGCTCATGGCTGGTTCCGGCGGATGCGCTGGAAGCGGGCGACTGGGATCGCATTACGAAACTGGCTCGTGAAGCGGTTGAAGGCGCGAAGCAGTAAGCCATATGCAGCATGAAAAACGGGCCTTTCGGCCCGTTTTTTTTATCCTGCTACCTGAACGTTCGCAGCCGCCGCTTTTGCTCTTGCTACGGCCTCGTCAACGTTATCCCCGGTGGCTAACGCCACGCCCAGACGACGCGTACCGTCGATCTCCGGCTTGCCGAACAGACGGACCTGCAGGCCTGCGCCCACCGCGCCTTCGACGTTATCAAACGTCACATTCTGGCTGGTCAACTGCGGAAGGATCACCGCCGACGCCGCCGGGCCGTACTGGCGGATGCCGCCAACCGGCAGGCCGAGGAAGGCGCGCACGTGCAGGGCGAACTCCGAGAGATCCTGCGAAATGAGCGTGACCATACCGGTGTCGTGCGGGCGAGGGGAGACTTCGCTGAAGATCACTTCGTCACCGCAGACGAACAACTCCACGCCGAACAGGCCATAACCGCCCAGGGCCAGAACGGTTTTACGGGCAATCTCCCGGGCACGCTCCAGTGCCAGGTCGCTCATCTGCTGCGGCTGCCAGGATTCACGATAATCGCCATCTTCCTGACGGTGACCGATTGGGTCGCAGAAATGGACGCCGTCCACGGCACTGACGGTGAGCAGAGTGATTTCGAAATCAAACTTCACCACGCCTTCGACGATCACGCGACCGGCACCGGCACGGCCACCCTGTTGCGCATAATCCCACGCGCTGTCCAGCGCGCTGCTGTCGCGAATAAAGCTCTGACCTTTCCCGGAAGAGCTCATCACCGGCTTAATGATGCACGGGTAGCCAATCTCTTCAACGGCCTGCAGGAATGCGGCTTTGTCACCCGCAAAACGGTAGCTTGAGGTAGGCAGCCCCAGCTCCTCCGCCGCCAGGCGGCGAATGCCTTCACGGTTCATGGTCAGCTTTGCCGCTTTGGCGCAGGGCACCACGCGCTGGCCTTCCTGCTCAAGGGCGATCAGCGTATCGGTTGCGATAGCTTCAATTTCCGGCACGACAAAATCCGGTTTCTCCCGTGCAATGAGCGTACGCAGGGCATCACCGTCCAGCATGTTAATCACATAAGAACGATGGGCGACGTGCATGGCGGGCGCGTCGGCGTAGCGGTCTACGGCAATCACCTCCACCCCTAAACGCTGACACTCAATGGCGACTTCTTTACCCAGTTCGCCCGATCCCAACAGCATTACGCGCGTCGCCGCAGGTCGCAGCGCGGTTCCTAAACGAGTCATAACATTCCCCCTGAAAAAGATGCGCGCAGTATAAACGAAAACGTTTGCGTCTGTCTTGCGCACGGCAAAAGGGCAGACCAGAAATTTGCGCTTCTTTAGGCTTGATGGACATTTCCTGACGCCTGCTCGCTTACGCTGGAGAACATGTTAACCGTTAAGCGAGGGAAACCATGTCAGGCTGGTTAAATCAACTGCAATCCATGTTAGGGCAGAAAACGTCTGGTTCCGGCGAACAGGGGCTTAGCAAACTGCTGGTACCGGGGGCGCTCGGTGGGCTGGCAGGGCTGCTGGTTGCCAATAAATCCTCACGCAAGCTACTGGCGAAGTACGGTACCGGCGCGCTGCTGGCCGGGGGCGGCGCTATCGCCGGCACCGTGCTGTGGAACAAATATAAGGACAGGGTGCGAGCGGCGCACCGCGATGAACCTCACTATGGGGAGCATACTTCTCCGCTGGATCTGCGCACGGAGCGGCTCATCCTGGCGCTGGTGTTTGCCGCCAAAAGCGACGGGCATATTGATGATAAAGAGAGAGCGGCTATCGAACAGCAGCTGCGCGAGGCGGGTGTTGAAGAACAGGGCAGAACGCTGGTGGCGCAGGCCATTGAACAGCCGCTCGATCCGCAGCATCTGGCACTGAGCGTGAAAAATGAGGAAGAGGCGCTGGAACTCTATTTTCTCAGCTGTGCCGCCATAGATATCGATCACTTTATGGAGCGTAGCTACCTTAACGCCCTCGGCGACGCGCTGAAGATCCCTCAGGACGTGCGCGAGGGGATAGAAAAAGATATCGGGGAACAAAAACAGGCGCTACAGGGCTAACTCGCGCCCCCGTGGTCATGTTTCGCTTGCATCATGCGCGGGTTTTGCCAACCTTATAGGGTGTAAAACTTAAAAGAATGATGACATGCCACCGAAAGCCCGACGTACTCCTTATGCGATCGTCACGCATGGCGATACGCGCATAGACAACTACTACTGGCTGCGGGACGATTCGCGTTCCCGGCCAGAGGTGCTCGACTACCTGCACGAGGAAAACGACTATGGCCGCAGGGTCATGGCCAGCCAGCAGGCGCTGCAGGACCAGCTGCTGAACGAAATGGTGCAGCGTATTCCCCAGCGCGACATCTCCGCGCCCTGGACCAAAAACGGCTATCGCTATCGCCATATCTATGAGCCGGGCAACGAGTATCCCATCTATCAACGACAGTCGGTATTAAGCGCCGAGTGGGATGAATGGGACATTTTACTGGATGCGAACCAGCGCGCCGCCCACAGCGAGTTTTATACCCTGGGTGGTATGTCCATCTCCCCGGACAACACCATCATGGCGCTTGCGGAGGATTATCTCTCCCGGCGCCAGTACGGCCTGCGTTTTCGCAATCTGGAAACCGGCAACTGGTATCCGGAAATGCTGGAAAACGTCTCCCCGGATTTTGTCTGGGCGAACGATTCCGAGACGGTCTACTACGTTAAAAAGCACGCCTCCACGCTGCTGCCTTATCAGGTGTGGCGCCATACCGTAGGCACGGACTCAGCCGATGACGAGCTGGTCTATGAAGAGAAAGACGAAACGTTTTATGTCAGCCTGCATAAAACCTCCTCGCGCCACTATGTGATTATCTTCCTCGCCAGCGCCACCACCTCGGAAGTGCTGCTCCTGGATGCCGAACTGCCTGACGCCCAGCCGCTCTGTTTCCTGCCGCGCCGCAAGGACCACGAGTACAGCCTGGATCACTTCCAGCACAGCTTTTATCTGCGTTCGAATCGTGAAGGCAAGAACTTTGGTCTGTACAAAACCAAGGTGCGCGACGAGCGCAAGTGGGAGGTGCTCATTCCCGCGCGGGATCAGGTGATGCTGGAAGGGTTCACGCTGTTTACCGACTGGCTGGTGGTGGAGGAGCGCCAGCGGGGGCTGACCAGTATCCGGCAGATCAACCGTAAAACGCGTGAGGTGATAGGGATTGCGTTCGACGATCCGGCCTACGTCACGTGGATCGGCTTTAACCCGGAACCTGAATCGTCCCGGCTGCGCTACGGCTACTCGTCGATGACTACGCCGGATACGCTCTTTGAGCTGGATATGGATACCGGACAGCGCCAGGTACTTAAGCAAACCGAAGTGAAGGGCTTTGATTCCGACAATTACCGCAGCGAACACCTGTGGGTCACCGCGCGCGATGGCGTGGAGGTGCCGGTTTCGCTCGTTTATCACAAGGCGCATTTCCAGAAGGGTAAAAATCCGATCCTGGTCTACGGCTACGGCTCCTATGGCTCCAGCATGGATGCCGACTTCAGCAGCAGCAGATTAAGCCTGCTCGACCGCGGCTTTGTTTTCGCCATTGCCCATATTCGCGGCGGCGGCGAGCTGGGGCAGCACTGGTATGAAGACGGGAAATTCCTGAAAAAGAAAAACACCTTCAACGACTATCTCGACGTCTGCGATGCGCTGATTGAGCAAGGCTATGGCGATCCTCAGCTTTGCTTCGGCATGGGCGGCAGCGCGGGGGGGATGCTGATGGGGGCGGTCATCAATCAGCGACCCGATCGCTTTAAGGGCATTGTTGCGCAGGTCCCGTTTGTCGATGTGGTTACCACTATGCTCGATGAGTCCATCCCTTTGACAACCGGAGAGTTTGAGGAGTGGGGCAACCCGCAGGATGAAACCTATTATCGCTATATGAAAGAGTACAGCCCGTATGACAACGTGGAAGCGAAAGCGTACCCGCACATGCTGGTGACGACCGGTTTGCACGATTCACAGGTGCAATACTGGGAACCGGCAAAATGGGTAGCAAAGCTGCGGGAGCTGAAAACCGATGACAACCTGCTGCTGCTCTGTACCGATATGGACTCCGGGCACGGGGGGAAATCGGGTCGATTCAAATCCTACGAAGGGGTGGCCCTGGAGTATGCCTTTTTGATAGGCCTGGCGCAGGATACGTTGCCAGGCCGTGTGCAGCGTTAAGCTTCGCCCAGATAGTGTTTCAGGGTTAAGCGCAGCTCCGGGCTCATTTTGTCGAGGTTGTTATACAGCCAGCGCAGATAGCCCGGATCTTTATCCGCAATATCCGATACCGCTCTCCCGCGGTATTTGCCGAAGGTGAACGTCGTCAGCAGCGCAGGGCGTCCGGTGATCGTTGCCATATCATCCGGCGTCCAGCCCGATGTGTTCATAATATCTATGAGCAGCGCAGCGGTGATATAGCAGTCATACAGGGCGCGGTGATGGTGCAGCCCTTCAGGGGTTCTGACGCTGAGCTTGCGGGATTTATACAGCGCCATATTGCTGTATTTGATCCCTGGCCAGAGGCGACGCGCCAGCTTCATGGTACAAATCCACTCCCCGGGCATTTCGGGGAGTACCCTACGGTCAAAGCTGGCGTTGTGGGCAACGTACCATGGGCTGCCGTAGTAGTGCGGGATAACGTCTTCTATCCAGGGTTTATCCGCCACCATTGATTCTGTAATGCGATGGATAGCCATGGCCTGTGGGCTAATAGGACGATCGGGACGCACCAGATGGCTCATCGGGTTGACGATTTTTCCATCAACCACGTCCACCGAAGCCACTTCCACAATTCCGCCCTGAAGATCGCAAGTTTCGGTATCAATGACGCGCAGCATGAAAATCTCCTGAGCTTAAAACGCTTAGCCTAAAGGAATGATATCGCCTTGCCAACCCTGTCCGTTGCGCGTGCCGGTCAACAGGAGCTCACCCTTATCTGCCCGAACGATCAGTTGGCCTTTTTCATCCCATAACGCGCTGCCCGCGCCGGCATTTGCCATTAACACCGCGATGGCATACCTGTGCGCAAAGCGCTGCAGGGTATTGATGGACTGTCGCCAGCGGTAATCCCTCACCGACTGGCAGCTGGTGAAGAGTGTTGCCTGCGGATCAAGATTCGGGGAATCGCTTTGCCCATCGATAATCGTGAGTTGTTTATCACCCGGCACCAGGCTGGCGCCGCTCCCCTGAGGGTAACGCAGAATACGATCGCGGGAGGGGATAAACAGCGCAAGGCCTTTCTGGCGCTGACCGTTTCGTTCAACGGGAAGCCCTGCAATGAGGGTAATGCGGTAAAAATGCGCGGCATCAAGCAATGGCTGTAGTCGATCGTCTTCGGGCGGAAGCGGTAATGCCGTCGCGCCCGGGCCGGTTAATGAGAGTTCCGGGAAAACCAGCAAATCGCACTGATGCTGTGCTGCTTCGGCAATAAAGTGGAGATGGTGTGCAATATGGTCATCTACGCTGTGATGCTGCCCGCCATACTGGGCTGCCGCAATATTCCAATGTGACATCGTGACTTCCTTATACACAGAGTCGCAGGGATTAAAGAGTACACCTAATTTAATCAGGGTTTTCTTATCCTGCCAGATTCCGCGTAAGGAAGTGTAACGAGTCGTTAAGCTTATTTAACTTTCGGCTCGTACGGCAAGCGGGAGAGGTTGACCGAGGCGAGACGGTGGGCAATTAACCTTTCGCGAAACCAGTCACGCAGATGGGCGGGCTGTTCTCGCTCCACCACTTCAGCCACGACGGGCATGTTGTAACGCTCTTTAAAGGCGACGCCAGCGGCAGCGAGATCGACATTCACTTTATCCATCTCGTCCTGAGGAAGGGCGGCCAGATTGATCTTCATTACCTTCTCCTTATTTTGCGGCGGCAACGTTACCGCGATTGCGCGACGATGACAAGCAGAGCGGGATGATCCTCGACTCGTTTATTATACAGCGTTATTCTTTAGCATACAGACATAACAAAAAGGAATGATTGTGATGGGTTTATCCGCTTCCCGCGCGGTATGCGCACTGGTTTTTTTGGCCTCAACGGTAATCTCACCCTCCGTGCTGGCGCATGCGCATCTTGAGCAGCAGAGCCCGGCAGCGGACAGCCAGGTGGCGTCACCGCAGGTGCTGACGCTGAATTTCTCCGAAGGTATCGAGCCCGGATTTAGCGGCGTCGTGGTGACGGATGCGCAAAAGCAGGTGATCAAAACCGGTACCGCCACGCGAGACGAAAAGAACAAAGCACAGCTGACCGTTCCGCTGGAACAGACGCTGGCGCCGGGGGCTTACCGGGTGGACTGGCACGTGGTTTCCGTCGACGGCCATAAAACCAAAGGCAGCTATCGCTTCAGCGTGAAATAGCATGCTGGGACTGTTATACGTAGGATTGCGCTTTATCCATTTTGCGGCGTTAATGCTCGTTTTTGGCAACGCGCTTTACAGCGTCTGGTTTGCGCCTTCCGGGCTGCACCGCCTGATGGCCCGGCGTTTCCAGCTCCAGCAGAGAGTGGCGTCCATCGTCAGCCTGGCCGCTGCGATCCTGATGTTTATGCTTCAGGGCGGTTTAATGGGCAACGGCTGGGGCGATGTGTTTAACCCGCAAATCTGGTACAGCGTACTGGGAACGCGTTTTGGTGGCGTCTGGTTGTGGCAAATTATCCTCGCTGCCATCACCGTTGTCGTCGCGTGGCTCGCGCCGCTGAAAGGCTCGCGCCTGCTGCTGCTCGCCATGGGCCAGCTTATCCTGCTGGCAGGGGTAGGGCACGCGGCGATGAGCGACGGCCCGATGGGGGCGATACAGCGACTCAATCATGCTGTTCACCTGCTGTGTGCCGCAACCTGGGTGGGTGGATTGCTGCCGCTGCTGTTTTGCATGCGTCTGGCGAAAGGACGCTGGCAGAACGCGGCCATCTATACCATGATGCGTTTCTCGCGCGTGGGGCATTATGCCGTCGCAGGCGTGCTGCTTACCGGCGTAGTGAATGCGCTGTTGATTCTGGGCATCCATATTCCCTGGCAGGCTGGCTACGTGCAGTTTTTGTTGTTCAAATGTGCTCTCGTGGCGTTGATGGTGGCAATTGCGCTGGCAAATCGGTATTTTCTGGTGCCACGGTTCCGTCCGGATTCCGGGCGCGCACAACAGATGTTTATCAGGATGACACAGGCAGAGGTGGTGCTGGGCGCGCTGGTTCTGGCAACGGTCAGTCTGTTTGCTACCTGGGAACCCTTCTGACAAGGTTAACTATTAAATGAAAAAGACAGTACTTTCTCTCTTATTGCTGGCCTGCGCGGGAAGCGCTCTGGCGGCACCGCAGGTAATCACCGTAAGCCGCTTTGAAGTGGGCAAAGACAAATGGGCCTTTAATCGCGAAGAGGTGATGCTGACCTGCCGTCCGGGCCATGCGCTGTATGCGATCAACCCGAGCACGCTGGTCCAGTACCCGCTCAACGATACCGCTGAGCAGCAGGTCGCCAGCGGCAAGAGCAGCGGTCAGCCAGTCAGCGTGATTCAGATTGATGACCCGGCCAACCCGGGGCAGAAGATGAGCCTGGCACCGTTTATCGAGCGCGCTGACAAGCTCTGCTGACGTTCAGGTTTCCAATAAAAAAACCGCAGATGCTCGCCAGAGCACTGCGGTTTTTCACTTTTAATGATGCTCTGACGCTTTTTTTCAGGCCACTTTTGCTGTGGACTGGAAAACCTGGCGTCGTCATCTATTCTTAAAAGGCAAGGCGACTTAGCCTGCATTAATGCCAACTTTTAGCGCACGGCTCTCTCCCAAGAGCCATTTCCCTGGACCGAATACAGGAATCGTATTCGGTCTCTTTTTATCTCTATGTTTCTCAAAAGGTTTTTTGGTTATGGACCGAAAACCCCGAGAATGGCTGGACAGTTCCCTATCCTGACTAAACCATAACATACTCAGGACCGCGTACGTCCAGGGTTTTTTGGCATCTTTGTTAAAAAATTGTGTCCTGGCGATCGCTGTGGAATCTTCGTCGGTGAAGTAAAGGCCCGGCCTGATAGTTAAATAATGAATTCCCTGAATTTATCTTTATTGTTAACGATATACTCGGGGAAATTGTCTGTCGACAACTCTTGCCTGATTAACTTCCTGTCTCGTCCCCAGATATCTTCGGCGTTTTTTATCACCTTCATGATATGTTCCGGGTTATTGAACTCAGGCAGATCGTATTCCGTGTGGGAGATGGTGGACATTTTTTCTGATATGCGTTCAGGGGTCATAACCCATGAGAAATGCCAGCCACTATTTTCAATGATGCGATTGTTAAGTTTGAACCAGTTCCATTTAAGCCAGGACCAGTTTTTGACGCTTCTGGTGCGTTTAAGATTTCTGAACGACTCAGGCTCGCCGCCAAAAAAATGAACGAGGTTTTTATATTTTGTCGCTCTCGGCAGTTTACATTTTCTTGGGGTGTTATCTGTATTAAAAACCTGCAGATTAAACTGATAATTATAAAAGTTCTGATAAAGCGTTGTGCAGAGTTTATTCGCGTTGATAGAGCCGATTACCTGTGGTGAAAAAATCTCGTCCACATCGGAAATTAAAATCAAATCATCATCTTTAGCACTTTTGAGGCCCTGCATGATGGCATTTCTCTGCGCGGCTTCATTCGCCCATGCATCCACCACCAGACCGTCCTGATGCTGATCGCCGCCGTCAGAGGCTTTCATGAGAGGTGTTTCATCATGCACAACATAAATAATTTTATCTTTAAAAGGACCGTATTTATTTATGTCAAAGTGAAGCTGCCGCTTTTTGCCGGTAAAGGTATGCGTTGACTCAACAATAACGAAGCGATCAACAACGCCTGCTAGCGTATTCAGCCTGATATCAAGAAGCATATCTTCATCGTAATACAAGAAGCAGTCGTAAATCATCATTAAAGTCCTTAAATTTGCGTCTACACTGCGCTTTTCCAACGCATTCGCTATTTTCATTTCGCGCAATGCTAACTGAGCACCCCTGGCATATGCAAGAGTGCTCTGCTTTATCATTCCTTTTTCAAACCGAGCGCATTCTCTGTGCTGAGAGCGAAAACGCTTGTCGCGATTAGAAATGGGACTTAACTGACGCCTCAATTTCATCAAGCAGTTCAAAGCGACGACGGTATTCAGCGCGTTTTTTACTGGCTATCTCGTCGAGGGATTTGCGCTCCATCTGCAGCGGCAGCTGCCAGCAGAAGGCGGAAAGTTTTTTCCCACCCAAAGAATCCCAGAATTCGTCATAGCTGGCGTGGAAATGACGGCCTTTGCTGAGGCGATAGCGCAGCGCGCGGAAAACGTGTCCCTCATCGCTGACGGCAAAAATGGCCCGAACAGATGACTGCGCTGCCAGCTGGAAAAGTACCTCCATCAGCACGCGCTTGGGAAACAGGCCATGGCAGGCGCGAGTTGCCAGTTTAATGGCATCTCGTGACACGCAGCGACGGGGGCCCTGAAGTCCGCCAATGACCACAACGGGCTGGCCATTGCTGCGGGCGACGCTAAAGGTCAGGCTGGCAAGAAGCGTATCCTCGTTGTCGCGCAGCCAGAGCGTACTCTCACCTTCACGCTCGGCTTTGCCAGCTGAGGACGCATTAACCGTGTAGGTCACGCCGTCTTTGACATGGAACTGCGCGATAGGCTGTTCCTGCGCGCCGGTCATAGCCTGGGCAAGACGGCTCTCCTTCAGGCGATCGATCCAGTAGTAATGGTTAACGATAGCGTCGGCGCGATCGTTTGCCGTCAGACCGCGCATCAGGTACTGCCGATGGGTCTTGCTGGGCAACGTAATTTGCGATGTCAGCAGTTTGTCGAAATCGTCACGGCCAGAGAGGGCTTCCAGCATACGGTGGGTGGAAGACCAAAAGAGCAGGGAACGTAAAAGGAACTTCAGTCGGTAGTCGCGTTTCCGCCAGATTGGCCCCGGGACGCGTTTACCGTTCACCAGCTCGGAAATAATATTCGTGCGATGCGGATAGAAAACATCGTTATGTAGCTGTGTATTAGACACGTGAAGACCTCTCGTTTTTATCTCCCCTTATTCTAAGGAGCCAGTAAAAAGGGATTAAGAGCGCGCGGATCTTTATTTCTCTTTGGTTTACCGTTTGTTTTACTTTGTAAGGGCTGCGCTGATCTTCTTGCGCTTTTGACGGCGGCTATACTGTTAAAGGGAGGCCTTATGTATCAGCGAATAGAAGGTGGAGAGTGGCGTCACGTATGGGTTGTCAGCGACATACACGGCTGTTACCAGAGGCTCATGGAGGAACTGAAACGCCGTCATTTCAATCCTTATGAGGATTTACTTATTTCCGTTGGCGATCTGATCGATCGTGGTCCGGACAGTGTGAAATCATTGCAGCTCATCAATGAGAAATGGTTTCGAGCAGTGCGGGGCAATCATGAGCAAATGGCAATAGATAGCCTGGATAATAATGATTTTGCGCTCTGGACAATGAATGGCGGAATGTGGTTTTCGCGGCTTGAGCATGAGGAGCAGCAGCGGGCGCGCTCGTTACTTAACGCATGTCGTGCGTTACCGCATATTATCGAAATTACCTGCGCGAACGGGTTGAACGTTATTGCTCATGCTGATTACCCGGCGGAGGAATACCGCTGGGAAAAACCGGTAAGCGCCCAGCGCGTGTTATGGGATCGCGACCGCCTGATGGGGTTTATGGTGGGCAAAGGGCAGGGAATTAGCGGGGCGGATCATTTCTGGTTCGGACATACGCCCGTCGACAGAAGGTATGATTTCGACAATCTGCACTACATTGATACGGGGGCCGTATTTGACGGTTACTTTACGCTGGCGCAGCTGCAGTAATAAATAACCCGCCTTCGGGCGGGTTCTCTTTAGGTCAGGCAAGACGCATGACCCAGGCATCGGTTTTACTATCGTAATGCTCACGGTAAAGGACAGAATGTTCGCCATCAAGTATTGCCGGGACGCTGGTGTCTGCATCCCATGCATCGAGCTGCATGCACAAATCCGGGTCGGATTTGCAGGGAATACTTAACGTTCGATCGCCTTGTGCTTCGCCGCGCAGCTCTGCGTCGTCGATCTCAAAAGCGCCAATACGCACGCTGGTTTTCGTCATAGTGCTCTCCGGGTCGGTTGTCAAAATCTGGTATGACCAGTATGGGCATCCATTTTTGATCGTAGACAAGGAGAGCAAAATCGCCAGTAAAAAAATGCGCTTTTTTCAGGCGGTGCGATCGTTACCGGTAAACAGTCGGCCATCCCGGACCAGTTCGCGTGGATAGCTGTTTTTGAGTCTTGAACCGACCTTTTTGGCCAGCCCCAGCGGGAATCCCTGATATGTCACCACCACTTCATCTGCGGAAGGCGAGCTGTCAGGATAAACATCGCGGCCACGGTACCACTCTTCGGCTTCCTGGTGCGTCAGGGCGAACGTATTCTCATGACCGGCAAGCGCGATGACCGCCTCGTGCTGCCAGCGATAGCCCTTATTATGCACCTCCGCAAGGCGGATCCCGATTCGGGAAAAACGCACTTTGCCAATCAGTGGCTCGATATTCGCCGGGAAAAGCCACACCTCTTTGTCGCGCTGCCAGAGATGCATGCTCTCATCCCACTGCAACCCGACCTTGCTGGCTGCGGCTTCAAGCTGCGCGACGTCGCGGCCTTTAAGCGGCGCAAACGGGAAGTTGCCGACCTTGAATTTGGGTGCGGGCAGGGGAGTAATCGCCTGCGTTTTACGCAGGCGCGCCACAAAGAACCCTTCGCAGTCGTAAATCTGCGGGAACACGTGGAGGAAACCTTCCGGCGTGACCGCCTCCTGTGCCGAGGAAAACAGATCGTTGAGCGGCATGAACTCGACGGCATCCGGGTATTGCGCTTTCAGCCACAGGCAGACGTCTTCGTTTTCATCGCGGTTTAAGGTACACGTTGAATAGACCAGCGTGCCGCCGGGGCGCAGGGCGTGGAACGCGCTGTCGATCAGCTCGCGCTGCGTGGCGGCGATCTCAAGATTGCTCTCCACGGACCAGTTCTTTAACGCATCGGGATCTTTACGCACAACCCCTTCACCGGAGCAGGGGGCGTCCAGCAGGATGGCATCAAACATTTCCGGCAGGGCGGCGCCAAAGACGCGACCGTCGAAGTGTGTAAGAGCGACATTATGAATACCGCAGCGGCTGATATTGGCATGCAACACCTTCACACGGCTGGCGGAAAATTCGTTAGCGAGGATTGCTCCGCGGTTGCCCATGCGCGCGGCAATCTGCGTGGTTTTCGAGCCGGGCGCGGCGGCGACATCCATCACGCGTTCAGGCGCGTTGCCGTCGGCGAACAGGGCGGCAACCGGTAGCATCGAGCTCGCTTCCTGAATATAAAACAGACCGCTCAGATGTTCTGCGGTACTTCCCAGCGGCACCGCGTCTTCGTCATCGCGGTCGATCCAGAATCCCTCTTCACACCACGGAACCGGCGTAAGTTGCCAGCCGTACGGAGAAACCAGCGTCAGAAAATCCTCGACGCTGATTTTCAGCGTATTAACGCGGATGCTCCGGCGTAACGGACGCTGACAGGCGGCGATAAAATCGTCCAGCGACAGATGAGAGGGAAGCGCCTCACGCATCTGCGCCAGGAATTGATCGGGAAGAAATACGGAGTTTTGAGCCACGAGCACACCACAGGGAAAAGTTCAGGTGCGCAGTGTAACATAAAGGCTCCGGTGCGTTGACACCGGAGCCTGTCAGATTAACGCGGCAGGGCCGTTCCCCATTCGCGCCACTCTTTCGGTTCGCTTTCCAGCAGCAGGAAGTGTTTACCCGGCTGCGCTTTCGGCGCCAGCGGCGTTCCCGGCGGGGTGGCAAAGGCAATACCGCCGCGGATGAACTGGTTGAAGGTACCGGTTTTCACCACGCCACCCGTCAGGCCGAAGTCCAGCGAATAGCCGGATGCCAGCCAGAACACCGAGTTATTACGCACCAGATGCTGGTAACGCTCGCTGATGCGTAGCGCCACCATCACGCGGTCGGAGAGCGTGCCGAGCGTGAGGCCCGTAACCGTACCCACCTCAATGCCGCGGAACAGCACCGGCGTACCGATGCCAAGCGAGCCCGCCTCCGGCACTTCCACTACAATGCTCAGGCCGCCAAGGTAGCGCGAGTCGGTAATGGTAGCTTCCTGCAGCTCGAAATCACGACGGGCTTTGCCCTGACCGGGCTCGACGTTGATGTAAGGCTGCAGAATGGTGTCGAGATGCTCAACGCCCGCGGCCGAAATCTGCGGGGTCACCACCGAGAAGCGGGAACCCGAGCGGGCGAAGGTCTGCACATATTCCGGATAAAGCACGGCGGTGGCCTGCACCTCGTTGCGCGAGGTGATGAGCGTCAGCTTCTGGATCTGCCCGATATCAATGCCCAGGTAGCGAATTGGCATGCCTTCCGCCAGCTTGCCGGCATCGAACGCATGCAGGGTAATCTGCCCACCCACGGCACGCGCGGCGGTTTCGGATGGGAAGAGAATTCGCTTATCGCCTTTACGCAGGTTCGCGCCCGCGCCGCTGAGGTTATCAAAGCTGATCGCCCCGCGCAGCGCGCGCGAGAGCGGAGAGGCCTGCACAGTCAGTCCGTTGCCGTTAAGCTGCACCTTCGCGCCGCCCTCGGCCCAGAAGACGCTGTTTGGGGTCAGCAGCTTGCGGTACTCGGGCTTGATATGCAGTTCGATATCAAACGCGTCCGCACGCGGGCGAACGGCGATCACCTCCCCAACCTCAAATTTGCGGTAGAGCACCACGGAGCCCGCCTGAACGTCAGGCAGCGTCTCGGCGCTTAAGGTCAGGGTCGTGGTTGGCATATCGCTCAGGCTGTTTTCAATCGCTTTGTCCAGGTTGGCGTACAGCGGGTAGCTGTCGCGAACGGGGCCTTTATTGCCCGGCAAAATGCGAATGCCGCCGTTAACCCATTCGCTGGCGCTGGCGCCGAGGAACTCCACGCCGTCCAGACCCACCTTCACATCGACGCGGCTGTTCACCACGAACTTACTGTCGCCATGGACGAGGTTGCTGTATTGCGGATCGATAGCTACCGAGAAGCTCACGCCATTTTCGGAGAGCGTTCGCTCCAGCACCTGACCCACCTGTACGCCGTGCAGAATCAGCGGCTGACCGGCCTCAATACCGTAACTTTCAGGCGCATTGAGCGTAACCGTCACGACGCCCGGTTTTTGCAGCAGCGCTTTATCCGCCGGGGCAATGACGAAGCTATTGCTGGGCTGACCTTCACCGGGGATCAGTTCAAAGGTATTTCCGGTCAGCAGCGTGCTGAGGCTGGCATCGTTCAGAGAGAGTTTAGGGCTGCGCATCTCGATGCGCGTTTTCTCGCGCAGGAGATCGACCACGCTCGGATCGACCGTCATTTCGCCCGTGACCGAACCGCCAGGGTTGAGCGTCATTTTGGTGAGCTGGCCGACCTGCAGTCCCTGGTACATCAGCGGCGTTGACCCCGCTTTCAGCCCTTTGGCATCAGGCAGAACGAGCTTAACGATCACGCCACGCTGGCTGTGCGCCAGATCCGGATATAAACCGAACGTGTCATCGGCCGTGGCAGGGCTTGAGTTTTCCGGGGAGTCAAAGGCAATGGCACCGTTAACCAGGGCGGCCAGACTCTCAAGCTTCACTTTTGCACCGCTCAGGCTGAGGTCGGCATCCACGCCGGAGACATTCCAGAAGCGGCTGCCTTTTTTCACCAGATTGGTGAAGCGACGCTCGATCAGCACATCAATGGTGACGCCCTGTTTGTTCGGGTTAATCGAGTAATCGTACACGCGTCCAACCGGAATCTTGCGGAAGTAGACCAGCGAGCCGCTGTTCAGCGAGCCCAAATCCGGTGCCTGAAGATGGATCATCAGATCGCCGTTATTGAGGCGGTATTTCGGCTGCGTATCCAGCGCAACAAAGTGATCCTGCGGTTCACCCTTGCCCGGCATCATGCCGATGTAGTTGCCGCCAACCAGCGCATCCAGCCCGGACACGCCGGCCAGGGAGGCTTTCGGCGTCACCAGCCAGAACTGCGTTTCGCTGCGAAGAGCATCCTGCATGTCAGATTTAATACTGACCCGCACCTGAATCTTGTTAAGCCCTTTTCCAAGGGAGATGTCCTGAACCGTACCGACTTCTACCCCCTGAAAACGAACGGGGGTTCGTCCGGCGACGATGCCGTCGGCGGTCTGAAAATCAATGGTGACGGTACTGCCGCGATCTTCATAACTCGTCCAGATAAGCCAGCCTGCAATCATCAGGGCGATGACGGGCAGCAACCAGAATGGCGAAATGCGGCGTTTAGTTTTAATTCTCGCTTCAGTCGGCGAAGCGGGGGTTTCCTGACTCATGTGCATCCCAAAGTAAGCGGCTATCCAGCCATTCCACAGCAAGAATAGTCAATATCACCGCAGAGCCGAAATAAAAAGCCGCGGGTCCCATAGTAAAAGCAAGAAGCTGGTCGCGATTGATCAGCGACATCATCAGCGAAATCACAAACAGATCCAGCATTGACCAGCGGCCAATCCAGGTGACGAATCGCAGAAGCAGAATACGGGTACGTAAACCTTGTTCACACTTAAAGTGAATGCTGACGAGCAGGGTAAACATCACCACCACTTTGGTAAAGGGAACCAGGATACTGGCAATAAAGACGATGGCCGCCACCCCAACGTTACTGTGTGCAAGAGAGATAATACCGGAGAGGATAGTATCCTCCTGACGGCCACCGTTCACGTAAATAATGGATATCGGCAGCATATTGGCCGGGAACAGAAACACCAGGGAGGCAATCAGCGCCGCCCAGCATTTTTGCAGGCTGTTGTTGCGTCGTAACCTCAACGGTATGTGGCAGCGCGGGCAGCGTCCACGCTTGTCGGGCAACCCGGTGTAATGGCATCCCAGACAGACGCGGAGGTTTTCATCCGGGCGGGTGGCAGGGCGCTGCGGGTAAAAACGCTCCCAAAGCTGCTCAACGTTCAGGTGGATCAGTGTCAGGATGCTGAGCAATACCAGGCAGATAAAGGCAAAAAGCCCGACGCCCGGCTGCAGAAAGGCATAGTCCTGCACCTTGATTGATGCCACGCCCACGCCCACCAGATAGATATCCAGCATGACCCACTCTTTAAGCTTTTCCAGCATCAGCAACACCGGACGCAGGTTCATTCCCAGGATGTTACCAAACCACAGGTAGGCAATGGCTGCAACCAGCACCAGCGGCGCGCCGACCACGCAGAACAGTACCATGGCGGCGGTGAGAGGATCGCCCTGGCTCGTCATCTGCCAGATACCCTGCAGCACGTTGGCGTCAATGCGCACACCAAGCAGGTAAAGCTTCAGAAGCGGCTCGGTCCAGGCGAAAGGCATCAGCAGCAGCATGGTAACGGCCATAGCGGCAAGGCGGGTTAACGACCAGTCGCGGCCGTCACGAATTTTAGCGTCACAGCGGGGACAAAAGGCGCTTTGGTGCGATTTCATCTTCGGCAACATAAAAAGCGTATCGCACTGGGGGCAACGCTGATAATGTGCACGAGGCAAAGCGTCGCTTACCGTATGGACAGTTATCTTTTTTGTCGGCGTAATTTTGGTTGTTTTTAAGGCCATCAGCTGCGCGCAAATAAGTATTGTTGAACGTTATATTAACTCATGAACGGATTCATCTTGAGCATGAGCGCATTTATTGCTTATTTTAATAGGCTATGCGGTAATTTTGTAAGACAACTAAGTGATTGAATAATGAACAAAACAGAATTCTACGCGGATCTGAACCGCGATTTTAAGGCATTGATGGCAGGTGAAACCAGCTTCTTAGCCACTCTGGCAAATACTAGCGCATTGCTGTTCGAACGGCTATCCGATGTGAACTGGGCTGGCTTTTATCTCCTGGAAGGTGAAACGCTGGTGCTGGGTCCGTTTCAGGGCAAACTGGCCTGCGTGCGTATTCCGGTAGGGCGCGGCGTATGCGGTACCGCGGTGGCCGAGAATCAGGTTCAGCGCGTGGAAGATGTCCATGCGTTTGACGGGCATATCGCCTGTGATGCTGCCAGCAATTCAGAGATCGTTCTGCCGCTGGTGGTAAAAAATCAGATTATTGGCGTTCTGGATATCGACAGTACGGTCTTCAGTCGCTTTACAACCGAGGATGAACAGGGGCTGCGCGAGCTGGTGGCGAATCTGGAAAACGTCCTCGCTGCAACCGATTATCAAAAATTCTTTGCGAGCGTCGCAGGATAATCAACGGATAACGTAGCATTTACTGATAGCGTCATTATAATGACGCCTGTTCATGCCTGCGCTTGTTGGCAACGTCCGTTGTAATCAGGAAATTTCATGGAAAATCAACCTAAGTTGAATAGCAGTAAAGAAGTTATCGCATTTCTGGCCGAGCGTTTCCCGCAGTGCTTCAGCGCGGAAGGTGAAGCACGTCCCCTGAAAGTCGGTATTTTTCAGGATCTGGTAGCGCGTGTTGAAGGGGAAATGAACCTCAGCAAAACTCAGCTGCGTTCTGCCTTACGTCTTTATACTTCGAGCTGGCGTTACCTGTACGGTATCAAACCGGGCGCGACCCGCGTGGATCTCGACGGCAACCCTTGTGGCGAGCTGGACGAGCAGCACGTAGAACACGCGCGCAAGCAGCTGGAAGAAGCCAAAGCACGCGTTCAGGCACAACGTGCAGAACAGCAGGCGAAAAAACGCGAAGCCGCAGCGGCAAACGGCCAGGAAGAAGCGCCTCGTCGTGAGCGTAAACCACGTCCTGCGCCGCGTCGTCACGACAATAACGATCGCAAACCGCGTGCAGACAAACCAGCAGCGAAAGCCCCTCGTGCGCCTCGTGAAGAGCAGCGCCATACTCCGGTTTCTGACATTAACGCCCTGAGCGTGGGTCAGGCTCTGAAAGTAAAAGCGGGCAACAACGCAATGGACGCCACCGTACTGGAAATCACCAAAGATGGCGTTCGTGTACAGCTGACTTCTGGTATGTCAATGATTGTACGCGCAGAACACTTGTTGTTCTGAAACGGAGGCCAAGCCTGGCATGAACACTTTTTTTAAGCTCACCGCGCTGGCGGGCCTGTTTGCCATAACAGGTCACGCTTTCGCAGTGGACGATATCACGCGTGTTGATCAAATTCCGGTACTCAAGGAAGAGACGCAGCACGCGACGGTAAGCGAACGTGTAACCTCTCGCTTTACCCGCTCGCACTATCGTCAGTTCGATCTCGATCAGGCCTTTTCGGCCAAAATCTTTGACCGCTATCTGAACTTGCTGGATTACAGCCATAACGTTTTGCTCGCCAGCGATGTCGAGCAGTTCGCTAAGCGCAAATCCGAGGTGGGTGATGAGCTGCGGTCAGGCAAGCTGGATCTGTTCTACGATCTCTACAACCTGTCGCAAAAGCGCCGCTTTGAACGCTATCAGTACGCGCTGAAAGTGCTTGAACGTCCAATGGACTTCACCGGCAACGACACCTTTAACCTCGATCGCAGCAAAGCGCCCTGGCCGAAAGACGAAGCCGAGCTGAACGCGCTGTGGGATGGAAAGGTCAAATACGACGAGCTAAGCCTCAAGCTGACCGGCAAAGATGAAAAAGAGATCCGCGACACGCTGACGCGTCGTTACAAATTTGCCATTCGCCGTCTGGCGCAGACCAACAGTGAAGATGTTTTCTCGCTGGCGATGACCGCCTTTGCGCACGAAATCGATCCGCACACCAACTATCTCTCTCCACGCAATACCGAACAGTTCAATACTGAGATGAGCCTGTCTCTGGAAGGTATTGGCGCGGTACTGCAAATGGATGATGACTACACGGTGATCAACTCCATGGTCGCGGGCGGCCCGGCATCCAAAAGCAAAGCGATAAGCGTAGGCGATCGCATTGTGGGGGTAGGACAAACCGGTCAGAGCATGGTTGATGTCATTGGCTGGCGTCTGGACGATGTGGTTGCGCTGATCAAAGGTCCGAAAGGCAGCAAAGTTCGTCTGGAAATTCTGCCTGCCGGTAAAGGCACCAAAACCCGTATCGTGACCCTGACCCGCGAGCGTATCCGTCTGGAAGACCGCGCGGTGAAAATGTCGGTGAAAACCGTGGGTAAAGAGAAGGTGGGTGTCCTGGATATCCCTGGCTTCTACGTGGGGCTGACCGACGATGTAAAAGTTCAGCTGCAGAAACTTGAGAAGCAGAACGTGAGCAGCGTCATCATCGACCTGCGCACGAACGGTGGCGGTGCGCTGACCGAAGCGGTGTCGCTCTCAGGCCTGTTTATCCCGTCTGGCCCGGTTGTACAGGTGCGTGATAACAACGGTAAAGTTCGTGAAGATGCTGATAACGACGGTGTGGTCTATTACAAAGGCCCGCTGGTGGTCCTGGTTGACCGCTTCAGCGCGTCCGCATCTGAAATCTTTGCCGCTGCAATGCAGGACTATGGCCGCGCGCTAATCGTGGGTGAGCCCACCTTCGGCAAAGGTACTGTTCAGCAGTATCGCTCGCTGAACCGTATTTACGATCAGATGCTGCGTCCGGAATGGCCTGCGCTGGGCTCCGTTCAGTACACCATTCAGAAGTTCTACCGCGTTAACGGCGGCAGTACGCAGCGTAAAGGCGTAACGCCGGATATCATGATGCCGACCGGCACGGAAGAGACCGAAACCGGCGAGAAGTTTGAAGATAACGCGTTGCCGTGGGACAGCATCAATGCTGCGACATTCGTGAAGGCGGGTGATATGACGCAGTTTGGCCCTGAGCTGCTGAAAGCGCATAATGAACGCATCGCGAAAGACCCGGAATTCCAGTACATCATGAAGGACATTGCGCGTTTCAATGCCCTGAAAGATAAGCGGAATATTGTTTCTCTGAACTACACTCAGCGTGAAAAGGAGAACAACGAGGACGACGCAACGCGTCTGGCGCGTATCAACGATCGCTTCAAGCGAGAAGGTAAGCCTCTGCTCAAGAAACTGGACGATCTGCCAAAAGATTACCAGGAGCCGGATCCGTACCTGGACGAGACGGTGCATATCGCGCTCGACCTGGCGAATCTGGAAAAAGAGAAGCCTGCCGTACAGCCCGCTCCGGCAAAATAATCTCCCAACAGGCACAAGAAATTGTGCCTGTTTCTTTTTGTTCTGCATCCTTCCGTCAGGCTGATTTCCAATTGTGTAAAGTTGTGTCTTTCTGGTGACTTACGCCCACCGGATGCTTGAAAATAGCCGTAATACCCATACGATGTGGGTAATCGCATAGTGCGCTTTGTTAAACTGAGGTTAAAAGAAAATTATGATGCGAATCGCGCTCTTCCTGCTCACCAACCTGGCGGTGATGGTGGTTTTCGGGCTAGTGCTAAGCCTGACGGGAATTCAGTCGAGCAGCGTTCAGGGTCTGTTGATTATGGCGCTGCTGTTTGGTTTTGGTGGCTCTTTCATTTCCCTGCTGATGTCAAAGTGGATGGCGCTGAAATCCGTAGGCGGTGAGGTGATTGAACAGCCGCGTAACGACATGGAACAGTGGCTGATGAATACGGTGGCACAGCAGTCTAAGCAGGCAGGCATTGCGATGCCGCAGGTTGCTATTTACCATGCCCCGGATATTAACGCGTTTGCTACGGGTGCCCGTCGTGATGCGTCGCTGGTTGCCGTGAGCACCGGGTTGTTGCAGAACATGAGCCGTGACGAAGCCGAAGCGGTTATCGCGCACGAAATCAGCCATATCGCCAACGGTGACATGGTGACCATGACCCTGATTCAGGGTGTGGTGAACACCTTCGTTATCTTCATCTCCCGTATCCTGGCGCAAATTGCGGCTGGCTTCATGGGCGGCAACCGTGATGAAGGTGAAGAGAGCAACGGTAATCCGCTGATTTACTTCGCCGTATCGATGGTGCTGGAACTGGTGTTCGGTATTCTGGCCAGCATTATCACCATGTGGTTCTCCCGTCACCGTGAGTTCCATGCGGATGCTGGTTCAGCGAAGCTGGTAGGGCGTGAAAAGATGATAGCTGCTCTGCAGCGTCTGAAAACCAGCTACGAGCCGCAAGAAGCGAACAGCATGATGGCATTCTGCATCAACGGCAAATCAAAGTCGCTGAGCGAGCTGTTTATGTCTCACCCGCCGCTGGATAAACGTATTGAAGCGCTGCGCAGTGGGGAATACCTGAAGTAACGCTAAGTGCTTAAATAAGCCGGGCAGGAGAAGACTCCGCCCGGCTTTTTTTATGCCTGAACGCCGGGTTGGGTCACGCGCAACCCGCTGACGATGGCTGCAAGGGTGGCAAGCGCACCTGCGGTGAGAAGCGCAACGTGGTTGCCGTTTTGCCCGGCAAGGTTAAACATCAGGGCAACCAGCGCCGCACCGGTGCTTTGCCCCAGCAGACGCGCGGTCCCCAGCATGCCGCTGGCACCTCCGCTGCGGTGGCGCGGCGCAGAGGTAATAATGGTGTGGTTGTTGGGGGACTGAAACAGGCCAAACCCGGCTCCGCACAGAATCATGCGCCAGATGATGTCCAGATCCCCTGGCGATGATGGAAGCAGCGCCAGCGCGAAAAGACCTGTTGCCATCACGGCCAGCCCCACCGCGCCCAACAAACCGGCATGTACACGTTCTATTAAATAACCTGCCAGGGGTGCCATCACCATCGTCGCCAGCGGCCAGGGGGTTAACAGCAGCCCGGTCTCCACTTCGGAACGTCCTATCACGCTTTGCAGGAAGAAGGGCAGAGAAACCAGAGCCAGCATCTGGGCGCAGAATGAGCAGACGGAGGTGCAGATGGAAAGCGAAAAGAGGGGAATACGCAGCAGATCGACCGGCAGTAAGGGCACCGGCAGGGAAAGCTGGCGGCGAACAAAGAAGAAGCCCGTCACCAGCAGGGCAACAAGCTCCACGGCGGTTAGCATCAGGGATTGACCCTGCGCAAAACCGCTCAGGGCGGTAATCAGCAGACCAAAGGTGAGCGCATTCATCACCGCGCTTGCTACGTCAAAGCGCGGCATGGTGCTTTTCGGGCCGTTAGCGGGGAGAAATCGCAGGGCAAAGAAGATGGCCACGATACCCAGCGGCACGTTTATGGCGAACAGCCACTGCCACGAGGCGACAGAAAGAATGGCCGCTGCAATCGTTGGCCCGGCGGCAGAAGAGACCGCGACAATAAACGAATTTATCCCCATGCCGCGGCCCAGATGGCGGTGCGGATAGATTAAGCGGATTAGCGCCGTATTGACGCTCATCAGCGCCGCGCCGCCAAAACCTTGCGCGATGCGCGCCAGCGTCAGCGTATGCAGAGAGTCCGAAAGGGCGCACAGCAGTGATGTAAAGGTAAATACCACCAGCCCGCACTGATATACCCGACGGTAGCCGAACATATCGCCCAGAAAAGAAAAGGAGAGCAGGGAAACCACAATCGCAATCTGATAGGCGTTAACAATCCATATCGAACTGGCCGGGGAAGCATGCAGATCGGTGGCAATGGTGGGAAGGGCAACGTTCGCAATCGCGCCGTCAAGAACGGCCATTGAGATACCAATAATAATCGTAGCGATAGCGCCATACCGCTGGGGCAAAGGCAGGCCATCGGAAAGGTTCTTTTCCATCGGGGATAAATAGCTCAGAGTGAAATTATTCTCAGGGTAACTATTTTAGCATCGTTAACACCGTTTTATGTCGCAGATTTGTAACGAAGTAAACGCGGATTGATTGCAGGTAACATGACGGGAATTTATAATAAAAACCGGTTCTGATTTTTATAAAACACTCTCTATGAGGTGGTAAATGGCAATTGCGGATTTGGATAAACAGCCAGATTCAGTTTCTTCCGTGCTGAAGGTGTTTGGCATCTTACAGGCGCTCGGGGAAGAGCGTGAAATTGGTATCACAGAGTTGTCACAGCGCGTGATGATGTCGAAAAGCACCGTTTACCGCTTTTTGCAAACCATGAAATCACTGGGTTACGTTGCACAGGAAGGCGAATCTGAAAAATATTCTCTGACGCTGAAACTGTTTGAACTGGGTGCCCGGGCATTGCAAAATGTGGATCTGATCCGTAGCGCGGATATTCAGATGCGCGAGATCTCCCGCCTGACCAAAGAGACTATCCACCTGGGCGCGCTGGATGAAGACAGTATTGTTTACATCCATAAAATTGACTCCATGTATAACCTGCGTATGTATTCGCGCATTGGTCGTCGCAACCCGCTTTACAGCACGGCAATCGGTAAGGTTCTGCTGGCGTGGCGCGATCGTGAAGAAGTTAAACAGATCCTCGATGGCGTGGAGTACAAACGCAGCACAGAACGCACCATTACTAACACCGATGAGTTATTAACGGTGCTCGACAAGGTGCGTGAGCAAGGGTACGGCGAAGATAACGAAGAGCAGGAAGAAGGGCTGCGCTGTATTGGCGTTCCGGTGTTTGACCGTTTTGGCGTCGTGATCGCGGGGTTGAGCATCTCTTTCCCAACGCTTCGCTTCTCGGAAGAGCGCCTGCACGAGTACGTGGCTATTCTGCATACCGCCGCGCGTAAGATTTCTGAACAGATGGGTTACCACGACTATCCGTTCTAACCCCGGTTAGCATAAAAAACGCCGCATCTTTGCGGCGTTTTTTATTCGTCGTTAACGCTGTGGCTCAGCCATTATCAATCACGACGGAGGTCTTACGCAGTACCGGGCAGTTGGTTAACCCAATGATCCCGCTATCAGAATGGAGATACTGCGCCGTGCTGACTCCCTGTGCTGTTAAATACTTACATTGAATGCCTAACCCTGCGGCGTTTTCGGTGCTCCCCACCAGCACGCCATAACCCGTTAAAAGAAGGCCAATCCAGAGTATCGCCAGTGCAACAATTGTACGAATAATTAAGCGCATTATTACCTCTTTATCATTGTTATCATGATGCTAGCCTAACCGGTTTACGTAATGAAACAAGTGCAGGATTCTGAAAAGAGCCTGATGGCGCTACAGTTAGTCCTTGTTTAAGATAACCGTGATAACCTGGTCATATCAGGTCTGTAAACGGAGTGTGGAGTGAAAAAAATACGCTGGGTGATTCTGATTATCGTGCTGATAGCGTGCGTGGTATTGTGGACGCAGACTATCAACGTGATGTGCGATCAGGATGTACAGTTTTTTAGCGGCGTTTGCGCAATCAATAAGTTTATTCCGTGGTAGCACGCATTTTTTCTTCAGGTGATTTCCTTCCTTCGCGCCAGTGGTAAAATAGACGTTTTTATTGAGGTGGTGAAATGGGTGAGTTACTGAATTCAGGGCTGCTAAATATGGCATCCCTGACGATCTCTTTGGTTGTTCTGCTGGTGGGGCTGGTCATTTGGTTTTTCGTAAACCGTGCCAGTTCACGTACCAATGAGCAGATCGAACTGCTGGAAGCGCTGCTTGAGCAGCAAAAACGGCAGAATGCGCTGTTGCGTCGTCTGTGCGAGGCTAACGAGCCGGAAGAGAAAGAAGCACAAAAAGAAGCGGTCGCTGACGAGAACAACGATCAAGACGATTTTATCCGCCTGGTGGCTGAGCGTTAATCGTATTATTCCGGGAGGTGGCAGTGGTCTGGAAAAATCCCTGGTATGACCCCTCCCTGAAACATCACACCCCAAACGGTTTTCGTAATACCACTTCTGCAGGACACCAGCCTGGCGACCTTGACCGCTGGCGCAAAGAACGCAAAGCAGCTGGCTTACCGAAGCCGCCCGCGCTCGGCTACGATGACTTTATCCGGCGGTGGTGGCAACCGGCCGATCTTCAGCAGCCGCAGCAGGATGGGGCGTGGTGGCTCGGACATGCGAGCATACTGCTGCAGCTGGACGGCAATATCCTTCTTACCGATCCCGTTTTTTCAAGGCGCGCTTCTCCACTTCCGTTCTTAGGGCCGCAGCGTAGAACGCCTCCGGCACTCTCTGTCGATCAACTGCACCAGCTTGACGCGGTCGTTATTTCGCATAACCATTACGATCATCTTGATGAACTCACTGTTCGCCACATTCTCAAACGCTTTCCGGACGTTAGCGTGTTTGTTCCTTTAGGCCTGGGCGGCTGGTTTCGCCGCCGGGGCGCAAAACAGGTGGTTGAGCTCGACTGGTGGCAGAGTTTTACCTGGCAGGGGATAACATTATCCGCCGTACCGGCGCAGCACTGGAGTATGCGCACGCTCTGGAACCGCAATCGCTCATTGTGGTGCGGCTGGGTCTTTGAAGGGCGGCATCACCGGTTCTGGTTTAGTGGTGATACCGGCTATTCGCCTGAGCTGCTGTTGATACCGGAACGTTTGGGGAAAATTGATGCTGCAGCATTGCCCGTTGGCGCCTATGCTCCGCGATGGTTTATGGCCGTACACCATATGGATCCCCAGTCTGCCGTTGCGCTGTGGCAACAGTTAGGTTGCCCGCTGGCGTTCCCTGTTCACTGGGGCGTGTTTGAGCTGGCGGATGAAGCGCTGGATGACCCCATAAAAGAATTAACTGATGCGCTGGATAATGTAGCACCAGTTAATAATACTTTCAGGATACTGAAAGTTGGCGAGTATTTACCCTTATAAACGAAGCGATAAATTGTTGCGTATATTGTGTATGTATTCGTCGTCAGGAAAATTTTAATTTTATCGAAACGTTTTGCTTGCCTTGTTTTGATGCAGAGTCATAAAAATTTCATTATTTTGGTGCATAACACTGCTAATTACCTGATGGATTTTAATACAGAAGGGTGCGGATTATTAACATCGTTTTTGGCTGAAACAATACGGTCACGTTACAATGATTTAAGCATAAGTTTTCACAATTTGTTCTAACTCAATCAACGCCAAAGATTTCTTTTCCCGACTGCTGGACGCATTGTAATGATTGAGCTATGTTAAAAAAGTCTTAGATTACAGCGGTTGTGCAAGCAGCGTTGAGTCTGTGTAAGGGAGTATAGCCGTCTGTTTGAGAAGCGCATAATTGTGCAATTCCTTACAGACAGTGTTCGAATTTGTGCGGCGGATCGAGACATGTTTAAAAATGGCTTGCCATATTAAACATAGTGTGTGATAACACGTTTTGGGTCAAACGAGGTACAGTTCTGTTTATGTGTGGCATTTTCAGTAAAGAAGTCCTGAGTAAACACGTTGTCGTTGAATACCGCTTCTCTGCCGAACCTTATATTAGTGCCTCATGCAGTAATGTCTCAGTTTTATCTCAGTTAATGCCTGCGGGCTAAGAAAACACTCTAAGGAATTTTGCAAAATGGCAAAGATTAAAGGTCAAGTTAAGTGGTTCAACGAGTCTAAAGGTTTTGGTTTCATTACTCCTGCTGATGGCAGCAAAGACGTGTTCGTACACTTCTCTGCAATCCAGGGTAACGGCTTCAAAACTCTGGCCGAAGGCCAGAACGTTGAGTTCGAAATTCAGGACGGCCAGAAAGGCCCAGCTGCAGTTAACGTAACTGCTATCTGATCGAACCGCTGCTGACTGGGGGCGCATAGCGCTTCACTCTCAGACATAAAGCCTCGCATCATGCGGGGCTTTTTTATTCCCTATCTTTCAAAATATTACTATCTACGGTCTTGTTAGCAACTTGTTGCAAAGCTGCGAGGTTAGTATCACAGTTTCGCCTCCCTAAGCGCATCTTTTCTCGTTAAATCAGAGCGTTGTTTAACAGCCCTGGGGTTCAGGTGAAGAAAAAATTGATATTAACCGCTGGCAATTTCACGCCGGCGCGTTTCGCGCTGCTCTGTTTCGCTATTTTCTGCAGTCTGGCCTTTTTACTTGGCCGCGTTGCCTGGCTACAAATCATCAAACCTGACAATCTGGTGAAGCAGGAAGATATGCGATCCCTTCGTCAGCTGGCGATTGATGCGCCGCGTGGGATGATTATGGATCGTGAAGGCCGACCGCTGGCGGTCAGCGTGCCCGTCCGGGCCGTATGGGCCGATCCAAAAACGGTGCTGGCAAAAGGGGGCGTTGGGTTTGATGAACGCTGGCAGGCGCTGGCGAGCGCGCTGCACCTCTCGTTGAGCACCCTTTCATCACGGATTAACGCCAACCCCCAGGGACGCTTCATCTACCTGGCGCGTCAGGTCGATCCTGCTCAGGCGAAGTGGATTGATAAGCTCAATTTACCCGGCATTTATTTGCGCGATGAATCCCGCCGCTTTTACCCGGCAGGCCACGTGGCGGCGAACCTGATTGGCTTCACCAATATTGACGGGCAGGGCATTGAAGGGGTGGAGAAAAGCTTCAACACTCAGCTGACCGGTAAAGCGGGTGTCCGACAGGTCCGGGAGGATCGCTACGGGCGCGTGGTTGAAAACCTGACGGAAGTGGCGCCCACGCCGGCACATAACATCCAGTTGAGTATTGACGAGCGGCTGCAAACCATTACCGAAGACGCGCTGGACAATGCCGTCGCCTGGAATAAGGCCGAGTCAGGGGCGTCGGTGCTCATTAATATCCCCACCGGGGAAATACTCGCCATGGCGAGCTATCCGGATTTCAATCCCAATAACCGTGAAGGCGCGACGATAAACGATTTTCGCAACCGGGCAATCAGCGATACGTTCGAGCCCGGTTCGACCGTTAAGCCGCTGGTGTTGATGACGGCTCTGCAGCAGGGGCTGGTCCAGCCGGACAGCGTCATTGATACCCACCCGTATACCCTTGACGGGCATCGTATCCGCGACGTGGGTTATTATCCTGAGCTGACCATGACCGGGATCCTGCAAAAATCGAGCGACACCGGCGTATCCCGGCTCTCGCTGGCGATGCCTGTCCAGCATCTTATTGATACCTATCGAAACTTTGGGTTTGGCACCAACACGGGGCTTGGCTTAACGGGCGAAAGCGCCGGGCTGTTGCCACAGCGTAAATACTGGAGTCAGCTAGACCGCGCGACTTTTGCCTTTGGCTACGGCCTGATGGTCACACCGCTCCAGCTGGCCCACGTCTATGCGACGATTGGCGGCTTCGGGCTTGAGCGTCCACTCTCCATCACCCGCATCGATCCCCCGGTTATCGGCCACCGCGTCATGCCGGAGGAGATCGCGCATGAAGTGGAGCACATGATGGAAAGCGTCGCGCTGCCCGGCGGCGGGGGCGTTAAGGCCGCCGTTCGCGATTATCGCGTGGCGGTTAAGACCGGGACGGCGAAGAAAATTGATGATAGCGGCAAATATGTCGATAAATACGTTGCCTATACCGCAGGCGTTGCGCCTGCCAGCGACCCGCGTTTCGCCCTGGTGGTGGTGATTAACGATCCTCAAAACGGGGCCTACTATGGCGGGGCGGTTTCCGCGCCGGTCTTCAGCGAAATCATGGGCAACGTGCTGCGCCTGGAGAATATCAAACCCGATGGCCTGCCGGCCGGTTCAGACCACCTTATCGTCATGCGGTAATCCAGCCGTTTTATAGCAGGGCGAATAGCGGTACACTTCGCCCTTTGGTTTATCTCCCGGAGTTTCCATGTCCTTCAGCTGTCCCCTTTGCCACGCGTCACTGACGCGCTCAGATAAAAGTTATGCCTGTCCGCAGGGACATCAGTTTGATATGGCGAAAGAAGGGTATGTGAATCTTCTTCCGGTGCAGCACAAGCGCTCCCGCGATCCGGGCGATAGCGCAGAGATGATGCAGGCGCGCAGGGCGTTTCTCGATGCCGGGCACTATCTGCCGCTGCGGGAGACGGTGGCGCAGATGCTGGGTGACTTACTGCCTGATTCGGCGTCCGCCATGCTTGATATAGGCTGTGGGGAAGGGTACTACACCGCACGGTTTGCGGATGTGGTGCGGGAGAAGGGGGCCGTGACATTCGGTCTCGACGTGTCGAAAGTGGCGATCCGCGCGGCGGCTAAACGTTACGCTGGCGTTACGTTTTGCGTGGCATCCAGCCACCGGCTGCCATTTGATAATGCCAGTATGGATGCCATTATCCGCATCTACGCGCCGTGTAAAGCAGATGAGCTGGCGCGCGTCGTGAAGCCCGGAGGCTGGGTGATAACCGTCACGCCGGGCCCGCGTCACCTGATGGAGCTGAAGGGACTCATTTACGACGAGGTGCGTCTGCATGCCCCACACTCTGAACAGCTGAAAGGCTTTACGCTGAAGCAGGAGCATTCAGTGGCGTATGAAATGAATTTGAACGGGGAAGAAGCGGTAGCCCTGCTGCAGATGACGCCATTCGCGTGGCGGGCAAAGCCGGAAGTATGGGATGCGTTAGCGGCTCGGACGACGTTTGGCTGCCAGACAGATTTCAGTATCCACGTCTGGCAGCGCGACGCTTAAGGCGCGAAGTGTGCCCAGAGGATCTGGGCACCAATGCCGATCAGCACGATACCGCCTAAGATCTCGGCGCGTTTACCCAGCAGCGGGCCGATAAACCGCCCGACCATCATGCCCAGCGTGGACATAATCAGCGTTGCACAGCCAATGGCCAGCGCGGTGGCGATAATATTGACCTGCAGGAATGCCAGACCCACCCCGACGGCCATGGCGTCCAGGCTGGTGGCAATTGCCGTGGTGACCAGCAGCCAGAAACCGTGGCGGTGCAGCGGTGCTTCATCTTCATCATCATTCCCGCGAAAACCTTCAATCATCATTCGGCCTCCGAGAAACACCAGCAGGACGAACGCAATCCAGTGGTTCCACTCCAGCACGAACTGGCTGGCGAGCATGCCCAACCCCCAGCCGATGAGCGGCGTCAGCGTTTCGATGGCACCAAAGATCAGACCGGTGCGCAGAGCTTCTGTGAATTTAGGTTTGTGGAGCGTGGCGCCTTTGCCGATGGAGGCGGCAAATGCATCCATAGACATGCCAAAAGCGAGAAGGATCGTAGCGGAGATGTTCATAAGAGCGTCCAGACCGGGGATATCCATATGACACATCACTGCCCCCAGTAAACAGCAGTTGATGTATCTATGGTCTCGCCTGAACTCTTTTGCACGGTAAGCGTGCTGAAAGCGATCCGTACGCGCCACGTTTTTCAACGAGTATGTTGACGCGTACATTTCCTGCGTGCAGGAAATCGGCTACTCCCCAACGACGGGCGCAACCTTAACATATTTTGAGAATATAAAACAACAACGAGCAAGGCTTAATTTATCTGCGTCTTTGATAACGATTTTCATTTAGGTTTATGCGTGAAAATATCGTTAATAAATATAAGTCAAAGAGGCGAGAAGATATAGCAACGGCTATATTCTTTGCGAAAGAATATCACAATATATAGCCGAGGTTATAATGTTAAATTATTGAGTTTTAACGAGTAATGTGTAGATTTTCTCAAGGTCATCAATATTTTTGACCCGAATGAGCAGGCGGCGCTGTTCTAATTGCATCACTAACACGCCGTCTTCGGATAAATTCATCTCTTTAATGCGGTTATATTCTATCCATACGTTGGCAAAGAAGAATCCCTGTTTTTTAAAAATGAGTTTCGGCGAGCGGATCCAGAACAGGTAAATCGCCATTAATGCCAGCGCACATAATAACCATGTGGTTAATATTGCACCGTGGCTGGTCACGTTATTGTAAATCAGAATGACCACCAGGCCGGCGAAGATAAATGCATCAATGCGTCCACGGCGTAAGAGGGGAAGGGTCAGCAGTGTCTCGCCGTTACGGCGAGGCATAATGAACTCGTCATAGATCGCGTAAGCCAGAAGGGCAACAATAAACAACACCAGTACGATGTCCGTAACAGTCATTCATCCTCCAGATAAAAAGACCGGGGGCAAGCCCCCGGTCGATAACGCAATGTTTTACAGGCCCAGCAGGCCGACAGCGTAGCCCGCGATACCGATGACGAAGAAGCCAACGATGATCCACAGCGGGTTCACTTTCTTACGCAGCAGCCACATACAGGCGAAGGTCAACAGCAGCGGCACCAGGCCAGGCATCAGCTGGTCCAGAATCGTCTGCACGGTGGTGACGCGGGTTTGACCATCCTGACCGGTGATGGTCGAAACCACCAGCGGGATGTTCACGTGCGTCCACTTGTTAACCAGCGCCCCCATGACAAACAGGCCGAGAATAGAGGCCCCCTCGGTCAGTTTCTGCAGGAAGCCGCCGCCCATATCCTTAACGATGTCCACGCCCTTACGGTAGCCATAGGCCACGCCGTAGTAACGGGTCAGAAGACGTACCGCGTTGAACAGGATAAAGAACAACAGAGGACCGAGCAGGCTGCCGCTCATCGCGATCCCGGCACCCAGCGCCGCGAAGACCGGACGAACAGTACCCCAGAAGATAGGGTCGCCCACGCCGGCCAGCGGACCCATCAGACCGACTTTGATACCGTTGATGGCACCATCGTCAATCTCCGCGCCGTTCGCACGCTGCTCTTCCATCGCCAGCGTCACGCCCAGAACCGGAGCCGCGACGTAAGGATGGGTGTTGAAGAATTCCAGGTGACGCTTAATTGCCTGACGGCGTGCTTCGTTGTTCTCAGGGTAGAGGCGTTTTATCGCCGGCACCATAGAGAAGCAGAAGCCCAGCGCCTGCATACGTTCGAAGTTCCATGAACCCTGAAACAGGTTAGAACGGATGAACACGCCACGAATATCACCCGGAGTGAGTTTTTTCTCGGTGGTAGTTTTTGTCATATCAACCATTTCGCTCACCTGTTAGTCCAGTTCGTTATCGAGATCGTTGTTACCAGCAGCCTGCGCTGGGGCACCCGCAACACGGTTGTATTTCGGGCTGAGCTGGATGTAGAGAATCGCCATCACGGCACCAATCACGCCCAGCGCAACCAGGTTGAAGTTGGTGAATGCTGCGGTGACGAAGCCGAGGTAGAAGAACGGCATCAGGTAGCCCGCGCGCATCATGTTGATGACCATCGCGTAACCTACCACGACGATCATACCGCCCGCGATGTTCAGACCGCTGGTGACCACTTCAGGAATCGCGTTCAGCATGCCCTGAACTTCACTGGTGCCGACAGAGATCGCAACGATAACCGCCGGGATTGCGATACGCATCGCCTGCAGGAACAGGGACGACACGTGGATCCAGGAGAGTGCCGTGAGGTTGCCGTTCTCGGCCGCCTTATCCGCCGCGTGCTGGAAGGCCACGGTGATGGTACGAACGATGATGGTCAGCACCTGGCCTGCTGCGGCCAGAGGAATGGCAAGGGCAATACCTGCACCAATACTCTGATGACCGGCAATAACCAGAACGGTTGAGATGATTGAGGCCAGTGCGGCATCAGGCGCAACGGCGGCACCGATGTTCATCCAGCCCAGGGCGATCATTTCCAGCGTACCACCGATGATGATACCGGTTTTCATATCACCCAGAACGGCACCGATCAACGTACAGGCCACCAGAGGGCGGTGGAACTGAAATTCATCAAGTACGGATTCCATACCCGCAATACACGCGACGATGAACACCAGCACAATCTGAAGAGTGGTAATCTCCATTGTACTTCTCCTATAACATAAGCTTTATGTGAAAAACCGGCGCGGGCTTATTTCCCAACTTTACCGATCAAATCCATCATTTTCAGTTTCTGGTCAGTGGAAACCTTACGGGCTTCCAGCTCAATACCGCGAGCATTCAGCTTGTTGAACGCCTCGATATCTTTCGCATCAACTGAAATCGCGTTGTTGACCTGCGTTTTGCCCTGACGGAAAGCCATACCGCCGATGTTCACGGAGGTGATTTTCACGCCGCCTTCAACAATGCGCTCGACGTCTGTCGGGTTAGTAAACAGGAGCATCACGCGTTCACCCGCATATTTCGGGTTGTTGTAAACGCGGATCATCTTGGCGACATCCACCACGTGCGCGGTAACGCCCGGTGGTGCAACCTGAGTCAGAAGGGTTTTACGGACAGTGTCGGCGGCCACTTCGTCACTGACCACGATGATACGCTGTACGTTGGTCTCTTTGGTCCAGCGAGTCGCAACCTGTCCGTGAATCAGACGGTCATCAATACGCGCCAGGCCGATAACCATGTAATCGTTCGGTCCCATCGGTTTTGCCGGTGCCGCTGCTTTCGGTGCCGCCGCAGCCGGGGCAGGGGCGGGTTTTTCAACCGGCTGAGCCTTCAGGGCTTTCACCCCTTCGCGGCCGGTTTCAACGGCCAGCGCGACCAGCTCATCGAAGCCTGGGTTGTCGTCGCGCGCCATAAAGGTTTCCACCAGCATGGGAATGTTTACCCCGGCGACGACTTCATAATGCTCTTTATCGACGACAATGCGGCTGGCAGCATTAAACGGACTGCCGCCCCATGTATCGACGAGAAACAGCACGCCTTTGCTGGTATCCAGCTTCGCGAGTTGAGCGTTGTACTTCTCAATCAGCGTCTCGGCATTTTCACCGGGAACGAAATCGATCCAGCCGACGTTTTCCTGCTCGCCCAACAGCATCTCTGCCGTTTTGAGTAGCTGCTCAGCAGCCCAACCATGTGTGCCTATGACAATAGCAATGGTCACTTGCTACCTCCTTTTATTATCATTAATACGCCTGCCGGGCAGACGTACTGAGAATCGTATTGGCGAACCGAATCGATTCAGATAAGGGTTAGAGTTCAAAAAACTAAGACTTCCGCGAATTATTTTAGATAGTGAAAAAATAATTTATGTGATGAAGATCCGTAATTTAGCCACGCGTTACAGAATTATCTGTAGCGTATAGCCGCTGTGTTACAGAACTTTGCAAAGGAACGTAAATCTTTGCTAAAAACACAGTCTCTCTGATATGTTTAGCCTCCGTTTACTTGTTCAGGAGTATAGGGCTACAGCCCACTATATGGACCGTCACCGACGTCAGTCATCTACCAGGCCATTCCGCGCCTTTTTCACCGGCGAACCACGCCACGTATCAACTCTGTCTGCCTCTTTTTTGCCCACGTTGAGTGGGGCACCGTTTTGTCATTCCTTTAGCAGGAGCTTGTCATGGAATTCTTAATGGACCCGTCAATCTGGGTGGGACTGCTCACGCTGGTCGTACTGGAGATCGTTCTCGGTATTGATAACCTTGTGTTTATCGCCATCCTTGCGGACAAGCTGCCGCCAAAACAGCGTGATAAAGCGCGTCTGATTGGACTCTCGCTGGCGCTGGTCATGCGACTGGGGCTGCTCTCCGTGATCTCGTGGATGGTCACGCTGACCAAACCGCTGTTCTCCGTCATGGATTACACCTTCTCCGGCCGTGATTTGATCATGCTAATCGGGGGGATATTCCTGCTCTTCAAAGCGACAACAGAGCTGCATGAACGGCTGGAGAACCGGCAGCATGATGATGGTCACGGTAAGGGTTACGCCAGCTTCTGGGTCGTAGTGCTGCAAATTGTGGTGCTGGATGCAGTCTTCTCGCTGGATGCGGTGATTACCGCGGTCGGTATGGTGAACCACCTGCCGGTGATGATGGCGGCTGTCGTGATTGCGATGGCGGTGATGCTGCTGGCCTCGAAACCGCTGACGCGCTTCGTCAACCAGCATCCGACGGTGGTCGTGCTCTGTCTGAGCTTCCTGCTGATGATTGGTTTGAGCCTGGTGGCGGAAGGTTTCGGCTTCCATATTCCTAAAGGCTACCTGTACGCCGCGATTGGCTTCTCGATCCTGATCGAACTGTTCAACCAGATTGCGCGCCGTAACTTTATTAAGCAGCAGTCAAATCAGCCGCTGCGCGCCCGTACAGCGGACGCCATTCTGCGTCTGATGGGCGGACGCCGTCAGGTGAACGTCCAGTCTGACCCTGAAAACCGTAACCCGGTGCCGGTTCCGGAAGGGGCGTTTGTGGAAGAAGAACGCTACATGATTAACGGCGTGCTCTCCCTGGCCTCCCGCTCGCTGCGCGGCATCATGACGCCGCGCGGGGAAATTAGCTGGGTCGATGCGAACCTGAGCGTTGATGAAATTCGTCAGCAATTGCTCTCATCTCCGCACAGCCTGTTCCCGGTGTGTCGCGGTGAACTGGATGAAATCATCGGCGTGGTTCGGGCGAAAGAGATGCTGGTGGCGCTGGAAGAGGGCGTCAACGTGGAGGCCATTGCAGCTTCGTCGCCAGCGATTGTCGTACCGGAAACGCTGGATCCGATCAACCTGCTGGGCGTATTGCGTCGCGCGCGCGGTAGCTTTGTTATCGTCACCAACGAGTTTGGTGTGGTACAGGGGCTGGTGACGCCGCTGGACGTACTTGAAGCGATTGCCGGTGAATTCCCGGATGAAGACGAAACGCCTGAGATTGTGGCCGACGGCGAAGGCTGGCTGGTCAAAGGTGCGACCGACCTGCACGCGCTCTCGCATACGCTGGGGCTGGAAAACGTAGTTAACGATGAAGAAGACATCGCAACCGTGGCGGGGCTGGTTATCGCCGTAAACGGTCAGATCCCGCGCGTCGGGGATGTGATCGAGCTTCCTCCATTGCACATCACTATCGTTGAAGCTAACGACTACCGCGTCGATCTGGTCCGCATTGTTAAAGAACAGTCTGCACACGACGAAGACGAATAAGTCTGCTTAACGGGTACGATGTGCCCGTTACGATCTTCTGGCGGGAAAGATTTTCCCGCCAGCCATTGTGGCGTTACTACCGCGCCTGCTTCTCTCTCAACCCGTTCGCTATTTAGCCGCTGCCTGATGCCAGGCCGAGCGCGAGCAGCCGCGACCGTAAAAGTGTAGTGGGGAAAGAAGAAGGAGACGAGAATGAAGGGAGAAATTCGCCCATCCGTTGCGGATGGGCGAAAGAGAGGATTAGTCGCACTGCACCTTAATGGCCAGACCGCCGCGCGACGTTTCACGGTACTTCGCGTTCATGTCTTTGCCGGTTTCGTACATGGTTTCGATAACCTTATCCAGCGACACGCGTGGTTCGCTGGTACGGCGCATCGCCATGCGCGAGGCGTTAATCGCTTTGACGGAGGCAATCGCGTTACGCTCAATGCACGGTACCTGCACCTGGCCTGCGACCGGATCACAGGTCAGACCGAGGTTATGCTCCATGCCAATTTCCGCCGCCACGCAAACCTGTTCAGGGCTTGCGCCCAGCAGCTCTGCCAGACCGGCCGCCGCCATGGAGCAGGCCACGCCTACTTCACCCTGACAGCCCACTTCAGCGCCTGAAATGGACGCGTTCATCTTGTACAGCGCGCCGATAGCGCCGGCCGCGAGGAAATAACGGATATAAATATCCGGCGTCACAGGCTCGATAAAGTGATCGTAATAGGCCAGCACCGCCGGAACGATCCCGCACGCGCCGTTGGTTGGCGCAGTCACGACGCGCCCCCCTGCGGCGTTCTCTTCGTTCACCGCCAGAGCAAACATGTTCACCCAGTCAACTACGTTCATCGGGTCGTTAGAGAATTTGTCCGTGGTCACCAGCATACGGCGCAGGGCAGAGGCACGACGCGGCACGCGCAGTGGCCCTGGCAGTACGCCTTCGGTATTCATCCCGCGATCGATACAGGCGCGCATGGTTTGCCACACGTTGGCAAAATAGTCTTCGATCTCTTTTTTGCTGTGCAGCGCCAGCTCGTTCTGCATCACCATGCCGGACAGCGACAAACCGGTCTCTTTGCAGTAGCCCAGCATCTCGGTGGCCGATTTGAACGGATAGGGCACGTTCACGTCGCCCGCGCTCTCTTTACCGAAATGCTCTTCGTCAACGATGAAGCCACCGCCGATGGAGTAGTAGGTTTTGCTGTAGATCTCTTTTTCGCCGCTCCAGGCGTGGATAGTCATGCCGTTTTCATGCAGCGGCAGGTTGTCGCTGCGAAAACGCATGCCGTCATCCTGCGGAAAATCCACTTCGTGCTGACCGTTAGCCAGCAGCAGGCGACCGCGCGCTTCCACGTCGCGGATGAATGCCGGGATGGCATCAATATCAACAGTGTCCGGCATATTGCCCGCCAGACCCATAATAATGGCGATATCGGTGTGGTGGCCTTTACCCGTTAATGACAGTGAACCGTAAACGTCTACGGCGACACGGGTAACGCTTTCCAGTAATCCTTTTTCGACCAGATCATCGACGAACTGTTTACCGGCCTTCATCGGCCCTACAGTGTGGGAAGAAGAAGGACCAATCCCCACTTTGAACATGTCGAATATACTAATCACTTTCACACTCCTGACAGGGTTACCGGGGTTCCAGTAACGATGTTATAACTGCGCATAGTGTAAGAGGGAACACCAACCTCGGCTTAACTATTCACATGAATTAAACTAATGGTTAACGATGGGTTTTGCTAATAGCGCGACGCGGATCGCAAACCTGCAAAAAAGGCTGGAATGTAAAGTATAGTCAAGGCTTCAGGCCGATTTGTAGCGCCAGTTCACGAATGATGCCCGCCGTCATGCCCCAGACAAAATAATGCTGATACCAGGACAACCAGACCCGATGGTCATGCCCCCGGCGATGGATATCCAGCGGATGATAGCGGCTTAGCCGGAGCGCCTCTTCAAGCGGCATCTCAAATACCGCAGAGACTTCGTCGACGCTGGCGTGATACTGAAGATTGGGGGGGATAATGCCGACTACCGGGGTGACCTGAAAGCCGGTCACGCTGTCGACGGGCGGCAGCACGCCGATGACTTCCACCGCGTCAGGCGGGATCGCCACCTCCTCCTGCGCTTCCCGCAGCGCGGCGGCAATCAGCGACGCATCGGTGCTGTCCACCGCGCCTCCCGGGAAGGCCACCTGACCGGCGTGTTTGCGCATATGCGGCGAACGCTGCGTAAGCAGCAGGCCCGGCTGTTCCCGGCGCACCACCGGGATCAGCACCGCCGCCTGACGCTGATTCAGCGTGGCGCGGTTGACCTGCGGCCGTAGCAGCTGAAAGCGCGACAGAAAATCATCCAGCGTCAGGTTCTCTTTCTCCACCGTTAGTTCTCCAGTTGCTTCAGGATGCGGTTCACCTTATCAAAGGTTTCCTGATATTCCGCCTCGACCTGGCTGTCCGCCACAATGCCGCCGCCCGCAGAACAGTACAGATTGCCGCCGCACGCCGTCAGCGTGCGAATGGTAATGCTGGTATCCATGGTGCCGCACAGGCTGATATAGCCGATGCTGCCGCACCAGGCGTTGCGGCGGTGCGGTTCCAGTTCGTCGATGATTTCCATGGCGCGAATTTTTGGCGCACCGGTGATGGAGCCGCCCGGGAACGCGGCCCGGAGCAGATCGCAGGCGGTGCGAGAGGCGGGCAGACGCGCGGTGATGGTGCTGACCAGATGATGCACTGCCGGGAAAGGTTCGACGACGAACAGCTCCGGCACGCGCACGCTGCCTGGTTCGGCGACCCGGCCAATATCGTTACGCATCAGGTCGACAATCATCAGGTTTTCGGCGCGATCCTTCGGTGACCCGGCGAGTTTCTCCGCCTGCTGGCGATCGGCGTCCGGATCGGCAAGGCGCGGCAGCGTGCCTTTAATCGGGCGGGTCTGAATCGTCCCTTCCGCCAGATGGATAAAACGCTCCGGCGACAGGCTGAGGATGGCCCCCTGTTTCAGACGTACGAACGCGCTGAACGGAGCCCTGTTGCTGGCATTGAGACGGGTAAACGCCTGCCACTCGTCCCCCTGGTATGCTGCCTGGAAACGCTGGGCAAGGTTAACCTGATAGCAGTCGCCGCTTTGCAGATAGGCCTGCACGCGGGAGAATTTTTCCGCGTATTCCGGCGCGGTCATGTTCGAGCGCCAGCCGGAGGTCAGGGTGAACGCCTCAGCTGGAGCAGGCTGTTGTGCCTCAAGCCAGGCCAGACGCGCCTGCACGTCATCATGGCTCAGCAGGGAGACCCTTTTTTTCTGGTGGTCCACAATCAACGCCCAGTCATACAGCCCCACGGCCATGTCCGGCAGGGCAATATCCGCCTGCGCATGCTCGGGCAGCATCTCGAAGCGGCGACCCAAATCGTAGCCAAACAGGCCCAGCGCGCCGCCCTGGAAGGGCAGGTCCAGGTTAGGGGTAGCGGATAAGCCCAGCGCGTTGATTTCCTGCTGAAGCTGCATCAGCGGATCGTCCGTCGTCGACAGATCGTCGGTCGTCAGCGTTTTCAGGGGATCGGCCACCAGAATATCGAAGCGGCTGTACGGGTGATCCGCATGGCCGGAGTGCAGCAGCATAGCAAAAGGAAGATGGCTCAGACGGGCAAACCAGAACTCAGCGGCGTCAGCGCGCCAGGGTAAGGTAACAACAGTGGGGAAGCGCATGTTCATGTATGGCATACTACCGGGCAGCGTGAAATAATTAGCGCGAATAATTTAGCAGGAGTTGACGATGTTTGCAGGTTTACCTTCTCTGAGCCATGAACAGCAGCAGAAAGCGGTTGAGCGAATTCAGGAACTGATGTCCCAGGGGATGAGCAGCGGACAGGCGATTTCCCAGGTGGCGGAGGAGCTGCGCGCCACCCATACCGGCGAGCGGATCGTGGCGCGTTTTGAGGATGAAGATGAAGAGTAATCGGGCTTAAACCGCCGCGATAATCTTTATCTCAACCTTGTATTCCGGTTTCATCAGCGTGGCCTGTACGGTGCAGCGTACAGGCGCGTGACCCGCCACCACCCACGCATCCCAGGCTTTGTTCATCGCCGCGAAATCGTCTTTATTTGCCAGGAAAATGGTCGCATCCAGAATGCGGGATTTATCGCTGCCCTGTTTTTCCAGCACGGCATCAATCTGCGCCAGGGTATTCGCCGTCTGTTCGAACGCATCCGCGTCCAGATTTGACGGTACACCGGTGTAATACAGCGTCTGGTTATGGATCACCACATCAGACCAGCGGGCTTCGGCATCAATGCGCACAATTGTCATAAACGTTTCCTCGTTATTTTTCGTCGTCAGGCGGCAAGACTGCCATATTGTTCTGCCGTCGTCACTCTTTGGGGTGGCACAGGAGAAGATGGGCTGACATAATCCCTGTGCAAAAATACAGTGAGAGAGCAACGTGGCAGACGATTTTTCCCCTGAAGGTCAATTAGCGCAGGCGATCCCCGGCTTCAAGCCCCGTGAGCCTCAGCGACAGATGGCGCACGCCGTTGCCCGCGCCATTGATAAGGCCCAGCCGCTGGTGGTTGAAGCCGGAACCGGCACGGGTAAGACCTATGCTTACCTTGCGCCGGCGCTGCGGGCGAAAAAGAAAGTGATAATTTCCACCGGATCGAAAGCGCTGCAGGATCAGCTCTACAGCCGCGATCTGCCTACCGTAGCAAAAGCGCTGAAATACAAAGGACGCCTGGCACTGCTGAAAGGGCGCTCAAACTACCTGTGCCTGGAGCGACTCGAACAGCAGGCGCTGGCCGGCGGCGATCTGCCGGTTCAAACCCTGAGCGACGTCATTATCCTGCGCGCCTGGGCGAACCAGACCGAAGAGGGCGATATCAGCACCTGCGCGAGCGTGCCGGAAGACTCCCCGGCCTGGCCGCTGGTGACCAGCACCAACGACAACTGCCTCGGTAGCGACTGCCCGCTGTATAAAGACTGTTTTGTGGTGAAAGCGCGCAAAACCGCGATGGACGCAGACGTGGTGGTGGTGAACCACCACCTGTTCCTCGCGGACATGGTGGTTAAGGACAGCGGTTTCGGCGAGCTGATCCCGGAGGCGGACGTGATGATTTTCGATGAAGCCCATCAGTTGCCGGATATCGCCAGCCAGTATTTCGGCCAGTCGCTCTCCAGCCGCCAGCTACAGGATCTGGCGAAAGATTTTACCATTGCCTACCGGACCGAACTCAAAGATACCCAGCAGTTGCAGAAGTGCGCCGACCGTCTGGCGCAAAGCGCGCAGGATTTCCGCTTACAGCTTGGCGAGCCGGGCTATCGCGGCAACCTGCGCGAACTGCTGGCGGACAAAAATATCCAGCGCGCGCTGCTGCTGCTCGATGATGCACTTGAGCTCTGCTACGACGTGGCGAAGCTGTCCCTCGGACGCTCCGCGCTGCTTGACGCCGCCTTCGAGCGCGCCACGCTCTATCGCGGGCGGCTCAAACGGCTAAAAGAGATCAACCAGCCGGGGTACAGCTACTGGTATGAATGCACCTCGCGCCACTTTACCCTGGCGCTCACGCCGCTGACGGTGGCCGATAAATTCAAAGAGGTGATGGCGCAGAAGCCGGGAAGCTGGATCTTCACTTCCGCAACCCTGTCTGTAAATGACGATCTGCACCACTTCACCGAGCGCCTCGGTATTGAGCAGGCGGAATCACTGCTGCTGCCCAGCCCGTTTGATTACGAAAAGCAGGCGCTACTCTGCGTGCCACGCAATCTCCCGCTGCCGAACCAGCCGGGGGCGGCGCGGCATCTCGCAGCGATGCTCAAGCCGATGATTGAGGCCAACAACGGGCGCTGCTTTATGCTCTGCACCTCACACGCCATGATGCGCGATCTCGCCGAGCAGTTTCGCGCCACCATGACCCTCCCGGTGCTGCTGCAGGGGGAAACCAGTAAAGGCCAGCTGCTCCAGCAGTTCGTCAGCGCCGGTAATGCCCTGCTGGTGGCAACCAGCAGCTTCTGGGAAGGGGTGGACGTGCGCGGCGACACGCTCTCGCTGGTGATCATCGATAAGCTGCCGTTCACGTCGCCGGACGATCCGCTGCTCAAGGCGCGGATGGAAGACTGCCGCCTGCGCGGCGGCGATCCGTTCGACGACGTCCAACTACCGGACGCGGTCATCACGCTTAAGCAGGGGGTAGGACGCCTGATCCGTGACGTCACCGACCGCGGCGTGCTGGTGATCTGCGATAACCGCCTGGTGATGCGTCCTTACGGCGCAACCTTCCTCGCCAGCCTGCCGCCCGCCCCGCGTACGCGGGACATTAAACGCGCGGTGCGTTTCCTGGCAAACCCAACGGCGGAGTAATTCGCTCCGGAGTGTGCTAAGATGCGCGCCATTTTGTGACTGACCCTTGCGAGAGCGCGACGACTGATGCGAATTCTGGCTATTGATACCGCGACAGAGGCTTGCTCTGTTGCTCTGTTAAACGACGGTGCTGTTTCTGCTCATTTCGAAGAGTGCCCACGGGAACACACCCAGCGTATTCTGCCCCTGGTAAAAGCCATTTTAACCCAGGGCAACACCACCTTAACCGACCTCGACGCGCTGGCCTTTGGCCGCGGCCCCGGCAGCTTTACGGGCGTGCGCATTGGGATTGGCATCGCGCAGGGGCTGGCGCTGGGCGCTGACCTGCCGATGATCGGCGTCTCTACGCTCGCGACGATGGCGGAGGGTGCCTGGCGCATGACGGGCGCGACCCGCGTGCTCGCCGCTATTGACGCTCGCATGGGTGAAGTTTACTGGGCGGAATATACCCGCGATGAAAACGGCGTCTGGCACGGCGAAGAGACGGAAGCAGTGCTTAAGCCTGAAGCCGTTACTGAGCGCCTGAAGCAGCTGTCCGGCGAGTGGGCGACGGTCGGCACGGGCTGGCCGGCGTGGCCAGAGATGGCGAGCGGCACCGGCGTGACGCTGGTGGACGGCAACATGCTCCTGCCTGCGGCAGAAGATATGCTCCCGATTGCCCGTCAACTGCTTGCAGCAGGAAAAACCGTTGCCGTTGAGCATGCGGAGCCGGTTTATTTGCGAAACACCGTCGCGTGGAAGAAACTTCCGGGCCGCGAATGAATCTCAGTAACAGGAACTGAGAAAAAGGAGTCGCATCATGGCGGTTCAGACTAAAGTAGTACGCCTTTTTATGGCAGGCGCGGTTGCCATAGCACTGAGCGGTTGCGTAACCGTACCTGATGCGATCAAGGGCAGCAGCCCGACGCCACAGCAGGATCTGGTTCGGGTAATGAATGCGCCCGAGCTTTACGTCGGCCAGGAAGCCCGCTTCGGTGGGAAAGTGATCGACGTTCAGAACCAGCAGGGGAAAACCCGTCTGGAAATAGCCACGGTACCGCTCGACAGCGGCGCGCGTCCCGTACTCGGTGAAGCCTCTCGCGGGCGTATCTATGCCGACGTTAGTGGTTTCCTCGACCCGGTCGATTTTCGCGGACAGCTGGTAACCGTTGTCGGGCCGATTACCGGTTCGGTGCAAGGCAAAATCGGCAACACGCCGTATAAATTTATGACTATGCAGGTGAACGGCTATAAGCGCTGGCGTATCGCCCAGCAGGTGGTGATGCCGCCTCAGCCAATCGACCCGTGGATGTGGGGCCCACATCCTTACCGTTACGGTTATCCGGGATGGGGCTGGTATAACCCGGGCCCTGCACAGGTGCAAACGATCGTAACTGAGTAACTTACTGTTATTGTTAAGAAAGAGACAGCGGCTCAGCCGCTGTCTCTGTTTTTTTACGGATAAAACGAAAAAAAAGAGTGACGCGCTTCGCAACCTGCAATCTGAACAATTAATAAACTGGTACGCTGAGTTAATATAATGTTAACAAACTGTTTATTATCGGGGCTGTGATGACGACGAACACTCATTTCAGAGGTGATGCATTGCAAAAGGTTTGGCTTAACCGTTATCCCGCAGATGTGCCTGCGGAGATCAATCCTGACCGTTATCAATCCCTGGTGGAATTATTTGAGCACTCGGTAAGACGTTACGCAGACCAGCCCGCGTTTGTGAATATGGGCGAGGTGATGACGTTCCGTAAGCTTGAGGAGCGTAGCCGGGCGTTTGCGGCTTATCTGCAGGAAGGACTTGGGCTGCAAAAAGGGGATCGCGTCGCGCTGATGATGCCGAACCTGCTGCAATACCCGGTGGCGCTGTTTGGCATCCTGCGTGCCGGGATGATTGTGGTCAACGTTAACCCGCTTTACACGCCGCGCGAGCTGGAACATCAGCTGAACGACAGCGGGGCGGTGGCGATTGTCATTGTTTCTAACTTTGCCCATACCCTGGAAAAAGTGGTCGACAAAACCCAGGTGAAGCACGTCATCCTGACGCGCATGGGCGATCAGCTTTCCAGCGCCAAAGGGACGCTGGTTAACTTTGTCGTTAAATACGTCAAACGTCTGGTACCAAAATACCACCTGCCGGATGCTATCTCCTTCCGCCGCGCGCTGCATGCGGGCTATCGCATGCAGTACGTCAAGCCTGAAGTCGTCTCCGAAGACCTGGCCTTCCTGCAATACACAGGCGGCACCACCGGCGTGGCCAAAGGGGCGATGCTGACCCACCGCAACATGCTGGCGAACCTTGAGCAGGTTAATGCCACCTACGGGCCGCTGCTGCATCCGGGTAAAGAGCTGGTAATCACCGCGCTGCCGCTGTATCACATCTTCGCGCTGACCATGAACTGCCTGCTGTTTATCGAGCTGGGCGGGCAAAACGTATTGATCACCAACCCGCGCGATATCCCGGGTCTGGTGAAAGAGCTGGCAAAATACCCGTTTACCGCCATGACCGGGGTGAACACCCTGTTTAACGCGCTGCTTAACAACAAAGAGTTCCAGCAGCTTGATTTCTCCACGCTCCATCTCTCCGCGGGCGGCGGCATGCCGGTTCAGCAGGCGGTGGCCGAGCGCTGGGTGAAGCTAACCGGGCAATATCTGCTGGAAGGCTACGGCCTGACGGAGTGTGCCCCGCTGGTGAGCGTCAACCCGCACGATATCGACTACCACAGCGGCAGCATCGGCCTGCCGGTCCCCTCGACGGAAGCAAAGCTGGTGGATGATGAGGATAACGAAGTGCCTCACGGCCAGCCGGGCGAGCTGTGCGTCAGAGGGCCGCAGGTGATGCTGGGTTACTGGCAGCGTCCTGATGCGACCGACGAAATCATTAAAGACGGCTGGCTTCACACCGGCGATATTGCGGTGATGGATGACGAAGGCTTCCTGCGCATCGTCGATCGCAAAAAAGATATGATCCTGGTCTCCGGCTTCAACGTCTATCCGAACGAAATCGAAGACGTGGTGATGCAGCACAGCGGCGTGCTGGAAGTGGCGGCGGTGGGCGTTCCTTCCGGCAGCAGCGGTGAAGCGGTGAAGATATTTGTGGTCAAGAAAGATCCTTCTCTTACCGAGGAAGCGTTGATAACGTTTTGTCGCCGTCAGCTGACGGGCTATAAAGTGCCGAAGCTGGTGGAATTCCGCGATGAGCTGCCGAAATCCAACGTCGGGAAGATATTACGACGAGAATTACGTGACGAAGCCCGTGCCAAAGTAGACAATAAGGCCTGAGCTTCACGTTAATCGCCCAGACGCCGGTTAAGCCGGCGTTTTTTATGGGCGCAAACAAAAGAGAATCCGATTTGAATTACCAGATGATCACGACCAACGACGAGCTGGCTTCGCTGTGCGAAGTGACGCGCGACTTTCCTGCCATCGCTCTGGATACCGAGTTTGTCCGTACTCGCACCTATTATCCACAGCTGGGTTTGATACAGATGTACGACGGTAAGCACGTCTCGCTGATCGACCCGCTCGGCATTACCGACTGGGCGCCGATGCGTGACCTGCTGCTGGATACTGCGGTAACGAAATATCTGCACGCGGGCAGTGAAGATCTGGAAGTCTTTCTTAACACCTTTGGCATCATGCCTCAGCCGCTGATTGATACGCAGATCCTCGCGGCGTTCAGCGGTCGTCCGCTGTCGTGGGGCTTTGCCGCCATGGTGGAGGAGTACACGGGCCTGACGCTGGATAAAAGTGAATCCCGTACCGACTGGCTGGCCCGTCCGCTTACCGAGCGTCAGCTGGAATATGCGGCGGCAGACGTGTTTTACCTGCTGCCGATTGCCGGACAGCTGATGAAAGAGGCGGAAGCCTCCGGCTGGCTGTCTGCCGCGCTGGACGAGTGCCGTATGACGCAGCAGCGTCGCCAGGAAGTGGTTGACCCGAAAGAGGCCTGGCGTGATATCACCAACGCCTGGCAGCTTCGCACGCGTCAGCTGGCCTGCCTGCAGCTGTTAGCGGACTGGCGTTTGCGTAAAGCGCGCGAGCGCGATCTGGCCGTGAATTTTGTGGTGCGTGAAGAGCATCTCTGGGCGGTCGCGCGCTATATGCCGGGCAGCCTGGGCGAGCTGGACAGCATTGGCCTTTCCGGCAGCGAGATCCGTTTCCATGGTAAAACCCTGCTGGCGCTGGTCGCCAAAGCGCAGGCGCTGCCGGAGGACGCACTGCCTGAGACGCTGCTGAATCTCATGGATATGCCGGGCTATCGTAAAGCATTTAAGGATATCAAAGCGCTGGTGCAGGATGTCGCAACGGAAAGCAAGCTGAGCGCTGAACTGCTGGCGTCACGCAGACAGATTAACCAGCTGCTGAACTGGCACTGGAAGCTGAAACCGCAGAATGGCGTGCCGGAACTGATGGCTGGCTGGCGCGGGGTATTGATGGCCGATCGCCTGAATACCTTGCTGGAAGGTTATCCGCGATAAAAATATGCCGGGCGATATACCCGGCATATTCTCCCCGGTAGCGCTGCGCTTACCGGGGCTACGACACCAGGAACCTACGGACGCGACTCTTCCGCTTCCGGAAGCGTTACGTTCAGCTCCAGAATCGAAATATCCCCGTCTTTTTGCTCCAGCTGTACGGTGACCATCTCCGGGTCAATCTGCACATACTTACAGATCACTTCCAGGATGTCCTTGCGCAGCTGCGGCAGGTAGTGAGGCTCGGCGTCGCTACGACGACGCTCCGCAACGATAATTTGCAGGCGTTCTTTTGCGATGTTGGCGGTGCTTTTTTTCCGCGAGAGAAAAAAGTCCAGTAATGCCATAACTTATCCTCCGAACAGGCGTTTGAGGAAACCTTTCTTCTCTTCTTCAATGAAGCGGAAAGGACGTTCTTCTCCCAGCAGACGGTCAACGGTATCGGCGTAAGCTTTACCTGCATCTGCCGTTGTATCAAGGATCACGGGCTCGCCCTGGTTAGAGGCGCGTAACACGGACTGGTCTTCCGGGATAACGCCAACCAGTTTAATGCGCAGGATCTCCAGCACGTCTTCCATGCTTAGCATGTCACCTTTGTTTACGCGACCCGGGTTATAGCGGGTCAGCAGCAGGTGCTCTTTGATCGGATCCTGTCCATTTTCCGCACGGCGGGATTTGGAGGCCAGAATACCGAGAATACGGTCGGAGTCACGCACGGAGGAGACTTCCGGGTTGGTGGTGATGATCGCTTCATCAGCAAAGTAGAGCGCCATCAGGGCACCGGTTTCAATGCCGGCAGGGGAGTCACAGACGATGAAGTCGAACTCCATTTTTTTCAGCTCGTCGAGCACCTTTTCCACACCTTCACGGGTCAGGGCATCTTTATCACGCGTCTGAGAAGCCGGAAGAATGAAGAGGTTCTCGGTGCGCTTGTCTTTAATCAGCGCCTGGTTCAGCGTGGCATCGCCCTGAATGACGTTCACGAAGTCATATACGACGCGACGCTCACATCCCATGATGAGGTCGAGGTTACGCAGACCGATATCGAAGTCGATAACGACGGTTTTCTTTCCCTTCTGGGCCAAACCAGTAGCGATGGCCGCGCTGGAGGTGGTCTTGCCAACGCCTCCTTTACCCGAAGTAACAACAATAATGCGTGCCATAGAAATTCCTTGTTAAAAAGGGATTAATTCAACGGTTGAACGGTCAACGCGTCGTCTGCCAGAAGCAGGCGAGCCGCTTTGCCATAAAATTCGGCTGGGATCTTGTCGCTCAGCCAATATTCACCTGCGATGGACACCAGTTCCGCCGTCAGATGAGTACAAAATATTTGCGCGTCCCGATCGCCACTTGCGCCCGCGAGCGCACGTCCACGCATCATACCGTAAACGTGAATATTGCCATCTGCAATAAGCTCTGCGCCAGCGCTGACGTGGCTTGTAACAATTAGATCACAGTTTGGCGCATAAATGCGCTGACCGGAACGAACCGGCACATCAATCATTCGCGTTTTTGTGAGAGCGGTAACGTTTTGCGCCGCAGGAGGGGGCGTTTGTACGGCAGCGGGTGCTGCACGTGGGGTTTTTTCTTTGCCTTCATTAAGAAGAGGCAGCCCCGCACGGTCGATTTCCGCTTTCAGCTCGGGATCTTTGCAGCCGCTGATGCCGACAATACGCAGCCCGGTAGAGGAGACCGCCTGCTGGAGACGTGTCCAGTTAACCGGCGCCTCAAGACCGCTGACGTTGATGACGACGGGGGCGTGCTTCAGAAAGGCGGGAGCCTGGGCGATTTTGTCTTCTAACGCCTGACGAATAACCTCGGGTTTTGCATCATGCAAATGAACCACTGATAAGGTGAAGCTACTGCCTTTAAGCTCGATGGGCGTGTTTGACATCCTGGCCTTACTCAATTTGCTATTAACCGCAACCATTCGCTGCGATATTCCGAAGAGTATCAGGCATGTTATAGTCAGGAGTATATTGAGGCAAGCAACCACCCATTAATTCAGAGTAAAAACATGTTTTGTGTGATCTACAGAAGTACAAGCCGTGACCAGACCTATCTTTATGTCGAAAAGAAAGACGATTTTTCACGCGTGCCGGAAGAATTAATGAAGAACTTTGGCCGACCACAGCTGGCGATGCTGCTGCCGCTGGACGGCCGTAAGAAACTGGTGAATGCCGATCTGGAAAAAGTGAAAACGGCATTAGCCGAGCAGGGCTATTATTTACAGCTTCCACCGCCGCCTGAGAATTTATTAAAACAGCACCTCGAGGCGTCCGGGAAAAAATAGCCTCAGCTGTTTTCGGGCATAACACATCAACCGATTAGGGGTCGAGCATGTATCAACATCATAACTGGCAAGGTGCATTACTGGATTATCCCGTCAGCAAAGTGGTCTGCGTGGGCAGCAACTATGCGAAGCATATTCAGGAGATGGGCAGCGCAACCCCAGAAGAGCCGGTCCTGTTTATTAAGCCCGAGACGGCGCTATGCGACATCCGCCAGCCGCTGGCGCTGCCGCAGGGGCTGGGGTCGGTGCATCACGAAGTAGAGCTTGCCGTGCTGATCGGCGCCACGCTGCGCCAGGCTTCCGAAGAGCATGTCGAGAAAGCGATTGCCGGCTACGGCGTGGCGCTGGATCTGACCCTGCGCGACGTGCAGGGCAAAATGAAGAAGGCCGGGCAGCCGTGGGAAAAAGCCAAAGGCTTTGATAACGCATGTCCGATTTCAGGGTTTGTTCCGGTGAATGAATTTACCAACGATCCGCAGGACACTCCGCTCAGCCTGAAGGTTAACGGAGAGATCCGCCAGCAGGGCACCACGGCAGATATGATCCACAAGATTGTGCCGCTGATCGCCTACATGAGCCGTTTCTTCACCCTGAAGCCGGGCGATGTGATCCTCACCGGCACGCCGGAAGGTGTGGGCCCGCTCGCCAGCGGCGATGAGCTTGAGGTCGGTTTTAACGGCCTGTCGCTAAAAACCCGCGTGCTGTAACCGCAACTTGCCGCCTGCAAAGGGCGGCAAAACTTGCAACCACGTGCCAGACTCGTTATAAGGTGCGCTTTCTTTTGACGTGTGGACATCCTGATGAACGACATTCCTTTCTGGCAAAGCAAAACTCTTGACCAAATGACCGACGCGGAGTGGGAATCGTTGTGCGACGGCTGCGGGCAGTGCTGCCTGCACAAGCTGATGGATGAAGACTCCGATGAGATCTATTTCACCAACGTCGCCTGCAGGCAGCTGAACATTAAAACCTGCCAGTGCCGCAACTACGAACGCCGCTTTGAGTTCGAGCCGGACTGCATCAAGCTCACCCGTGAAAATCTGCCGACTTTTGAGTGGCTGCCGCACACCTGCGCGTATCGCCTGCTGGCGGAAGGGAAAGATCTACCGGCCTGGCATCCTCTGCTGACCGGTTCAAAAGCGGCGATGCACGGCGAGCGTATCTCGGTACGCCACATTGCGGTGAAGGAGTCCGAGGTACGGGACTGGGAAGATCACATCATGAATCACCCTAATCGGTGATAATAAAAAACCCGCCGGGGCGGGTTTTTGCTTTTACCTTCCAAACAAATCGCGTTTCTTCGGTTTGAACGGCTGAGCAATCAGCACCAGCAGCGCCACGACGAAGTAGGCCACAAAAATGCCCACCAGCCACTGCGGCATCTCCAGCGTCAGGAATTCCCACTGACGTACGGAGCAGTCACCGGATGCGACAAACACCTGCGGAAGCCACTTATCCAGCGGCAGCCAGCTAGGGAAGCGGGCGGCGAAATCACAGGTCATAAACGGTGACGGATGCAGCTGCATCATGGTGTGCTGCCAGGAAAGCTCAATCCCTTTCCAGGCGCTGTACAGCCAGATGGCAATACCCACATAGCGCAACGGCGTTTTTGGGGCAATTGCGCCCACCAGGCCTGCACCCATAATGCCGAACAGCGCGCAGCGCTCGTAGATGCACAGCACGCAGGGCTTGAGTCCCATCACGTGCTGGAACCACAGCGCAACCATTTCCAGCGCAAAGGCGGTCAGGGCCATCAACAACCACGCTCCGCGACCGCGGGAGCACTGGTTTAAAAATCTCAACATAATCATTTCCCTGGAACATGCTTAGAAAGCGCAGTGTAAACGAATTTTAATGCGCCGCAAGTATACCCGCTTGTAGCAGCCATTGCGTACAGGGAACGAGAGTAATTTTGATGCACAGCAAACCAACAACGGTGAGCACCAGCGTGTACGGCAGCGCCATCCAGACCATTCTTCCATAAGAAAGTCGTATGAGCGGTGCCAGCGCCGAGGTCAGCAGGAAGAGAAATGCCGCCTGGCCGTTAGGTGTTGCAACGGAGGGCAGGTTTGTTCCGGTGTTGATGGCTACCGCCAGCAGGTCGAACTGCCCGGTACTGACGATCCCTTGCTCCATCGCCGCTTTGGCCTCATTGATATACACCGTCCCGACAAAGACGTTATCGGAAATAGAGGACAACAGACCGTTAAAGAGATAGAACAGCGTAAGCTGCGAGTCCGGCGAGGCCTGAAGCACAAACGCGATAATCGGTGCGAAAAGGTGTTGGTCAATAATCACCGCCACGACCGCAAAAAAGACCGCCAGCAGCGCGGTAAACGGCAGGGCTTCGGTAAAGGCTTTACCAATAGCATGTTCGTCCGTAACCCCGCTAAAGGTGGTGGCAAGTATAATGACGGAGAGGCCAATCAACCCGACTTCGGCAAGATGCAACGCCAGCGCGGCGATAAGCCAGATGCCGATGATCCCCTGCGCAATCAGACGCAGCGTCTCCTGGCGCGTACGCTGTTTGCGGCTCTGCTCGTCAAATTTATGCAGTTCTTTGCGGACCGGTTCAGGCAGCTGTGCGCCGTAGCCGAACAGCCTGAATTTTTCGACCAGAATGCAGGTCGCTAACCCGCAGACCAGCACAGGCACGCTGACGGGGGCCATGCGCAGGAAAAACTCGCCAAAATGCCATTCAGCCGCTTTCGCGATGATCAGGTTTTGCGGCTCGCCCACCATGGTCATCACGCCGCCCAACGCCGTACCGACCCCTGCGTGCATCATCAGGCTGCGCAGAAACGCGCGGAACTGTTCCAGCACGTCGCGGTTATGCGCCTCGACGTGGCTATCGTCCTGTAAATCCTCACTTGGGCGAGAGGAGGCCACGCGGTGATAAATGCCGTAAAATCCGACGGCGACGCTGATCACCACCGCGACAACGGTGAGCGCATCCAGGAAGGCCGACAGAAAGGCGGCGGCAAGGCAAAACGCCAGCGAGAGGATCGTTTTTGACGTAATGCTCAGCAGCAGGCGGGTAAAGATAAACAGCAGCAGCTGTTTCATAAAGTAGATACCGGCCACCATAAAAATGAGTAGCAGGAGCACTTCCAGATTGGAGGCCAGCTCTGCTTTTACATGCTCTGCGGACGTCATGCCGAGGACAACGGCTTCAAATGCCAGCAAACCGCCGGGCAGCAGGGGATAACACTTCAGCGCCATGGCCAGGGTGAAGATAAATTCTGCCACCAGCAGCCACCCGGCGATAAACGGATCCACGCTAAAAATGATGGGATTAACGACCAGGAAAACCAGCAGTATCAGTTTGTACCAGTCAGGAGAATGACCTAAAAAATTGCGCCACAGCGCGCGCCCAAAAGAAATTTCCACAACAGACGTCCTTCCCGTTAAGTAATACAAAACATCAGTATACGCAAAAATCGCGGCCCGGAGGCGGATAAGACCGCATTGTAAATTTCACAAAAATGAAACGGCGATCCCTCTTTTCTCACTTTGCCGCGCTACCTGCCGTTGCACGCCTCTGGTATGATGAGTCCAATTTGCAAAAAGCTGTGTAATGGAAATCTCACTATGGTCATTAAGGCGCAGAGCCCGGCGGGTTTCGCGGAAGAGTACATCATTGAAAGCATCTGGAATAATCGTTTCCCTGCGGGGTCCATTCTTCCGGCTGAACGCGAACTCTCTGAACTGATTGGCGTCACTCGCACCACGCTGCGTGAAGTGCTTCAGCGACTGGCGCGTGATGGATGGTTGACGATCCAGCACGGCAAGCCAACAAAGGTAAACAACTTCTGGGAAACCTCGGGGCTGAACATTCTTGAAACGCTGGCGCGCCTCGACCACGAAAGCGTGCCGCAGCTGATTGATAATCTGCTCTCCGTGCGCACCAACATCGCGACTATTTTTATTCGTACCGCTTTCCGTCAGCATCCTGAAGATGCGCTTGCGGTGCTGGCCAGCGCGAATGAAGTTGAAGATCACGCCGACGCCTTTGCCACCCTCGATTACAACGTGTTTCGCGGCCTGGCGTTTGCCTCCGGCAACCCGGTTTACGGCCTGATCCTCAACGGTATGAAAGGGCTCTATACCCGCATTGGTCGTCACTACTTCGCTAACCCTGAAGCCCGCAGTCTGGCGCTGGGCTTCTACCATAAGCTGAGCAAGCTCTGCACCGAAGGCCTGCACGATCAGGTTTATGAAACCGTACGCCGCTACGGCCACGACTCCGGTGAAATCTGGCACCGTATGCAGAAAACGCTGCCGGGCGATTTAGCGATTCAGAGTCGCTAAAATAAAAACCTCTCAATCGAGAGGTTTTTTTTCGCCCGGTGGCGCTACAGCGTATTCAACCGCGCCGGGCAGCGTTCCAGCAGCTCCACGCTGCCGTCCTCATTCTGCTGCTCCAGCTGCACGTCAAAGCCCCACAGGCGGTGCACGTGCTTCAGCACCTCTTTACGTCCTTTATCCAGCGGCGCGCGGTTGTGCGGGATATAGCGCAGCGTCAGGGAGCGGTCGCCGCGCAGGTCCACGTTCCAAACCTGAATATTGGGTTCAAGGTTGCTCAGGTTGTACTGGGAGGAGAGACGGGAGCGTATCTCCCGGTATCCTTCCTCGTTGTGGATCGCGGAGATCTCCAGATAGTTGTTGCGGTCATCGTCCAGCACGGTGAAGAAGCGGAAATCGCGCATGATCTTCGGCGACATGAACTGGCTGATAAAGCTCTCATCCTTAAAGTCGCGCATCGCAAAATGCAGCGTTTCCAGCCAGTCAGAACCGGCGATATCCGGGAACCAGTACTTGTCCTCTTCCGTTGGCGACTGGCAGATGCGCTTAATATCCTGGAACATCGCAAAGCCCAGCGCATACGGGTTAATCCCGCTGTACCACGGGCTGTTGTAGGGCGGCTGGAACACCACGTTAGTATGGCTGTGAAGAAATTCCATCATGAACCGCTCGGTGACTTTCCCCTCGTCATACAGATGGTTGAGAATGGTGTAGTGCCAGAATGTTGCCCAGCCTTCGTTCATCACCTGGGTCTGTTTCTGCGGATAGAAATACTGGCTCACCTTACGCACGATACGCAAAATCTCGCGCTGCCACGGCTCCAGCAGCGGGGCATTCTTCTCCATAAAATAGAGCAGGTTTTCCTGCGGCTCGGACGGATAACGACGCGCTTCGGCAATCGTTTTTTCCTCCTCACGCTTCGGCAGGGTGCGCCACAGCATGTTCACCTGGCTCTGCAGATACTCCTCGCGGCTTTTCTGCCGGGCTTTCTCCTCCTGCAGTGAGATTTTCTGCGGGCGTTTATAGCGGTCCACGCCGTAGTTCATCAGCGCGTGGCAGGAGTCTAGCAGCTTCTCTACCTCGTCCACGCCGTAGCGCTCTTCACAGTCGGTAATGTATTTACGCGCGAAGATCAGGTAATCGACGATGGAGCTGGCGTCCGTCCAGCTGCGGAACAGATAGTTATTTTTAAAGAAAGAGTTATGGCCGTAGCAGGCGTGCGCCATCACCAGCGCCTGCATGGTAATGGTGTTCTCTTCCATCAGATAGGCGATACACGGGTTGGAGTTAATGACGATCTCATACGCCAGCCCCTGCTGGCCGTGCTTGTACAGCCGCTCCGTTTCAATGAATTTTTTACCAAACGACCAGTGCGGATAGTTGATCGGCATCCCGACGCTGGAGTAAGCGTCCATCATCTGTTCGGAGGTAATCACCTCAATCTGATGGGGATAGGTATCCAGGCGATACAGTTTTGCCACCCGGTCGATTTCGGCGAGGTAGACATCCAGCAGCTCGAAGGTCCAGTCGGGTCCATCGCTCAGACGTGTGTTGTCCTTGTTCAGGGAATCAATAGTAGCCATTAGCGCGCCCTCGTTGTGGGTGCTCTCTCTGTCTGGAGAGCCTCCTTTCAAGCATAGATCAACGTGTTAAAAAGCGTGCTGGCGCAGAAATTTTTTCTTTGCGATTTCCCGTTTTTGATACGGCAAAAAAAGCGTACCCATCAGAATTTTATGCTGGTTAAAAATAAAGCTCAGCAGGAGATCCCAAATTATCCCTGTCCCCTGATGCTGGGGGATGTGTGAGGTAAGTCACCATAAAAAAGTCGTATGTTGAATAATATTTTCAACTAGGTTATCAATCTGTAATTAGATGATTGTTCTTTTGCTCATAATGGAGTGGCTATGCGTGTTGTCATACTGGGAAGTGGTGTCGTTGGCGTAACCAGCGCCTGGTATTTAAGTCAGGCGGGACATGAGGTTACCGTTATCGATCGTGAATCCGGCCCGGCGCTTGAAACCAGTGCGGCAAATGCCGGTCAAATCTCTCCTGGCTATGCGGCCCCGTGGGCGGCGCCCGGCGTGCCGCTGAAGGCGATCAAATGGATGTTCCAGCGCCACGCGCCGCTGGCCATCAGCCTTGACGGCACGCAGTTCCAGCTGAAGTGGATGTGGCAGATGCTGCGCAATTGCGACACCCGGCACTATATGGAAAATAAAGGCCGCATGGTGCGTCTGGCGGAATACAGCCGTGACTGCCTCAAAGCCCTGCGCGCGTCGACGGGGATTGAGTACGAAGGCCGTCAGGGCGGCACGCTGCAGCTGTTCCGCACCGAGCAACAGTATGAAAACGCCACCCGCGATATCGCCGTGCTGGAAGATGCCGGTGTACCGTATCAGCTGCTGGAAGCCAGCCAGCTGGGGCAGGTGGAACCCGCGCTGGCCGAAGTGGCCCACAAGCTGACCGGCGGTCTGCGTCTGCCGAATGACGAAACCGGCGACTGTCAGCTCTTTACCCAGCGTCTGGCACAGATGTGCGAGCAGGCTGGGGTGAAATTCCGCTTTAATACCTCCGTCGACAAGCTGCTGTCGGAAGGCGAAAAAATTTACGGCGTAAAGTGCGGCGACGAGGTGATAAAGGCGGATGCCTACGTGATGGCGTTTGGTTCCTACTCCACCGCCATGCTGAAAGGCATCCTCGATATTCCGGTCTACCCGCTCAAGGGCTACTCATTGACTATCCCGGTGAAAGAGGAGAGCGGGGCGCCCGTATCAACCATCCTGGATGAAACCTACAAAATCGCCATTACCCGCTTTGATAACCGTATTCGCGTCGGCGGCATGGCGGAGATTGTCGGCTTCAACACCGAGCTGCTGCAGCCGCGTCGTGAAACGCTGGAGATGGTGGTGGGCGATCTCTTCCCGCGCGGCGGGTTTGTGGAACAGGCGACGTTCTGGACCGGCCTGCGTCCGATGACCCCGGACGGCACGCCGATTGTGGGCCGCACGCCATATAAAAACCTGTGGACCAATACCGGACACGGCACGCTCGGCTGGACGATGGCCTGCGGCTCGGGCCAGCTGCTGAGCGACCTGATTTCCGGGCGCACGCCGGCAATTCCGTTTGACGATTTAAGTGCTGCGCGCTATCAATCAGGATTTACGCCATCGCGTCCTCAGCACCTGCACGGCGCGCATAACTAAGGAGTTGTCATGTCCCGTCCTGTTCTGGCTCAGCTGGATCTGCAGGCCCTGAAGGAAAACCTGCAAATTGTTCGCCGGGCAGCACCTGGTTCGCGCGTCTGGTCAGTCGTCAAGGCAAACGCCTACGGCCACGGTATTGACCGTATATGGAGCGCGCTCGGCGCGACCGACGGTTTTGCGTTACTCAATCTCGAAGAGGCCATCCTGCTGCGCGAGCGCGGCTGGAAAGGGCCTATTCTGCTGCTGGAGGGGTTCTTCCACGCGGACGATCTGCCGCTGCTGGATAAGTATCGCCTGACCACCAGCGTTCACAGCAACTGGCAGATTAAAGCCATTCAGGATGCGAAGCTCCACGCTCCGCTGGATATTTATCTCAAGGTGAACAGCGGCATGAACCGCCTGGGCTTCCAGCCTGAGCGGGTGCATACGGTCTGGCAGCAGCTGCGTGGCCTGAAAAACGTCGGGGAAATGACGCTGATGGCGCATTTTGCCGACGCGGAAAAACCGGACGGCATTGCTGATGCTATGGTCCGCATTGAGCAGGCAGCTGAAGGGCTCGATTGTCCGCGCTCCCTGTCGAACTCGGCGGCGACGCTTTGGCATCCTGAAGCCCACTATGACTGGGTGCGTCCGGGGATCGTTCTGTACGGCGCATCACCCTCAGGCCAGTGGCAGGATATCGCCAACAGCGGCCTGAGGCCGGTCATGACCCTGCGCAGCGAGATCATCGGCGTGCAGACGCTGAAGGCGGGCGACACGGTAGGCTACGGCAGCCGCTTCCGGGCGAAGGGCGAGCAGCGGATTGGCATCGTCGCGGGCGGTTATGCCGACGGCTATCCGCGTATCGCGCCGACCGGCACACCAGTGTGGGTTGATGGGGTGCGCACGGGAACGGTAGGCACGGTATCAATGGATATGCTGGCCGTTGACCTGACGCCATGCCCGCAGGCGGGCATCGGTTCACCGGTCGAGCTATGGGGCAACGAAATCAAAATTGATGACGTGGCGGCCGCGGCGGGAACGGTAGGGTATGAACTGATGTGTGCCCTGGCACCAAGAGTGCCGGTTGTGACGGTGTAACTTGTATCTTTGCCGGGTGACGCGAAGCCGCCACCCGGCAAAAAAACTACTCCGCTTCCTCTTCCATCGGCCTCAAACCGACCTTCCGCACCGCGTTATCTTCTTTTTCTGCCACCGTCCAGATCATCCCGGCAAACTCCACCTGGTCACCCACAACCGGCGCAGCGCCAAGCCGCTGCTGAATGATTTCGCCCAGCGTTTGCGGGTTATCACCGTCTTCTGCACCTTCATCCAGGCCATAAATGAGCGCCACATCCGCAAATTTGGCGCTGGCTTCCAGAATAAAATCGCCGAAGAAACGCTGGTCCAGCGCCACGGGAGGCGACTGGCTGAACAGCTTGCCCAGCGCGGGCAGGTCGCGCTCGCGGCCAATGACGCACAGAATATCTCCTTCGCGCAGGCGGGTGCTGCCAGTCGGGTGCAGCAGGACATTATCGCGGAACAGGGCGGCAATGCGCGTTTCAGTCGGCATGTGCAAATCGCGCAGCGAGGCTCCCACGCACCATTTGTCGGCGCTCAGCTGGTAGACGAACTGCTCCCACGGGTTTTCCGGGTGAATGTCCAGCCCCACGCGGGAGACCGGCCAGCCTACGGGCGGCACCACCACTTTGGCCTTTTTCGCCGCCCACCCGAGCGACGTGCCCTGGAACAGCAGGGAAATCAGCACCACGAAGAACGCCACGTTGAAGAACAGCCGCGCGTTGTCGAGACCGGCCATCATCGGGAACACCGCAAGGATAATCGGCACCGCGCCGCGCAGGCCGACCCAGCTGATAAAGACGCGCTCGCGCAGGTTAAAACCGCGAAACGGCAGCAGGCCTGCAAATACGGAGAGCGGACGGGCGAAGAAGATCATCCACGCCGACAGCAGCAGCGCCGGAACGGCGATCGGCAGCAGGTCCGACGGGGTCACCAGCAGGCCCAGCACCAGGAACATGCCGATTTGCGCCAGCCACGCCAGGCCGTCAAAGTTCTGCAAAATAGCATGACGGTTGCGAATAGGGCGGTTGCCCATCAGGAACCCGCAGAGGTAGACGGCGAGAATACCGCTGCCGTCCAGCGCGGTGGTAACGGCAAAAATGAGAATGCCGCCGCTCAGCGCCAGCAGAGGGTAAAGCCCCGAGGGCAGAGAAATGCGGTTGATCGTCTGCTGTAACAGGTATCCCCCCGCCAGGCCGATGACAATCCCCAGCCCGAACTGCTGCAGAATATGCAGGGCAAACATCCAGCTCAGGCCCGTCTCGTGCTGCTGGATCATCTCTATCAGCGTGATGGTCAGGAACACCGCCATCGGATCGTTACTGCCGGATTCAATCTCAAGCGTTGAGCCAACGCGTTCGTTAAGCCCTTTACCCCCAAGCAGGGAAAAGACCGCCGCCGCATCGGTAGAGCCAACGATTGCGCCAATCAGCAAGCCTTCCATGAGATTGAGATTGAAAAGCCATGCGGCCATCATCCCGGTGAGGCCGGAGGTGATCAACACGCCGACGGTCGCCAGCGACAGCGCAGGCCCCAGGGCTACGCGGAAGGAGCTCGCCTGAGTGCGCATCCCGCCGTCGAGCAGGATCACCGCCAGCGCGAGGTTACTCACCATGTAGGCGAAGGGATAGTTATCGAAGGGGATACCGCCGATGCCGTCAACGCCGGCCAGCATGCCGATGGCAAGGAAAATAACAAGAATGGGTATGCCAAGACGCGATGAAAATGAACTTAATAAAATACTGCTGGTTACAAGTACAGAACCCAAAATGAAAAGGCTGATTATCGCTGCGGCATCCAATGTTCTCTTTCTCCCACCTCAATGTTAACGCTGTTACTAAAACCCTAACATATTAACAACGGCAACAGCGTTTTATTAAGGGGGTTTTTTATGCTTTTATGACCGGATGACCACCGATCGTTAACCGACTGCCCGAAACATCATGTGTAAGCGTCGCCTGCGCGCCCAGCGCAAGGGTAACGGTCTGCTGCTCATGGCCGAAATCCAGACCGGTGATAACCGGAATATCCAGCCGCGAGCGGATGAAATCGACCATCGTTTCCAGGGAGTAGCCCGCATCATAGTCATTCGGGGCAGAGCCGCTGAAGCTGCCCAGCACGATCGCGGACTGGCTATCGAGAATACCGGCATGATAAAGCTGCAATAACATGCGCTCGACGCGGAACGGATGTTCGTTAATATCCTCCAGCACCAGAATGCCGTCCTTGATTTGCGGCATCCACGGCGTGCCGATGAGCGAGACCAGCATCGCCAGGTTACCGCCCCAGAGCTGGCCCTCACATTCCCAGTGCGGTCCATTGCCTTGCCATTCAACGCTGTAGGTGGGATTGCGCAGCGCGCGCCAGAAATGCTCCATTGTGAACGCGTCCAGTTCCGGCGCGCCGAAGTTACCGGCCAGCATCGGGCCGCTAAACGTGATGACGTTATGCAGCGCCAGAAGACCAAGCTGGATGGCGGTGAAATCGCTGTGGCCGCATATCAGCAGCGGATCCTGCTGCTGGCGCTGAGCCAGGCCCTGCCAGTCAATGCTCTCAAGCAGCCTGCTCGCACCATAGCCGCCGCGCACCGCAAGGACTATTCGGTTTTCGCCCTTCAGGTTCACCAGGCTATTGATATCATTTAGCCTCTGCGCTTCTGTTCCGGCAAAACGCTGCTGGCGGCGGGGGATAATTGTCTGATTTTCTACCTGATGGCCGGATTCCAGTAAGCGCTGAACGCCCCGCTGCGCCGCGTCCTGGTTAATACAGTAGCCCGATGGCGCGATGAGATGAAACTGAGACATGGCAATTCCTTGCTGAATGAGAAACTAATTGTCTATATCATGCCGCGTATACGCCGCCTGCTTCAAGGGCGGCGCACCGCGATGACCGGCTATAAGGATAGATGACGTGAAATTGAGATGGTTTGCTTTTTTGATTGTTTTGCTGGCTGGCTGTAGTTCAAAACATGATTATCAAAACCCGCCCTGGAATCCGGAAGTGCCGGTGAAACGGGCCATGCAGTGGATGCCGATCAGTGAAAAAGCCGGGAAGGCATGGGGCGTCAGCCCGCGGCTGATCACCGCCATTATTGCGGTGGAGTCCGGTGGCAATCCTACGCTTGTCAGCAAATCCAACGCGGTGGGGCTGATGCAGCTGAAAGCCTCTACGGCGGGGAGAGAGGTCTACCGCTATATGGGCTGGAGCGGCCAGCCGTCGACCAGCGAGCTGAAGAACCCGGAACGCAACATTTCTATGGGGACCGCTTACCTGAGCATTCTGGAACACGGCGTGCTGAAGGGCATTGAGGATCCGGAAGTGATGCAATACGCGCTGGTGGTCTCGTACGTGAACGGCGCCGGGGCGCTGCTCAGAACTTTCTCCTCTGACCGCAAAGAGGCGATTGAGGAGATCAACGACATGGACAAAGATGAGTTCGTCGAGCATGTGGCGAAAAATCATCCGGCACCGCAGGCGCCTCGCTATATCTGGAAAGTACAGAAAGCGATGGATGCCATGTAATGCCGCAAACGGGCGGCGCTCGCTGCCCGACTTTTCCTAAAGAACCTTATTCGCACGTTCCCGTGCTTCCCGTTCCAGCGAATAGATAATGCGCTGCAGCTCGCGCTCCGCGCCGGGCCCGACGTTCAGAAAACGGAAGCTCAGACGCGGCGTGGTAATCGTTTCATTTTTGCTGTCCACCACCGTGCGCTCGCTGATGGCAATCAGCTGTGCATCGAAATAAAAACGGCCCCAGCCCGCCATATCCAGTTCTATTTGCGTAAACCGCATGCCTTCTACCAGACCCTCCGGCTTCGGGGTATCCATCAGCGCGCCCATTCCGCCCAGCGACAGGTCAAAGAGACGGAAGCGGATCTCTTTTTTGTCCGGCATTTTGGCCTTACAAAAATAGGCAGGATGAAGCGGGGCGCTGATGCGAAAATATTCACGGCGCTGGACAAACCAGAGGTTGCCAGGAAGGGGGGTAACAAAAGCCGGAAGTCCCTGGTATTCGCTCAGTTCCAGTCGCGGCAGGACAAATTCCACTTTGGCCCCATGGGTTTCGGCCATGACCACGATATTCTCTGCTTTCAGCGCCGCGCGGTTTTCATACTCCAGGCTGCCCAGGTCAATAACCAGCCTCTCCTGCGAGACGTCAAGGATCTTGCTGATAAACTGATTATTCGACCAGCTGATGCGCAGCGGCACTTCGCCTTTTTGCAGGTCGCGTAATACCCCTAATACAGCCAGCGGATTTTGCTTGAGGAACTGCTCACTGTAATGACTCACGCCGGATGGCTCCTTGATTGATGACAGACTGTCATAGTGTTATCGGCAATCCACCCTCAAACTTAATACAAACCGGTGAGATTTTTTTACCGTTGTCCGCAGGATAAGTCGGTGAGACGAAACTGGTTTTCCGGTGATGACCTATACTTAAGTTAGCTGTGCAGTAGGTTTTCTGCACATGCGTTTAATCTGCAAGAGGGCATTGCTATGGGTATCATCGCCTGGATTATCTTTGGCCTTATTGCCGGCGCTATCGCAAAACTGATCATGCCGGGAAACGATGGCGGCGGCTTTATTTTGACCTGCGTACTCGGGGTCGTTGGTGCGGTTGTAGGCGGCTGGCTGGCGACGATGTTTGGTTTTGGTGGTGACATCAGTGGTTTCGACATGCACAGTTTCCTGGTCGCTGTCGTGGGAGCCATTGTCGTGCTGGGCATATTCAGATTACTGCGACGAGCATAAAATGACAGAACGGCTCTCTGCGGAGGGCCGTTTTTTTTGCCGCCATATTGATTTGCTAATCTAAATGATAATAATTGTCGTTCCGTATTGCATGTAATAACAAGACGACATTATGAACTCCTCACGTTTTACGTTATGCACCCTGGCGGGTGCAGTCACGCTGGCATTGCAGGTCCAGGCTTTCGCCGAAGAATCAACCATTGTCGTCACGGGCTCAGAGCAGGGCAGCGCGCTGCCGGCCTGGACCAACAGCGCCACCAAATCGGCCGTTGCCGAAAGTAAAACGCCGCAGGTTATCAACACGCTCTCTGCGCCGGAGATCGAAAAGCGTCACGCGAACTCCGTGAATGAAATCCTGCGCTATGCCCCAGGCGTCTCAACCGAGGTGCGGGGGAATACCTCCTATATGAGCGAATACAAAATTCGTGGCTTTACCGTCGATCAGGAGTTTTACAACGGGCTGCAGCTACCCTATAACGTCACCGGCAACACCAAGGCGCGCATCGATCCGCTGTTAATAGAGAGCGTCGATATCCTGAAAGGGCCTTCATCGGTGCTTTACGGCGGCGGTTCACCGGGCGGGCTGGTAAATATTCAAAGCAAAAAGCCGCAGCGGGAAGCCCGAACCGAGGTCGGTTTTAACACCGGGAACCGTAATCTGAAAGAAGGCTACCTCGATTCGACCGGACAAATTGCCGACAGCGACTGGAATTACCGCCTGCTGGGTAAGGCGACGGAGAATGACGATCAGCCGCACACCAGCCGCTATGAAAATTATCTGGTCGCCCCGTCCGTTACATGGCAACCCGACAGTAAAACCCGTCTCACCCTGGATGCGCTGGCGCAAAACTCCCCGAGCCTGACGCCGTCTAACCCGCTGCCGCTCGCTTATCTGCGGTCCAAATATGCCGATCGCCGGGATTACGCCGGAGATGAGTGGAGCGGGTTTAAGCAGCGCCAGTGGATGCTGGGCTACAGCTTCGAACACGAGTTTGACAGCGGCTGGGGCTTTAATCAGAAAGCGCGCTATTTCGACGTCGATACCCACCAGAACAGCGTCTACGCGACGGGAACGGGAAGTGAGGTCTATCAGCTTAACCGCTTTGCCTATACCACCGATGAAGATCTTAAGAGCTTCAACATCGACAACCAGGTGACTAAAACCGTTGCGCTGGGCGACTGGAAACACCATCTGCTGGCCGGGTTTGACTATCAGAAGCTGAACTCCCATTTCCACTACCGCTACGCGTCGACCACGCCGGGCATGGATATGCGTAATCCGGACTATTCGCAAATCCACGAAAGCGCGCTGGGGCTTTACACCGCCCAGAAAAACCGCCTCAGCTACCAGCAGAACGGGTACTACCTGCAGGATCAGGTGGAATTTGGCGGCTTAAGTCTGTTGGGCAGCCTGCGCTACGACGATTACCGCTCCGTCACCACCGATTACCTGCAAAACGGCGATAAGGCCTGGGTATCGCAGGATCGCGTTACCAAACGCCTGGGGGCGCTTTACGCCTTCGATAACGGTATTTCGCCGTTTATCAGCTATTCAGAAGGTTTTGCACCGGTCTCGCCGCAGGGGACGCTCACGGCGAAAGACGTCAAGCCAACCACCAGCAAGCAGGTGGAAGGCGGGGTAAAATATCTGCTGGCAGAGTACGCCACGACGTTTACCGCCTCGGTGTTTAACATCCGGCAGAAAAACGTCGTCACCTCCGACCCGGGCTTCCTGAACTACCGTCAGACTGGTGAAGTGGAATCCAAAGGCGCGGAGCTCTCCGCCATCAGCCGCCCGACGGACAACCTGACGCTGATTGCCAACTATGCCTACACCCACGTAATTAATACCGAAGATGATAAATACCAGGGCAAGCGTCCTGCTCAGGTGCCGGAAAATGCGTTCAACCTGTGGGGGGACTACACCTTCGAGAGCACGCCGCTGAAGGGGCTGATGCTGGGCGCCGGGGCGCGCTATACCGGGCCGATGGAGATTTCACCGTCTAACGATGCGGGTAAGCTGGGGGGCACTACGCAGTACGATCTGGCGGCGTCGTACCGGATGGGCGAAATTCTGCCTTCGCTGGCGGGGCTGACGCTTAAGGCAAGTATGCAGAACATCACCAATAAAGAGACGCTGACCTGCTACGACGCGACCAACTGCTGGATTGGGCGTGACAGGACGTATCAGCTAGGGGCGAGTTACAGCTTCTAAATCCCTGTGAGTTCAAAATGTAGGCCGGGTAAGGCGTAGCCATCACCCGGCAATACTCCCTTACTGCGCCGCAGCTTTCACCGGCGCAGCCTCATCATTCGCCGCAGGCTGATTTTCCGGCACGCTGTCGCACGGTTTCTCTTTCGGACAAACCAGATCCAGCATTTTCAGCGTCACGCCGTTACTCCAGCCGAACCCATCCTGGAGCGGATATTCACCGCCGCCACCGCCGGTACCGGTAGAAGAGACATCATACTTCTCCACCAGCTTCTTCTCGCGGTCGTAAGTATGCTGAACGTTCTTCAGGAAGCGCCAGGTCACGTCCATTGCAACCTTATCCTGCCCATAGTTCTGCAACCCTTCCGTTGCCACCCACTGCAGCGGTGCCCAGCCGTTTGGCGCATCCCACTGCTGGCCGCTGTTGATGGTGGTGGTGGTAATACCGCCCGGCTTCAACAGGCGTGCGGAGGTGGCCGCGGCCACTTTATCGGCGCGATCCTGTGCCGCCGCCTTCACGTAGAGCGGGAAGAGGGCCGCCGCCGTGAGCTGGTTGCGCACCTTCTTACTCTTGAGGTCGTAATCGGCGTACCAGCCCTCTTTATCGTTCCACAGGTGGCGCTCAATGGCTTTTTGACGCGCGGTTGCTAATGCCTCGTATTTACTCGCCGCCGCGCTGTCGCCCGCCTCCTGGCCTGCTCGCGCGAGCAGTTTTTCCATTTTAAACATCAGGGCGTTCAGATCGACGGGCACAATGCTGGTGGTGCGGATGGTGCCGAGCTTTTGCGGGTCGTCCATCCAGCGGGAGCTAAAGTCCCAGCCCGAGGCCGCTGCGGAGCGCAAATCGCGGTAGATCTCCGTCGCAGGCCGGTTAGGGTTGCTCTTCGCCGTGGTGATATCGTCAAGCCAGGACTCCGGGCGCGGGGTATCGCGATCGTCCCAGTAGCGGTTGAGTACGGAACCGTCATCGAGCTTCACCACGCGCTGGTTAGCCTGCCCTGGCTGAAGGCTTTCTACACCCTCCATCCAGTAGGTGTACTCTTTTTCCATTTGTGGACGGTATTTTTTCAGCGCGTCTTTGTCATGCGTTGCCAGCAGCTCAACCATCAGTGAGAAGAACGGCGGCTGGGAGCGGCTCAGGTAGTAGCTGCGGTTACCGTTGGGGATATGGCCGAAGGTATCAATCTCATACGCAAAGTTATCCACCATATCGCTGATTTTGTCCCAGTGGCCGCTCTCCGCCAGGCCCAGCATGGTGAAATAGCTATCCCAGTAGTAGACCTCGCGGAAGCGCCCGCCGGGCACAACGTAAGGTTTCGGTAAAGGCAGCAGGGAATCCCATTTGTTACTGGCTTTATCCGTGGTGCGCGTCAGCACAGGCCAGAGGTCGTCAATGTGCTCACGTAAGCTTTGTCCCGCAGGCGGCACATATTTTTCACCTTCCGCAGGCAGTATGAAGTTCATCTCCACAAAGTGGCGCAGGTCAAAGCTTGTCTGGGTGTGCTGCATCCGGTAATCCGCCAGTATCATCAGCGGGTCGCTTTTGGGAACGGCATCGGCAAAGGTTTTCTGATCGGGAAACAGTTTGGCACTCTGCACGTCGTTAAACAGAGGGCCAAGCAAAATATCGGGTGAATTTTTCTGGTAGGCTAGCTGTTCTTCAGCATAACCCATCGTTGCCACACCGAGCAGCGCGCCTCCCAGCGCGAGGTGCAAAAGAGCAGGGCGTAAAGTACGAGGTCTTATCATCGGTTCGTCTCCTGTATTCCTGAGCAGCGTGACCGCTGTTATCAATCACCTGAAAACCTTAGACGAATATTGCCCGCTTCGCGTGTTGAATATCCCATTTTGCGCAGAACCAGACAATTTACCGCTTCGCACGCCCTGTCCGGAAGGATTTGTTGTGCAACAAAAAAAATAATAGAACCCAAAAGGCTATGTAGTCGAAATGGCGATGCTCCCGATTTGCGTATTCACTTTTATAATCAGGATGAATTTTATGAAATTAAAAAAACGGTAATACTGATAAGTGCATTTTATTCCGGCGCTTAGACAGCAGCAGGCGGCCGCCGCGCAGGCAGCACCCGCCGTTGTTGTGCAGTCCGAAGAGCCGGTGAGCAAAGCCGAACCGCCAAAGCTGACGCTTTCAGGGTTTGGTGATATTAAATTTTATGGTGACGTGGCGTTTAATATAGATGCCGCCAGTAAAACAGGCAGTCTGACCTCCATTAAGCAAAGCGCTAATAGCGACCGGGCGCCGGGATATAAAGAACGCTGGGATATTAACGGGCGTAATTTATGAGGTTTTGATGGTTATCGAAAAAGGGATAACGGCAATTCTGCCGGATTTTCCGTTCAGCCTCTCGGCGGGAAATTTTATCTCGATGATGCGGTATTCTTCTTCGGTTCTGTGAACGACGGGGAAATTAAAGTCGGACGATCTCTACAGCGACGGCTACGGGTTTACTATGACCTGGGACGGGCTTAAAACCGATCCGGAGAACGGCGTGGTCATGAACCTCAACACCGCTTACCTGGACGCGAAGGGCGAGTACGATATTCATACCATCCATACGTCGTACCTGATCCCGAACATCCTGAAGATGAAAAACTTCAATATCTATCTGGGCGCGTATGCGTCCTGGGTCAACGCTTCCCCGAAAGCGGGCGATAAGAAAAACGACGATCGCTACGGTGGCCGCGTGCGCTTTAAATACTCTTTCTGATGCCAGCCTGCCGGTCAGACCTCTTCCGGGGCCTGGCCGGCTTCCCGCAGCGTGCCCGGCGCATGGCCAATGATGCGCTTAAAGGCCCGACTAAACGCCGCCAGCGATCCGTAACCCAGCCGCAGGGCGACCGTTTCAATCGGCTGATTTTCGTGACGAATGTACTGAATCGCCAGCCGCATTCTCAGTTCGCTGAGATACTTTGCCGGGGTCGTCCCCGTCGCGGCCAGAAACCGTTCGGCAAACACGGAGCGTGAGGTACCCGCTTCTTTCGCCAGATCCGCCACGCTCCAGTTCAGGCCAGGCTGCTGGTGCATGGCGTAAATGGCCCGGCTCAGGCGCGGGTCGCGTAAAACCTGCACCCAGCCGGTGGCTTTACCGCAGCCGCCCTCAACCCAGCCGCGCACAATTAACGCCGCCACCACATCAGCCAGCCGGGCAAGGATCCCGGCGAACCCGGCCTGACGGGTCATGGATTCTCGCTCCATCGCCGCCAGTAGCGGATGAATTTCCGGCCAGGTGGACATCAGCCGGCTGACCATCATCACTTCCGGCATTGCTTTGATCAGCGGCTGCATCCCGCCGAGCTCAAAATCCATACACCCGCTAAAGATGATGGTGTTCTCGCTCTCCGGACAGGGCTCGCAGGTAATGGCGCACACCGAGCCGCAGATAGGTTCGCTCGGAAAAGCGTTCACCGGGGTAATGGCTGCCTGAGCGTCAGAGAGCAGGGCGTGGGCATTCCCGCCAGGAATAAACAGCGCGTCGCCGCCGCTCAGTTCGAAGGTCGCACCGCTCTCCATACGCAGCAGGGCGCTACCGTGGCTCACAAAATGGAACTGCGCCTTACCGGGCGCCTGGTGGAACGCCACGCCAAACGGCGCGCTGGCTTCAATCCGTCGGTATTTCACGCCCGACAGGCGCATGCCGCGTAAGAGTTCGCTGATCAAATCGGGGGACTGAACGGTCATGGCGCAACTCCGGACGAATAATCAATAAGTGGAGATTATATGTCATAGATCGTCCACGGTGAACCCTCTATGCTTTTGCGACAGTTGTCACATTTTTATAACGGGAGAACAACAGATGAATTCATGTGTCGTGGTGAGAGAGGCCGTGGCGCCTGCCAGACCCGCCTGGCGGGCCGTCTATTCACTGGGGCTGGGCGTGTTTGGGTTGATAACGGCTGAGTTCCTGCCAGCCAGTTTGCTGACGCCGGTGGCCGCGAGTCTGGGCGTCAGCGAGGGCATGGCCGGGCAGGCCGTCACCGCCACCGCGCTGGTGGCACTGGTCACCGGGCTTCTGATTACGCCGGCGACCAAAAGTATCGACCGTCGCTGGGTACTGATGTTTTTCTCCGTGCTGCAAATCATCTCCAGCCTGCTGGTGGCCTTTGCGCCTACGCTGCACGTCCTGCTGATGGGGCGCCTGCTGTTAGGGGTCGCCATCGGTGGCTTCTGGGCGATGTCGACGGCCACCACGATGCGCCTGGTTCCGACGGATAAAGTACCGAAGGCGCTGGCGGTGATCTTCTCCAGCGTGTCGATTGCCACCGTGGTTGCTGCCCCGCTGGGGAGCTATCTGGGTAGCCTGATCGGCTGGCGCAACGTCTTTGTGCTCTGCATACTGCCGAGCGTACTGGCGCTGCTGTGGCAGATCTGGGTACTGCCGTCCATGAAGCCCGAGAGCAGCGGTAGCCTCAGCACGCTGTTCCGCGTGCTGCGTCGACCGGGCATGATCGGCGGCATGCTGGCCACTATTCTGATCTTCAGCGGCCATTTCGCCTTCTTTACCTACCTGCGCCCGTTCCTGGAAACGGTGGGGCAGGCGAACGTTGAGACCATTTCACTGATCCTGCTGGGCTTTGGGCTGGCGAACTTTGTCGGTACTTCCGTTGCCGGACATCTGCTGGCACGTAATCTACGCCTGACGCTGGCGCTGGTGCCGTTCGCCATGGGCATACTGGCGCTGACGATGGTGGCGTTTGGCCATCTGGCAATGCTGGACGGTTTCCTGGTGGCGCTGTGGGGCTTTGCGTTTGGTCTGGTTCCGGTGGGCTGGTCAACCTGGCTTGCCACCACCGTTCCGGATGAAGCCGAAAGTGCAGGGGGGCTGCTGGTGGCCTCAATCCAGCTGGCGATAAGCGCCGGTGCGGCCGGGGGCGGGGCGGTATTTGACCTTAACGGTGCCAGCGGCGTATTCGCCGGAAGCGGGTTCCTGCTGGTGACGGCGATGGTGATTGTGTTGATGGGCGTGAAAGTGAAAGCGGAATGATTTTTTGCCGGGTGAGCGTTCGCGCCACCCGGCTCCAGGCTTACAGCCCTTTCTTATCCATGAGCACCGCCAGATCCACCAGGCGGTTAGAGAAGCCCCACTCGTTGTCATACCACGCCAGGATCTTCACCATGTTCCCGCCAATTACCAGCGTGGAAAGCCCGTCGATAATGGAGGAGCGCGGGTCGCCCTGGTAGTCGCTGGAGACCAGCGGTTCATCGCTATAGCCCAGGATCCCTTTCAGAGGCCCGCTGGCGGCCGCGTTGCGGAACGCCTCATTCACCTCTTCGGCGGTTACGGTACGGCTGAGCGTTACCGTTAAATCTACAATCGACACCACCGGCACCGGCACGCGCAGGGAGTACCCGGTCAGCTTGCCGTCCAGGGAGGGGATCACTTTGCCCAGCGCTTTCGCCGCGCCGCTGGAGTAAGGCACAATCGACAGCGCCGCCGCGCGCGCGCCGCGCAGATCTTTTTCCGGCTGGTCGTGCAGCGCCTGGCTGTTGGTGTAGGCGTGCGTCGTGTTCATCAGACCATGCTCGATCCCGAACTGCTGATGCAGCACCTGAGCCGCCGGCGCCAGACCGTTAGTGGTACAGCTCCCGTTACTGACGACCACGTGCTGAGCCGGGTCGTAGCGATCGTGGTTCACTCCCATCACAACCGTCAGATCATCATTCTTGCCGGGCGCGGAGATGATGACGCGCTTTGCGCCACCCTGCGTGACGTGCACCGCCGCTTTTTCCCGATCGGTAAAGAAGCCGGTGGCCTCAATTACCACGTCAACACCAACATCGCGCCACGGAATATTTGCCGGGTCGCGTTCGCTAAACACCACAATCCGCTGACCGTCCACCTGCAGTGCGCCGTCAGCCGCTTCAACGGGCGCGGGCAGTTTGCCCAGAAGGGAATCATGTTTCAGCAGGTGGGCGAGGGTTTTACTGTCCGTCAGATCGTTAATGGCCACAATCTGAAGATCCGGGTTACCCAGCGCCGCGCGCAGGAAATTACGTCCGATACGGCCGAAACCGTTAATACCGACCTTAACCATGGTGCACTCCTTATCTCTGTTGTCTGGAGTCACTGTAGGCGCAGGGCCGGTTGGCGTAAACGACAAAAAAGGATCAGATTACGCCATCTTGCGGCAGTGGAAGCGCTGGCGATACTCGCCTGGCGTGAGGTGGAGCTGTTTCTCAAACACGCGGCGCAGGTTAATGCTGGTGCCAAACCCGCTTTGCTCGGCAACCCGCTCAAGGGGATCATGGGTCTGCTCAAGCAACTGTCGGGCGGCGGCCAGGCGCGCTTCCATCACGTAACGGGCAGGCGAGACGCCCGCGTCGCGGGTAAAAACCCGGGTGAAATTGCGCGGGCTCATCGCCACCTTTTCGGCCAAATTTTCCACGCACAGGTCGGCGGTGAGGTTCTGCAGGATCCAGGTTTGCAGTTCGCTGATAGGCCCCGATGCGCCAGGCTGCTGCAGGCTATAGCGGCTGAACTGCAGTTGTCCGCCGGGGCGACGCAGATACATCACCATATCCTGCGCCACGTCGCGGGCGAGGGTAAATCCGTAGTCGTCTTCCACCAGCGCCAGGGTCAGATCGAACCCGGAACTCACGCCGCCGGAGGTCCAGATGGGGCCATCCTGAATATACAGCGGGCCGCCTTCGACGTGGATAGCCGGGTACTGGGCTTGCATCGTCTCCAGCAGCCGCCAGTGGGTGGTTGCACGGCGGCCGTCCAGCAAGCCGGTCTGGGCAAGCAGCATCGCGCCCCCGCAAATGGAGGCGACTCGCCGGGCGTGCGGGGCAGCGAGGTGCAGCCAGTCCACCACCGCCGTGCTCTCCTGCTCGTTGATCCCGCGTCCGGTGATGATAATGGTGTCCAGCGGTTCGCGCGGATCCAGCTCCGGCAGACGATAGTCCGCCAGCAGGTTCAGGCCAGACTGGCCGTGGATCACCTGGTGGGGCTGCGTGGTGGCAATGATGATACGGTAGCGGGGCTGGGTAAGCCCTTCCGGATGCAGCCGGTTGGCCTGCATCAGAATGTCGGCGATACCGGCGGCCTCAAACAGCATGCCGCCGTCAGGTACGATAATTAATATTTTCTTCATGTCCTGAAAAGTACCTTTACTACAGAATAAGTCAAGCCGGGCGTGACCCTGCGTTTCCGGCAAAGCAAAGCGATTTAAGTTCTTTGTCATTTCAGGCGTTATCCCCGATCGTCAGAGCATTGTCTCTGGCGAAACGGCGTCTGAAGGAATGAGTAAACGAAGCACCCTCTATTTACATCCGCAGCAGCGCAATCACATCCACCGACTTGCATCTGGGATTCTGTGGCGAAGTGAACTCCCTACGTGGCTGCTGATCGTCATTATCTATACCGGCTGGTTTTCCGCCCTAACATTCTGGCAAACGCTCGGCCTGCTTCCCGCCACGCTGCTGCTTATCTGGTTTACCGCCTGGTACATGTCCCTGCAGCATGAGCTGATCCACGGGCATCCCACCCGTTTTGCCTGGCTTAACCAGCTGTTCGGCACGCTCCCTCTGGCGGTCTGGTATCCGTATGGCCTGTACCGGGATTCCCATCTGGCCCATCACCGTCACGATAGCCTGACCGATCCGGTGGATGACCCGGAGTCGTATTATTTCACCGAGGCGAGCTGGGCGCGCTTTTCCCCGTGGCAGAAGTGCCTGATCCGGGCCCGGAATACCTTTGCCGGGCGGCTTCTGCTGGCGCCGCTGCTGGATATCGTCCAGACGCTGGGCAGCGCCGGGGCGGCGTTTCGTGATTTTCACCTGCGGGCGATGGCGATGTGGCTGGTTCATGCTCTGCTGCTGGGGGCACTTTTCGCGTGGATGGTGCATCACGGCTTTTCACCCGTCTGGTTTGTGCTGGCGGTAAGCTATCCGGCGCTGGCGCTGACCAAGGTCCGCTCGTTCTACGAACATCGGGCGGCGGACGATCCGCTCGCGCGCTCGGTCATTAACGAGGCCGGGCTAGTCTGGCGGGTGCTGTTTTTGAATCTCAACTACCATTCTATTCACCACGATTTACCGGGCGTTCCCTGGTACGGGTTGCCGACGATCTACCGGCAAAACCGGGAGGCGTACCGGCAGCGTAACCACGGCTTTGTGGTACGGGGCTACGGTGAATGGCTACGCCAGTTCTGGACCCGGCCAGTGGAGGTCACCGTCCATCCCGGAAAACAACAGGAGGAGAGGTATGAGTAACCTGCTGGCGTTTCCCATGTACGCCGTGGATCGCGGCGATACCCGCGCGCTCTGGCTGGCGGTGCAGCATCTGCTGGCCGCGCGTGGCGTGCCCGTCGGTGGTGCTCCCGGCTGGCCGGAGTCTGACCTGCTGGCCCACTGGCAGCAGCCTGAGCTTATCCTCAGCCAGACATGCGGCTACCCGCTGGTGACGCAGCTCCCGGAGGTACAGGTGGTGGGCTGTTTTCACTACACCGCCGCGGGCTGCGAAGGATTCCAGTACCGCAGTTTTCTGGTAGCGCGCGCGGAGGAAAGGCATCTCACGCTGGCGGATTTTCGCGGACGTCGGGCGGTTTGTAATTCGGAAGACTCGCAGTCCGGCTATAACGCGCTGCGAAAAAAGGTGGCTCCCCTGATTGTTGACGGACCATTTTTTTCACAAACGTCCTTCAGCGGTAGCCACCGTCAGTCGCTGATTGACGTGCAGCGCGGGAAGAGCGATATCGCCGCCATCGACTGCGTGACCTGGGCGCTGCTGGAGCGTCATGAGCCGGAACGGCTTGCGGGGCTGGCGGCGTTCGATCGAACGCCGCTGACGCCAGGGCTGCCATTAATCACGTCGCGACGCACGTCCCCCGAAACGCTCAGCGCCATTCGCGATGCGCTGCGCGAGCTGGTGAGTGCGCCGGAATACCGGGAGGTCTGCGCCGCAGTGCTGATCGGCGGTTTTAGCGTGGTGTCGCGGCAGGCTTACGCCTCCTTGTCCGCGTGATAAATCGCCTGCGCGTCGGTAAAACAGCGCAGCGCCAGCGAAGAGACGGGTTTCTGCCTGCGCATAATCAGGCCGATGGGAGCCTCAATGTTCGCGTCGGCGATGGGGATAATCCTGAAAGTGCCGTTCAGGGCTTCCAGCCCGTTATTCAGCGGCATCACGGCGCAGCATACGCCGCTCTGAACTGCCTGAATGATCTGGAACGTGGAGTCGCTCTCAAAAACGGCCGTCGGTTCGATGCCAGCAGCTTTAAAGCTGGCCTCCATATGCGCCCGGTAGTGCATCCCTTTGGTCAGGAACCCCAGCGGAAAATCCGTCAGGTCGTGCCAGGTCAGCGTCTCCGGGGTAAGCTGGAAATGACGGGTGTCGTGGAGCAGCCCCATCTTCGTTTTGGGAAGCTGAATAATGTCAAACAGGCTGGTGTCGATGCTGTTCAGGTAGCAAATCCCCAGCTCAAGCTGATTGCGGTTGACGCCGTCGGCAATCTGCGCCGAAGACATAGAATAGAGGCTGTAGGTCAGCTCCGGGTACTTTTGCGTCAGCAGGCGGATAAAGATCATCGGATCCACGCTCGCCAGCGGCACCATCCCCAGACGTAATTCTCCCACTACCTGGCCTTTACACAGCGCGGCTTCCGCCTGCAATCCGTCGTGTGCGGCAAGAAGCGCGCGCGCCCATGCGAGAATGCGCTCTCCCTCCGGCGTAAACCCTTCAAAGCGCTGCCCGCGCACGATCAGCACCAGCCCCAGCTCCTCTTCCAGGCTGCGGATGCGCATGGAGAGGGTCGGCTGGGTGATGTTGCACCGCAATGCCGCTTTACCAAAGTGGCGGGTCTCGTCGAGCGCGAGTAAATATTTTAACTGTTTTATGTCCATCACTCTTCTCTGCGCGTAAAGCCTTACAGCATGCGGATCTCTTTCGAGCGCAGGGTAATGCGAACCGGAACCGATTTATACGACGGCGTACCGCTGTCCTTATCGAGATAATCGAGCGGCACCAGCACGTTGGCCTCCGGGTAATACGCGCCGACGGAGCCCGGGGCGATGTTGTACGCCACCACCGTAATATCTTCCAGCCGCTGCGCGCTGCCGGGGAGGGCGGTTTCGATATCCACGCGATCGCCGTGTTCCAGCCCTGACTGCGCCATATCTTCTTCGTTCATAAACAGCACGTCGCGGCGGCCAAATACGCCACGGTAGCGATCGTCTAGGGCGTAAATGGTGGTGTTGTACTGATCGTGGCTGCGCAGCGTGATCAGGCGCAGCACATGCTCGCCTTCACCGCTGGCGTTTTCCTGTACGCCGTCGAATACCGAGAACATCGCTTTGCCCGTTGCGGTGGGCCAGATACGCTGTGTCGGAGGCAGCGGCATGCGGAAGCCGCCGGGAACACGGATCCGCGCATTGTAGTTCTCAAAGCCCGGAATGGTCTGCTCGATCAAATCGCGGATGCGGTCGTAATCCTCGACCAGCGTCAGCCAGTCCACGCGTGTTTCCGGCAGGGTAGCCTTTGCGAGGCCAGCGACGATGGCAGGCTCCGAACGGAGCAACGGCGAGGCGGGTTTCAGCTTGCCGGAGGAAGCATGCACCATCGACATAGAGTCTTCGACGGTGATGGACTGGCGGCCGGTGGCCTGCATATCCAGCTCCGTGCGGCCGAGGCACGGGAAAATAAAGGTCTCTTTGCCCACCAGCAGATGGGTACGGTTCAGCTTGGTCCCGACGTGCACGCTCAGATCCAGGTTACCCATCGCCGGGAAACCGTTCTCGTGGTCGGGCATCGCGACGGCAAAGTTACCGCCGAGGCAAATGAGCGCTTTTGCGCGACCGTCGATCATGGCCTGCGTCGCCTGCACCGCATCGTGTCCGTGACGGGAAGGGGGCTCAAAGCCAAACACTTCTTTCAGGCGGTTCAGGAAGGCCGGGGCAGGCTTCTCGCTAATCCCGACGGTCCGGTTCCCCTGAACGTTAGAGTGGCCGCGCAGGGGGCAGATCCCCGCGCCGGGCTTGCCGATGTTCCCGCGCAGAAGCAGCAGGTCAGCAATCAGGCGGACGTTCGCCGTGCCTTTATTGTGCTGGGTAATCCCCATTCCGTAAGTAATGATGGTGGCGTTTGATTTGGCATAGGCCTCGGCCACCTTTTTGAGCGCCGCCTGGCTGAGCCCCGACTCGCGCTCAATGTCGTCCCAGCGGGTCTGCGCGATATCGGCGGCAAAATCTTCAATACCCCGGGTGTGTTCTGCAATAAACGCGCGGTCAAGCACGTCACCGCGTTCGGCCTCCATCTCCAGAAGGTGTTTAGCAATGCCTTTCAGCGCGGCGGCATCGCCCCCGGCCTTCACCTGGAAGTAGGTCGAGGCGATGTCCGTAGAGCTATAGGTTGCCATTTCAATCACGCTTTGCGGGTCGGCAAAACGTTCGAGGGCGCGTTCGCGCAGCGGGTTGAAAACGATAATCGGCACATTGCGACGCGCCAGCTCGTGCAGGGTACCCATCATTCGCGGATGGTTGGTGCCGGGGTTGTGACCGATGGAGATCACCAGCTCAGTCTTGTCGAAATCGTCCAGCGAGACAGTGCCTTTCCCAATTCCGATGGAGCGCGGCAAGCCGACGCTGGTGGCCTCGTGACACATATTCGAGCAGTCCGGGAAATTATTGGTGCCGTACTCGCGGGCGAACAGCTGGAACAGATACGCCGCTTCGTTGGAGGCGCGCCCGGAAGTATAGAACTCGACCTGGTCCGGTTCGAGCCCGCGCAATATTTCCCCGATGCGTTGAAACGCCTCGTCCCAGTCGACGGGCCGGAAGGTATCGCTGGCCCGGTCATAGCGCAGGGGATGCGTCAGACGACCGTAACCTTCCAGCTCAAAGTCCGATTTTGCCAGCAGCGAGGAGACGCTGTTTTCCGCCAGAAAATCGGGCGTCACGCGCTTACTGGTCGCTTCCCAGGTTACCGCTTTCGCGCCGTTCTCGCAGAACTGGAATGTCGACTTGTGCTCTTTATCGGGCCACGCGCAGCCGGGGCAGTCAAAACCGTCCGGCTGGTTGGTACGCAGCAGCGTCGCGGGAGCGTCCAGGGTATCCATTTGGGTACGTACTGCAATGGCCGTCGCCTTCAACGCGCCCCAGCCGCCGGCAGGACCATCGTAGTGTCTGATACCGGGAACTGAGCGTCTTTTCGTGTTCATACTGACTCCTGACGTGTTTGGTCGCGCAACGGCTGGGTAATAAGCAAAAGCAATGACTGGCGGAGATGGAAATCCACGCGGTCGAGTTACGGCTCTTGCCTGTAATTATCTTTATAACAATGAGTTAAAAATGTTGGCATGCAACTATTTAAAGAAATTATAACGAAATTTTATCATTTTAATAATAAATTGTATCTATCATCCGGTAGGCAGGATAGATAGCGTCGAGAGGGAAAGCATGTAGCGCAGGTAAAATTTCGAATGAAAGAGACGGTCGCTCAAAAGTGGAAACATGGCGGATGACAGGCGCTGTAGCAACATCGGTATTCGAAATAGTGACGAGAAGGTTTACTCAGGCTTAATGATTAATGGAAATGTATAATCACTTACAGGGTTATTATCACAATATGAAATATAAGTTATTTTGAGTCGTGAAATTAAAGGGGCAGTCAATAAGTTAAATAGCGATGGTGTCGTCAGGTGATGCGGCAATATTAAACATACCCTGTTAGTGCAACAAATAATTCATCGTCGATATCTTCATCTGATATCACCAAAACGACATTTCTACTAATTATGGTAGTGGCGATAATAGCGTTATTGCGTTAATGAAATCCGTTCTCTTTTGAATTTTGTGCTTTAATAACAGTGTGTTATATCATTAGCAGGTGTTGAAATAAGTAGCTCCAGGCCATGTCGGGTTTTTTTATCAGATTATTCCTATAATGTTTTGGCTGCTTCAATTACCACCACTTACGCTGCGGTAAATATTGAATTGAAGCAAAGCTCATGTAAACTTGTTTACCGTTTGTCAAAATATGTCAGGAAGACGCTGGGCCTTATTCTGAAGGGCTCGTGCGGTAGCTATGCCTTTAAATTAGTAACACCCCGAAATTATCCTGACTATTTTAACAATAGCACCTAAGTCAAATTTCATCCCCTTATCTCCATCATCAAAATATCGCTACGGAAAAGCATATGAAAATGCGCGTACTGTTTTCACTTCTGTTTGTAATGGCGGTGGCGGGCTGTAAAGCGCCACAGAAACCGGCAATCACCGACGACACGATCGTGACCAGCCAGGTCAACGGTGTCACCCTGACCCACCGTCACGCCGTGGTGCCGCCAACGGAATTCACCCAGCTCAATGAGCCTTATCGTGCCATGTACCCGGCCTCCCTGATGAGCCGTCCTGATTTTGGCGGAAAGGTTATCCGTACGCTGGAAACCGGAAAAACCTATGTAGTGCTGGGGCAGGTTGAACACTACTGGATGGCGCTCGCCGATGAGGGGAACGACCAGCTGATTGGCTACGTCCCGATGCGTGCCGTTATCAAAGCCGACCAGTACGAAGCCACCGTCCGCAAACAGGCCATTCGTCCTAAGGTGCGTAAAAAAGCGACCTGCGTCGATGTGGATGGCAACAGCAAAGCCTGCAAAGACAGCGCTAACGGTACCTGGATCCTGAACTAAACGGCTTTCGTGGGCGTATTTTTATGAATAATAAAAAGTTTCATCGGCTGTGGTTAGTCTTTTACGCGGCGATTTTCGCCCTTGTCAGTGGTTGTACGTCGTCTTCACACAGCGACCCTTCCCGCTACAATCTGCAGTTTCAGGCTCATCCACAAATCAATGATTCTGCGCCACTTAAAGTCCGGGTGCTGTTGTTGAAATCCGATGCGGATTTCATGTCCAGCGACTTCTATTCCCTGCAGAACAACGCGTCAGCAACGCTTGGCGCGAATCTGCTGAACAGCGACGTTTTCTTCCTGATGCCGGGACAGCTGTCCAAAACCCTCAGCGGTCAGAGCGATCCTGAGGCGCGTTATATCGGCGTGATGGCGGAATATCAGAAGCTGGACGGTAAAAAATGGCGCGTTTCACTCCCGCTGCCTGTGCCAGGCGAAAATCATATCTACCAGTTCTGGAAATGGTCCGCGGATGAACTCCAGGCCAACGTTTTTCTCGACGTAAACGGCATTCGGGTCATCAGCCAGTAACGCGCTTCACAACAGGAAACACATCATCATGACCAAAGCAGAAAAGGTCGTCTGGACCGAAGGCATGTTCCTGCGTCCACACCATTTTCAGCGGACTGAAAGTTATCTGCTCAACCATGTTCGTGAGTGGGGTGCGCTGCAGCGTTCCTATCTCTGGGGCTTTCTCGACGTAGAACTGGACGAAGCGATGCTTCGCCAGGGCTGTATTGCCCTGAGCTACTGCAGCGGGTTACTGCCGGACGGCACCTTTTTCCAGGTCCGCAACGGACGCAATGGTCCCGCGCCGCTAAAAATTCCTGACAATCTCACCAACGAAAAGGTGGTGCTCGCGCTGCCGGTTCGTCGTGGCGAGCGGGAAGAGGTGATTTTCAGCGAAGAGCCTGCCTCACTGGCCCGCTTCGTCGCGTTTGAGCAGGAGGTGGAGGACGATAACGCCATGTCGGTGGGGGATGCCACCGTCCAGTTTGGCCGCCTGCGCCTGACGCTGATGCTGGAAAAAGACCTCACGGCAGAATGGACATCCATCGGCGTGGCGTTTGTGACTGAAAAACGCAACGACAACCACGTGCGGCTGGATAACAGCTACATCCCGCCGATGCTGAACGCCAATAACAGCCCGCAGATCTACAGCATGATCAACGATCTGCACGGTTTGCTGGTGCAGCGCAGCCAGCAGATTGGCGGCCGCCTGCGTCAGCCTGGCCGCTTTAACACCTCTGAACTGATTGAATTTACGCTGCTTTCGCTCGTGAACCGTCATCTGGGCGAGGTTTCACATTTAAAAACGCTGCCGCTGCTGCACCCGGAAACGCTCTGGCGCAGCTGGCTGCCGTTTGCCACCGAGCTCACGACCTGGACGTCGCAGCGCACCACCGAGAGCGTGCTGCCGATCTACGATCACGACGATCTGGCGAACTGCTTCAGCAAGCTGATGCTGATGCTGCGTCAGGGGCTGTCGCTGGTGATGGAAGACCACGCCATTCAGCTGCCGCTTAACGAGCGCTCGCATGGCCTGAACATCGCCACCGTTCCTGAAACCAGCATGGTGCGGGAATTTGGCTTCGTGCTGGCGGTGAAAGCCAACGTGCCGGGCGAACACCTGCAAACCCACTTCCCGGCGCAGATGAAAATTGCCCCGGTCTCGAAAATTCGCGATCTGGTTCAGCTGCAGCTGCCGGGCATTATGCTGCGCGCCATGCCGGTCGCGCCGCCGCAGATCCCGTGGCATGCCGGCTACAGCTACTTCGAGCTGGAGAAGGGCAGCGAGCTGTGGCACGAGATGGATAAGTCCGGCGCATTCGCCCTGCACCTTGCAGGGGAGTTCCCGGGGCTGGATATGGAGTTTTGGGCCATCCGTAGCCCGACAGAATAATAAAGCGAGCGCTTAATATGCAGGAACGACAGGATAGCGGCAGTGATGCCGCGTTTACCGGAGCCAGTAGCAACAATCAGCTGGTGGCGGCCGCCAATCCGCTGCTCAACGCGATTCCGCAGATCCGTCATTCGGTATCACATGACGATCAGGTGGCGTTACGCCAGCGCCTGATCGATGAGATTCGCCGTTTTGAAGTCCGCTGTCAGCAGGCGGGGCTGCCCTACGAAGTGATCGTCGGGGCGCGCTACTGCCTGTGCACGGCGCTGGACGAGGCCGCCGCGCTGACTCCCTGGGGCAGCAGCGGCGTCTGGTCCAGCAATGGCCTGCTGGTGACGTTCCATAACGAAACCTGGGGCGGCGAAAAGTTCTTCCAGCTGCTGGCGCGCCTGTCGCAGAATCCGCGCGAGCATATCCTGCTGCTGGAGATGATCAACTACTGCCTGCTGCTCGGCTTCGAGGGGCGCTATCGGGTGCTGGACAATGGCCGCACCCAGCTTGAAACCATCAAGCAGCGGCTGTGGCAAATGATCCGCGGCGTGCGCGGCAGCTATCCGCCGCCGCTTTCTCCTCATCCGGAAGATCGTCCGGTGCTGCGCAAGCTCTGGCGGCCGATGGTTCCCCTGTGGGCCTGCGTGGCGCTGGCCGGGTTTATCGCCTGCCTGTTTTACATCGTGCTTAACTGGCGCCTTGGCGACAACACCAACCCGGTGCTGGCGAAGATTTATCAGTCCCAGCTGCCGGAAACCACCATCCAGCAGCCGGCGCGTCAGCTGCCCGCGGTGCTTAACCTGCGCGGCTTCCTGAAGCCTGAAATTGAGGCGGGCCTGGTGGCGGTAAAAGACCAGGCAGATCGCAGCGTCGTGATCCTGAAGGGCGATGGGCTGTTTGACTCCGCCTCGACCGTCGTGCGCGACCGCTATGAACCGGTCATCAACCGCATTGCGCAGGCGATGAACAACGTCAGCGGCAAAATTCTGGTGGTGGGCTACAGCGATAACGTGCCGATCCGCAGCGCGCGCTTTGCCTCTAACTACGAGCTCTCACTGGAACGCGCGCGCTCCGTACAGAAAATGCTGCAGGGAAGCCTCTCTCAGCCTGGCCGCGTGAAGGCGGAAGGGCGGGGCGAGATTAACCCGGTGGCGCCGAACACGACGCCGGAAAACCGCGCCCGTAACCGCCGTGTGGAAATTACTCTGCTGGTGTCGCCTGAAAACACCCAGGCCGAGCTGAACGGATTGCCGCAAGGAAACTAAGGATGCTGACTACACTTCTTTCCATTCTGACCAACCGCATTCTGTGGAGCTTCCTCGGCGTAACGGCGCTGGCGGCGGTGATCTGGATGATTGGCCCGCTGTTGTCCATCGTGGACACCCGACCGCTCGAATCCGAACAGAACCGCATCATCAGTATCGCCGTGGTCTACCTGCTGTGGGCGCAGGGCCATATTCTGCCGCGCCTTTATAACGCCTGGCTGAACCGCAAGCTGATGGACAAGCTCAACGAGAACACCACCAGCCCGGAGGCGGCGGATCCGCAGCAGCGCCTGAACAGCGAGGAGCAGATCCTCGCCAGCCGTTTTGATGAAGCCGCGCAGATGCTTAAAAAAGCGCACTTCAGCAAAGCGGGCCAGGGCGCTCAGTGGACCCAGCGCTTCAGCACGCAATATCTCTATCAGCTGCCATGGTACGTCATTATCGGCGCGCCGGGCTCCGGTAAAACCACGGCGCTGGTGAACTCCGGGCTGCAGTTCCCGCTGGCCGACCGTTTCGGTAAGACCGCGCTGCGCGGTATTGGCGGCACGCGCAACTGCGACTGGTGGTTCACCAACGAAGCCGTGCTGCTGGACACCGCGGGTCGCTATACCACCCAGGAGAGCGAGCAGGCGCAGGATGCCGGTGAGTGGCTGCAGTTCATGGGGCTACTGCGCAAGTACCGTCGCCGCCAGCCGATCAACGGCGTCATCGTCACGATCAGCATTTCGGACCTGCTGACCCAGTCTGCCGAGGCGTCCCGCCAGCAGGCGGTGAACCTGCGCCAGCGCCTGTCCGAGCTGCATGAACAGCTGGGTATCCGCTTCCCGGTGTACGTGATGGTGACCAAGGCCGACCTTCTCAAAGGCTTCCGCGCCTGGTTTGCCGACTACGATAAAGCGCAGCGCGACCAGATCTGGGGCTTCACGCTGCCGTGGGAGCAGACCAAACACGCCGATTACGACCTGATGGGCAACTTCCAGCAGGAATTTTCTCTGTTACAGCAGCGTCTTGATGCCGGGCTGCCGGAAACCATGCTCAAAGAGCATGACGCGAAAACCCGCGCCGAAGCGTATCTCTTCCCGCAGGAGTTCGCCGCGCTGCGTCCGCTGCTGGCGGACTACCTGAGCACGGTCTTTGCGCGCTCCAACTTCGAAACTGAGTTCTCCCCGCGCGGGATCTACTTCGCCAGCGGGACGCAGGAAGGCATGCCGTTTGACCGCGTAATGGGCGAACTGAACCGCGCGCTCTCCCTGCCGGAAGGGGCAGAGCGCGATAACTGGGATTCGGTCAGTAAAGAAGCCCCAATCCCGGGCGCGAAGGGCCAGAGTTTCTTCATCAAGAACCTGCTGCAAAACGTTATTTTCCAGGAAGCCGGGATCGCCGGGGAAAACCGCTGGTGGGAGCTGCGCAACCGGGCGGTGATCTGGTCCGGCTACGTGGCGCTGCTGGCCCTGCTGGCGATCCTCGGCGGGCTGTGGCTGACCAGCTATGCTAAAAACAAGGCCTATCTGGAAGAGGTGGATGCGAAGGTGCCGCTGCTGGACCAGCAGAGCAAAGCGTTGCAGAACCAGCCGCAGCGTGACCTGTACGATCTGCTGCCATTGCTGAATGGCCTGGTGGACCTGCCGAAAAGCGACGCGTTTGATGTCAACGATCCGCCAGTCTCCCGCCGCATGGGGCTTTACCGTGGGGATGACGTCAGCGATGCTTCGCAGTCCCTGTACCAGAAAGCGCTGGATCAGCTGCTGTTGCCCGCCGTTGCTATGCACATCACCACCTGGCTGCGCAACGACAACGGCAGCGACGTGGAGTACAGCTACGAGGCGCTGAAAGCCTATCAGATGCTCTATCAGCCGAAGCACTACGACGGCAAATTCCTGCACTCCTGGGTGATGCTCAACCTGCAGCGCAACCTGCCGCAAAACGTCACGAAGGCGCAGCTGCAGCAGCTCGAATGGCATCTCACCCAGCTGCTGGAGCCGAAAATTCAGGCCTCGCCGTACGCGCAGGACGAATCCCTGGTGGCGCGTGAAAGAGCGCTGATCGGCCAGCAGCCGCTTTCAACCCGCGTCTACGGTCGCCTGAAGCGCCTGCTGGAACATGACGACAACCTCAAACCGGTCTCCCTTTCCGACCTGGGCGGGCCACAGAGCGAGCTGGTGTTTTCCCGCAAAAGCGGTAAGCCGGTGAGCGAAGGGGTGCCGGGTCTTTATACGCCGGACGGTTACTGGAAAAGCTTTAACAGCCAGATTGACAGCGTAACGACCGCCCTGCATGAAGACGACGCCTGGGTGCTGGGCGCCGCGACCGCGCAGGAAGATAAACAGCAGATCGATAACGCCGTACGCCAGCTCTACATGCGCGACTTTATCGCGAACTGGGATCGCTTTCTCGCCGACATCCAGCTTAACAACAGCGCCGATCTCTCCCAGCGCATCAACACTGCGCGCCTGCTCTCTGGCGCAAACTCGCCCCTGCGCCGTCTGGTGCAGAACCTGAGCCAGGTGCTGACGCTCTCCCGGGATACCCCGGCACCGGAAGATGCCGATAAAGCGCAGGCGCAGAGCAACCGCGCCACCCGCACGCTGGAAGCGCTGTTCAGCAATAATGACAATGCCCCGACGCAGGCTGCCGCGATTACTCAGGCGCCGGAGCAGCTGGTGACTGACCACTACGCGCCGATGATTGAGCTGGCCCAGCCGCTGGAAAAGGGTGGCAAGACCATCGTGTTTGACGATTTTCTCAAGCAGGTGGATGAGCTTTATCGTTACCTGACCGCCGTGCAGGACGCCGCCAACAGCGGTATGCCGGCGCCGGGCGGCGAGGCGATCAGCCGTCTGCAGGCCAGCGCCGGTCGACTGCCGGGCGGATTGCAAACCATGTTCAGCAACATGGCGGTGGGGGCCAGTAGCGATACCCAGCGCCGCGATCTGGAAAACGTGCGTAAGCGGATCAACGTTGAAGTCGGCGGTTTCTGCCGTCAGGCGATCGCCGGTCGCTACCCGCTGGTGCGCAGCGCCAGCACTGAGGTCACTCCGGACGATCTCGCCCGCATGTTCGCGCCGGGCACCGGGCTGATGGATACCTTCTTTCGCGACAACCTGACCAGCAAAGTGGATACGACGCAGGCAAACTGGCGCTTTATGCCGGGTATCGACGGTAAAACCCTGCCGGGCAGCGAAGGGCTGCTGAGACCGTTCCAGCAGGCCCAGTCGATTCGCGACGCCTTCTTTGCTAACGGCGCAACCACTCCGTCTTTCAAGGTGACGGTTCGCACCGTGCGAATGGATAACACCATTCTGAACCTGACGCTGGATGTCGACGGCCAGCTGCTGCGTTACAGCCACGGTCCGCAGGCGGTGCAGATCATGAACTGGCCGGGGCCGGGCGGCACCAACCAGGTCCGTATGCAGCTGGGTCTGGCTAACGGCAGCACCGCGACGCTTGTGACCAACGGCTCCTGGGCGTTAAACCGCTTTTTTGACAAAGCGAGCACCAGCCCGGGCGCGGGAAGCCTGAGCCGTCAGGCCACCTTCAACGTCGACGGACATCAGGTCACGCTGGAGTTTGCGCCTAACAGCATCCGCAACCCGTTCCAGCTTCCCCGTTTTTCATGCCCATAACCGCAAGGACAGCCGTATGACGAATACCCCTGCGATGAACCGCTACAGCTGGTATGGCAAATTACCCAGCGCCGGAGATTTCCTGCAGCGTCGTTTTCCTGACACCTTACAGCGCCAGTGGTCGCACTGGTTTCAGGTTGGCCTGCTGGCCTGGCAGCAGGAAGAGCAGCGCAGCGGCGAGCGCCACTTCACCAAAGCTCCGGTCTGGAATTTCGTCGTCCCGCCGATGCTGGGTAGCCAGATGATCCAGATGGGCTGCCTGCTGCCCGGCCGCGACAGCGTTGGCCGACAGTACCCGGTCTGCATTCAGTTGAGCTTCGCCCCGTCAGAGTGGTCGACCAGCCTGCTCAGCCAGGCGGAGAGCTGGTATCAGCAAATTGGTCGTCTGGGGCTGCACGCGGTGCGTAACAGCTTTTCCGCCTCGCAGCTGGATGAGATGCTGATGTCCATTCCGGCGCCGCAGCCCGTCGAGCCACAGAAGCGCTCTGACATCCTCGACGTCATTGGTTACGACGAGGACGGCCAAAGCACGCTGGGCTGGCCGCAGGCGGCAGAGTGCTTTGACCCGCTGCGTCAGACCAGCTACTGGTGGACTAACCGCTGCGACGGTTACCCGCTATACACCCACGTTCACAGCGGCAACTTCACCGGGCAGCTTTTTACCCTGCTGTTCGACCCGGCAGGGGGCGCCCGCCCGGGGCGTCACGGTCTCTATCCGCCTATGTTTGAATAAGCAGGGATCTCATGAATATCGAAGAATTTCTCGCGCCAATAAGTCCCGATAAGCCCTGTGGCGACAATCTGGAATATGACGCTGATTTCCAGGCGATGAACCAGGCCAGTCAGGGCAAAGCGGAACAGCAGTTTGGCGACACCATCATCCCGGCAGAGCCTGCGGACTGGAACACGGTAGAAAAATTCGCTACCAGCCTGCTGAGCCGCACCAAAGATCTTCGCGTGATGCTGGCGTTAACCCACGCCTGGACCCGCCGTCGCGGTCTTGCGGGCTACGCGGACGGGCTGTTGCTGGTGCAGGAGGCTATCGCGCGCTACTGGGAGCCGCTCTATCCGCTGCTGGAAGAGTATGGCGAAACCGACCCGTTCTATCGCATTAACGCTCTGGCAGGGCTGAGCGATAAATCCGAGCTCACCGTCGCGGTACGTAACGCCTCGCTGCTGCGTTCAAACGGCGATGAAATTTCGCTGCGTGACGCCCAGGCGCTGCTGGACGGCAGTAAAACCGAGTGTCCGGACTATCCCGGCGGTCGCCCGAGGCTGATTGACGAACTGGCGCGCGGCGACCAGCCGGGGACCGCAGCGGTCATTGTGATTAACGAACGGCTGCTGGCCATCCGCGAGTTGCTCACCGGGCATCTCGGTGAAAGCGGCGTACCGGAAATGGAACAGCTGCTGAAAACAGTGGGGCTGGTCGCCAGCGCGTGTCAGGTGACCGACATCAGCAAGCTGCTGCCGAACCGTGAAGCGCAGGCTGAACAGCACGCTGAGCCGCAGCCTGCGGCAGCGCAGCCCGTTCAGCCGGTCACCGACTGGCGCAGCGTGCAGGTTACCAGCCGCGCCGACGCGCAGCTAATGCTGGAAAAAGCGAAGCAGTATTTCGCGCAGTACGAACCGAGCCACCCCGCGCCGCTGATGATTGAACGGGTGCAGCGGCTGTCAGAACTTAACTTTATGGACATTATTCGCGACCTGGCGCCAGACGGCGTTAACCAACTGGAAAACATCTTTGGACGCCGCGAATGACGCGTCCTGGCATTATGACGACAGGCATGGAGTCTGCCGTTTCACCTTCACCGCGCATCTTTGATGGAGAACATCATGGCAATGAGTAACAGTGGACAGAAATTCATCGCACGCAACCGTGCTCCCCGCGTGCAGATCGAATACGACGTAGAGATCTACGGTGCAGAACGCAAAATTCAGCTGCCGTTTGTGATGGGCGTTATGGCCGATCTGGTTGGCAAGCCGGTGGAAAATCTGCCAGCCGTCGACGAGCGTAAATTCCTGGAAATCGACATCGATAACTTCGATGAACGCATGAAGGCGCTGAAGCCGCGCGTGGCGTTCCAGGTAGATAACACCCTGACCGGCGAAGGTAAGCTCAACGTCGATCTGACCTTCGACAGCATGGACGACTTCCTGCCGGACGCGGTGGCCCGCAAAGTCGAGCCGCTGAACAAGCTGCTGGAGGCGCGCACGCAGCTCTCTAACCTGCTGACCTACATGGACGGCAAAAACGGCGCGGAAGAGCTGATCGCAAAAATCCTTCAGGATCCGACGCTGCTCAAATCCCTGAGCCAGATGCCAAAAAATGACGAAAGTGCGAAAGGTAGCGAGGAATAATCGATGAGCAACCAGACTCAACAACACGATCAGCAGGCGGGTCAGGCGTTCAGCCAGGATGAGTTCAGCGCGCTGCTGAACAAAGAGTTCCGCCCGAAAACCGATCAGGCGCGTTCCGCCGTGGAGAGTGCGGTCAAGACCCTGGCGCAGCAGGCGCTGGAAAATACCGTTACCTTCTCGAACGACACCTACCGCACCATTCAGAACCTGATTGCCGGTATCGACGAGCAGCTCTCGCAGCAGGTGAACCAGATCATTCACCACGAAGAGTTTCAGAAGCTGGAGAGCGCCTGGCGCGGTCTGAGCTACCTGGTCAACAATACCGAAACTGACGAGATGCTGAAGATCCGCTTTATGAGCATCTCCAAGCAGGAGCTGGGCCGCACCCTGAAGCGCTACAAGGGCGTGGGCTGGGACCAGAGCCCGATCTTCAAGAAAATCTACGAGCAGGAGTACGGTCAGTTCGGCGGCGAGCCGTTTGGCTGCATCGTCGGCGACTACTATTTCGACCACAGCCCGCAGGACGTTGAGCTGCTGGGGGAAATGGCGCGCATCGGCTCTGCGGCGCACTGTCCGTTCATTACCGGTACCGCGCCGGGCGTGATGCAGATGGAGTCCTGGCAGGAGCTGGCCAACCCGCGCGATCTGACCAAGATCTTCCAGAACACCGAATACGCCGCCTGGCGTTCACTGCGTGAATCGGAAGACGCCCGCTATCTGGGGCTGGTGATGCCGCGCTTCCTGTCGCGCCTGCCGTACGGCATTCGCACCAACCCGGTGGACAGCTTCGATTTTGAAGAGCAGACCGATGGCGCGAACCACAACAGCTACTCGTGGGCGAACGCGGCTTATGCGATGGCGGCCAATATCAACCGCTCCTTTAAAGAGTACGGCTGGTGCACCTCGATTCGCGGCGTGGAGTCCGGCGGGGCGGTGGAAAACCTGCCGTGCCACACCTTCCCGAGCGATGACGGCGGCGTGGACATGAAGTGCCCGACCGAGATCGCCATCAGCGATCGTCGCGAAGCCGAGCTGGCGAAAAACGGCTTTATGCCGCTGGTTCACCGTAAAAACTCCGACTTTGCCGCCTTCATCGGCGCGCAGTCTCTGCAAAAACCGGCGGAGTACCACGATCCGGATGCGACCGCCAACGCGCGCCTGGCGTCTCGTCTGCCGTACCTGTTCGCCTGCTGCCGCTTTGCCCACTACCTGAAGTGCATCGTGCGCGACAAAATCGGCTCCTTCCGCGAGCGCGAAGAGATGGAGCGCTGGCTGAACGACTGGGTGATGAACTACGTCGACGGCGACCCGGCTAACTCCTCCCAGGAAACCAAGTCCCGCAAACCGCTGGCGGCTGCGGAAGTGCAGGTGCAGGAAATCGAAGACAACCCGGGCTACTACGCCGCGAAGTTCTTCCTGCGTCCACACTACCAGCTGGAAGGTCTGACCGTTTCTCTGCGTCTGGTTTCTAAACTGCCGTCGCTGAAGACGAAAGACGCGTAAGAGCAACATCTGCACGGGCCGGCAAGAAAGACGGCTGGAACGGTAATAATGACTTCACATTCATTCCGTTATTTTGGAGGAATGTAAGACTGTCAAATGACACGGGTCATTTGATATGAGGCAGAGGTAAAATATGGACGGTTTTATTCAGCCCCATGCTTTCCTGTTTGCCATATAAGTGCTTTTTCGAAAGCAATATTGTTCATCCACGAAGAGTAGATATTATGGCTATTGATATGTTTCTGAAGGTCGAGGGTGTTACGGGCGAATCTAAAGATTCTAACCACACCGGCTGGACTGATATTACCTCCTTCTCCTGGGGCGCTTCCCAGCCAGGTAATATGAGCGTTGGCGGTGGCGGCGGTGCCGGTAAAGTTAACTTTAACGACCTGCACGTTAACGCGCTGATCGACAAATCCACCACCGCTATCCTGAAACACTGCGCCAGCGGTAAACACCTGACTAAGGTTGAGCTGTCCGTCTGTAAAGCGGGCGGTCAGCAGGTGGAATACTCCCGCATTACGCTGGAAGATGTGCTGGTGACTTCCGTTCAGTACACCGGTGCAGACAACGGCGACACCGTGGGTGTGACCTATGCATTCCAGGCTGCGAAAGTGAAACAGCAGTACTGGGAGCAGACCACGTCGGGTGGTAAAGGTGCTGAAAGCAGCGCTGGCTGGAATATCAAAGAAAACAAAGAAGCATAATAATAGTGGGCCCGAAAGGGCTCACTTTACCCTGAGCTTCTTATCAAGGAGAAACGAGATGTCTCATATGCGTCCTGCTTTTGGTGCCGCCTGGAACAGATTCAGAGAAGTGAACGTAAACGTAGAACAGGTTGGCAAATTATTGGGTGGAAAAGTTCAGCATAATATCGACGCCGGTATTTTTAAAAATGCCTGCCCAATTCGTATGAGTTACGTTTTAAATTACTGTGGCATTCCGATCCCCTCTAACAGTAAATATGCGACAGTGACCGGGAACGACAAAAAGCGCTATATGTTCCGCGTTAAAGATATGATTGCATTTCTCCCCACGGTACTGGGCAATGCAGATATGTCGGTCTCTTCCCCAACGCCTGCGCAATTTGCAGGCAAGCAAGGCATTATCATCTTTACCGGGCATGGCTGGAGCGACGCAACCGGTCATGTCACACTCTGGAATGGAAATATTTGCTCTGATGATTGCCATTTCCTCGGCTCACCGGGTAATGGTTCGTTTATTCCGACCAACGCCACCTTCTGGAGCCTGAAATGAAACGTTTATTACTGCTGGTATTGGCTATCAATGCCTCTGCTGTTTATGCCCAAAATCTGCCTGCCGTCAGCGCTTTTACTCAGCAACAAATCTTTGAAAATTGGGTGCAAAACCGTTGCATCAGTAAGATCGCGGACAGTAAAAGTCTGAAAGATGATGCAGAGGCCAGCGCGGCCGCCTGGCTGGAAGCAAGCAATCTCCCTGCTGAAAATTTTGAAAAAGCTGACCAGATCATTGTTTCTTCTCTGAAAGAGAAGATAGGCGGTACTGAACCGGGCCAATATCAGGTTTTAAAGTGCAGCTTAATCGCCAACAGCGACGCGATTCGTCCGCTCAAAACCGCAAAATAGAAGCAGTGGAAGCGGCCCCAAACGCCGCCGTTCTCGTCCCGAGAGCGGCAGCGTTTGAGCGCTAATCATACCAGCAGGAATACGCCATGCGATTCACGATTATTTCTACGAAACCCGGTCATCAGCCGCCGCAAAGCAGCTGTGATTTTTACGCCCCGGGCGGCACCATTGGGCGCGGTACGGATAACAATCTGGTATTGCCGGACAATGACCGCACCATCTCGCGTCTGCAGGCCATTGTCCACGTTGACGCTCAGGGCGAATGCCGTGTCACCAACCGTGGCAGCGTCACCCGCGTGGTATTAAACGATATTCCGCTGGAACGCGGACGTCAGGTTGAACTGCAGGATGGCGACATTCTCGGTATTGATGACTACCGTATTGAAGTGACTGAACTGATCCACGACACGCAGCCGGTGAGCCGCATGGCGGCCAGCATGCAGCAGCAGTCACGTCCGACAGCCGCACCCGCTGCGCCTGCAGCGCAAGCGAAGCCTGCTAACCCCGCGCCACGCGGGAAGGCGGAACCGACCGCCGTGCCTTCCGAAATCTGGGACAGCCTGATGCAGGAGTTCTCCATCTCCGACAGCATCTCCAGCAACCGCGCAAAACCGCAGTCTGCGGCCTCACAGGATCCCTTCTCCCAGCCCGCCGCGCCTGAGCGTAATGCCGAAGATCCGTTGGCGATGTTCAACGACAGCGATCCAACGCTTGAGCGCAAGAACGTCGACCCGGACACGCTGTTCAGCGACGAAGCGCTGTTCAAAAAAGAGAGCATTTTTGACGACGTTACGCCTTCCACGCTGGTGCCGCCGGTTGAGGGGCAACCCGCCCCTAAAGAAGACGCGGCGGACGAGCTTGACCCGCTGGCGCTGTTCGGTGGAAAGGCCAGCGCGCCAGCCGCGCGCAATGATGACCCGCTCGGGCTGATGGGCGGAGCACCGTTGACCCACCCGGATGATATTGCCGACGAAAAGCCAGCACCAACGCCTGAACCGGAGCAGGAAGAGGACGTGCTTGCCGATTCTCCGCTGTTCGCCCCAGAGCCGCAGGAAACGCCGCGTGAAGAAGAGCCAGCGCGGCCGGATTACGCAGGCTTCACCATGCCTACGCCGCAGGCCGTTGCGCGCAGCAGCGCTCAGGCACCGAAGGGGCGCCTGCGCATCGACCCGGTCAATAACGCGGCATCCCCAACCGCCAGCCCGAATAATGGCGAGAAGGGTGAAGTGCTGCAGGGCGAGCTGCTGCAGGCGCTGCTTGAAGGTATGGGCCTGAGCGAAATGCAGCCTGTTCCGCAGTTTGACCGGGAAAATATGCGTCAGTTGGGGCAGATTCTCGGCATGTTCTCGCAGGGCACCGTGGCGCTGCTCTCGTCGCGCTCCATCCTGAAACGCGGCGTAAAAGCCGATATGACCATGGTGCTGGACGATGCCAACAACCCGTTCAAGCTGTTGCCGACCGGGAAAACCGTCTTAATTCAGATGTTCGGCACCCCGATGCCGGGCTTTATGCCGCCGACCAAATCGGTGCGCGACGCGCTGATCGACCTGCAGGCGCACCAGCTGGGGATGATCTCCGGTATCCGCGCCATCATCGCAGCGATGCTGCAGTCCTTTAACCCGGAACAGCTGGAGGAGCAGGCGAAGCAGAACGGCATGACCTCGCGTCTGGCGCTGCCGGGCAGCCGCAAAGCCGCCCTGTGGGACTATTTTGTTCGCAGCTATGGCGAGACGGCGGGCGAGATTGAGGATGACTTCCACACCCTGTTCGGCGAAGCCTTCCTTCATGCGTATGACATGGAGGTGAATCAGTACAAAGACTCACAGAGCGGATCGGAAGACAAATGAATATCGCAACCGCTTCTCTCTCCCGCCAGGGGACGCGCGCCAGCAACCAGGATCAGACGGGAGAAACCATAGGGGAACGCTCGGCCTGCTTTGTCGTCTGCGACGGCATCGCGGGTCTGCCCGGTGGTGAAGTCGCCGCGGAACTGGCCCGTAACAGCATTATCTCCCGCTTCGATGGCGACAAGCACCTCAACGCGCAGCATATCCGCGACTACGTGCAGACGGCGAATCGCACCATTCTGAGCGAACAGCAGGCCGTTCAGGACTATCGCCGGATGGGCACGACGCTGGTCAGCCTGTTTATTGACCGGGACTACGGGCTGGCGTACTGGGCGCATGCCGGCGACAGCCGCCTGTACCTGTTTCGCCGGGGGTGGCTGTGGCACGTCACCACGGACCACAGTCTGGTGCAGCAGATGAAGGATGCCGGGCATCAGACGGACGATCTCAACAGCAACCTGCTTTATCTGGCGCTGGGGATTGAAAACGGCGGACCGGAAGCGAGCTACAGCGACGTGGTGCAGGTAGAAGACGGCGATGCCTTTTTACTCTGCACCGACGGGTTCTGGCACGGCGTCAGCGAAGAGCAAATGAAGCAGTCGCTGCACATGGTCAATACGCCGCAGGAGTGGCTGACCTTAATGAACCAAATCATTCAAAAGAATGGCGAGCAGGAGGGGAATGCGCAGGATAACTATACCGCCCTGGCGGTATGGATGGGCAACCCTCAGGACACCACTTTGCTGCACACCCTCTCTGATGCAGCACAATTTCTTCCCTGCGGAACTGATTAGACACACAAGGAACGATATGAAACTTTGGCTATCGGGTTTGGCACTTCTGGCGGCGACCTCCACCGCGCAGGCTGAAAATTTCCGCATCGTGCAGTCTCCTGCGCAGAAGCTGGATATCTGGATCGACAACATCAAAGACAACACCCCGCAGAGCTGGTGTAAGCCAGAAGTGGCGCTGCGCATTGTGGCGAACGGCAAGAAAGACGTCTCCGTGCTGGAAAACTTTGTGCCGCGTCTTGGCTCGCTGCTGGAACACCAGTGCAGCAAAGTGAATAAACTCAGCTGGACGCTCAACGATCCCGAGGGAACGACGCTGGCGCAGGGCACGGCAGCTAAAGCGCAGGACTGGGCGCTGGTGGTGAAACAGCAGCAGGCCGCGCCTGCCGAGACCGTCACCGCAACCCCAGCCAGCGGCGCGTTACTGCCACCCGATCAGAACGTGGCTTCCCGCACCGTTGCTGCCGACCGCACGCCGTGGCAGGAGTTTACCCTGCAGGATGGCTGCCACCTGCGCACCTTCTGGGAGGGCGGCGCGTCCGCTCCGGCGCTCTTTATTCCGGATTCTGACACCACCCGCTGCGGTAACGGCAGCTGGCTGAGCGGTCACACCGTTATCTCTCAGTCCCGCAACGGCGGGCAGAAAGAGATGGCGGTGACGTACATTCACGGCTTCCCGGTGATGGGGCTGAATCAGAGCGCCGATCCGGAAAACGCGCTGATCACCTCCGTCAATAAAGAGCGCATGGTATTCAGCACGCCAGACAGCGATCAGAGCTGGATGATCCTGCCTTACGACAGCACCCTGAACAGCTGGAAGAGCAACGGCACGGTAGCGGTAGAAATTTCCCGCGAGACCGCCAGCGACGATGCAAAACTGCAGGCGCGTATTGCGGCGGTGAAGAAAACCTGGAGCGCCTGGGTTGCCCCAGGCACCCCGCTGAATATCGTTCTGATTGATACCCTGCGTCCTCAGCTGCGCGATCCGGCAGTGGGCGCCTGGCGCGCGGCGAATTAAGGAATGGCTATGAATACGCTCTATCAACACCTGGCGGGTGAAACGCTCAACGACGCGCTGGCGCGTCTTGAAGCGGAGATCAAAGCCCGTCCGGCAGATGCAGACCTCCGCGCCGCGTTCGTGCAGTTTTTAATCCTCAGCGGCAACGGGACGCGCGCGCTGACCCAGCTGAAAAGCTGGCTGGCGCTGAAGCCGCAGGCGAAACCCACCGTCACGCTGCTGGAGCAGTCCATTCAGGGCGAGCTGCAGCGCGCACAGGTGATGGCGGGGCAGGCGCGTCCGGCCATGCCTGAAACTCAGTGGCCGTGGCTGACCACCCTGGCCGCGGCGCTCCGCGAGGAGGGCGAGCGTGCCCGGTCGCTGCGCCTTGAAGCGCTTGACCAGGCGCAGGCCACTCCCGGTCACATCACCCTCGAAAACGATGAGGCTCAGCCGTTTGACTGGCTGATGGACGGCGATGCCCGTCTCGGCCCGGTGTGCGAAACCATCGTGAACGGCCGCTATTTCTGGCTGCCGTTTAACGCTATCGCCGAGATCCGTTTCCAGGCGCCTGCCAGCGTGACCGATCTGGTCTGGCGTCACGCGCTGGTGCGCCTGACTGACGGTACGGAGCAGGTCTGTCAGATCCCGGCGCGTTACCCGTTTGCTGCCGATGCGTCGGATGCGATCAAACTGGGCCGCACTACCGAGTGGCAGCCGCTCGACGAGGACGGCACCCTGTACGAAGGGATGGGCCAGAAAGCCTGGCTCAGCGAGCAAAGCGAAAGCCCGTTGCTGTCGTTAAGCCTCGTGTCGTTTGCGACGGATGGAGCCGATGAGTAATCCCGCTGGCGAAGGCGATCTGCTGCGCAGCGGCTGGCAAGCCCGCAGCAGGCAGGAGAAGGTGGGTGCGCGCGACAAAATGCAGCCTTCGCTGCTCGATCGCCTCACCGATAACGATCCGGAAAAAAAACGCGAGCCGGCTAACAGCAACCTGATCACCCACGCCGCGCTGCGTCGTAACGTGCTGCGGGATCTGCAGTGGCTGTTTAACACCATCAACCACGATGCCTCCGGCGATTTAAGCGCGCTACCGCACGTGAGCCGCTCGGTGGTTAACTTCGGCGTCGCGCCGCTGGCCGGGAAGAGAATGTCGGACATCGAATGGCACGACATTCAGCGCAAGCTCACCGAGGCCATCATCAATTTTGAACCGCGCATTTTGCCGCAGGGGCTGCAGGTCCGCTGCGTGTCGGATACCTCCTCGCTGGATCTGCATAACGTGCTCTCCATCGAGATTAAAGGGCGCTTATGGTGTGTGCCGTACCCGCTGGAGTTTCTGTTTCGTACCGATGTCGATCTGGAAAATGGCCATTTTGAACTGAAAGATGCGGGGTAATCATGGAAAGTAAACTGCTCGAATATTACAACCGTGAGCTGGCCTACCTGCGCGAAATGGGGGCCGAGTTTGCCGAACGCTATCCGAAGGTCGCCGGGCGGCTGGGCATGCGCGGCATCGAAGTGGCGGACCCGTACACCGAACGCCTGATGGAAGGTTTCGCGTTTCTGACCTCCCGCGTGCAGATGAAAATGGACGCGGAGTTTCCGCGTTTCTCCCAGCGTCTGCTGGAGATGATCGCGCCGAACTACCTCGCGCCCACCCCTTCAATGGCGATTGCGGAAATTGAGCCCGACAGCAGCCGCGGCGATCTGAGCAACGGCTTTATTGTGCCGCGCGGCACCATGATGGACAGCCTGGCGCTGAAAAAAACCGGCGTAACCTGCAGCTATACCACCGCGCACGAGGTTAATCTGCTGCCGCTGAAAATCGACAAAGTGGAGCTCGGCGGCGTGCCCGCTGACCTGCCGCTGGCGCAGCTCGGCTTAAGCCAGCGGGGGATCAACAGCGCCTTGCGGATCCGCATTGCCTGCGACGGCCCGCAAAACCTTGGGCACCTGAATTTTGACCGGCTGGAGTTTTTCCTCAGCGGCCCGGACATTGAGGCGCTGAAGCTGCTGGAGTTGGTGATGGAGCACCACGCCGGGATCGTCTGCCAGACGGTCAGCCCGCAGCCGCAGCGACAGCTGCTGGCAACGGATGCGCTGCGTCAGGAGGGCTTTGCGCCGGACCAGGCGCTCCTCCCGGACGATCTGCGCAACTTTGACGGCTACCGTCTGCTGCAGGAGTATTTTGCGTTTCCGGCCCGCTTCCGCTTTATCAGCCTGAGCGGTCTGAGCACGCTTATCCAGCGCTGCGAAAACGAAAAAGCCTTCGATATCTTCATTCTGCTGGATAAGTCGGATGAACAGCTGGAGCGCGTGGTCGACGCCAGCCATCTGGCGCTGCACTGCACGCCGGTCATCAACCTGTTCCCGAAAGTGGCGGCCCGGCAGAAGCTGAATGAAGGCCAGCATGAATACCATCTGGTGGTCGATAACATCCGTCCGCTGGACTACGAAATTTATGCGGTAAATAAAATTTTTGGCAGCGCCGACGGCCAGCGCGACGACCAGACGTTTCGTCCGTTCTGGAGCACCTGGAGCGGCGACGCGGGCAACTACGGGGCCTATTTTTCCCTGCGTCGGGAACAGCGCGTGCTCTCCGAACACGCCCTGCGTTACGGCACCCGTACCGGCTATATCGGCTCGGAGGTCTTTGTCTCGCTGGTGGATGAACAGCATGCCCCGTGGCAGGAAAACCTGCGCTACATCTCTGCCGAGGTGCTCTGTACCAGCCGCGACCTGCCGCTGATGCTGCAGCAGGAGCTCGGGCAGTTCATTATGGCCGACTCCATGCCGGTGAAGGGGTTAACCCTGCGCAAAGGCCCGACGCCGCCGCGTCCGGCGCTGGCGGAAGGGTTCAGCACCTGGCGGCTCATCAGCCAGCTGCAGATGAACTACCTCAGCCTGATGGACAGCGAAAATGAAGAGGGGGCAGCGGCGCTGCGCCAGCTGTTAGGTCTGTATGCCAACCTGGCCGAAACGCCGGTTGCGCGTCAGGTGGAGGGGGTTCGCCACTGTGTGCTGGAGCCGGTACACCGCCGCGTGCCTGAACCCGGCCCGGTCGTTTTCGCCCGCGGAATTGGCATCACCCTGACGGTGGACGAGCGGGCGTTTTCCGGCGCCAGCCCGTGGCTTTTCGGCAGCGTGATGGAGCGCCTTTTTGCCCGTCTGGTCTCCATCAACAGCTTCACCGAGTTCACCCTGAAGAGTCAGCAGCGCGGCGAGATAGGCTACTGGGCACCGCGCATGGGTAAAAGGGCGCTGGTATGAGTGACGCTGCCACCGCACCGCTGCGCGTGCATCGCCTGACGAAGCTGCCGGATACGTTCTGGCACGGGGTCCGCGAGACGCCCTGGCGCTACGATCTGTTTCAGCTGTTAAGGCGCATTGATGCCCAGGGTGGCGAGCGTTACCCGCTGGGCCGCGCGCCGCTGCCGAAATTTGAGCCGCTGCGCATTGGCCAGCAGCCCTCAATGAGCTTTGCGCCGTCGACGCTGGCCCAGGTGCGACAGCGTGAGGAAAGCGGGCTGCATGAGGTGTCGATCCTCAGCTTTGGCCTGTTTGGCCCGAACGGCCCGCTGCCGGTGCATATGACCGAGTACGCCCGCGAGCGGATTCATCATCATCAGGACACCAGCCTCAGCGCGTTTGCCGATCTGTTCCATCATCGTCTTGCGCTGCTATTTTACCGCGCCTGGGCGGATGCGCAGCCTGCCGTTTCCCTCGATCGCGCCGACAATAAGCGCTTTGAGGGCTACCTGGCGTCGCTGATCGGCATGGGACAGCCGGGTCAGATGAACAAGGGCAGCCTGAGCGCCCATGCCCGCTTTACCCACGCCGGGCACCTGACCCGCCACGGGCGGGATCCGGAAGGGCTGGAGAAGATCCTGCGCAGCTATTTTAAAGCGCCGGTTAAGCTGGTGAGCAACGTGCCGCAGTGGATGCCGCTCTCCACCCGCGAGCAGGCGCAGCTGGGAGCAGGACGCCGCATGCCGCGCATGGGGGAATCCGCTTTTCTCGGCGTTGCCGTCCGCGACGTGCAGCATAAGTTTCGTATCGAGATTGGCCCGCTGAGTGCGGAGGAGTACAACCGCTTTCTGCCGGGCGAAGCGTGGGTCACCGAGCTGCGCGACTGGGTGCGCCAGTACGCGGGAATTGAGTTTGAATGGGAAACACGGGTGATCCTGCGTGAAGACGCGGTGCAGGGCACCACGCTCGGCAGCGATGGGCGATTAGGCTTTAACACCTGGCTGGGGCATCAGCCGCAGCCTGTCCCGCGTGGCGATCTGGTGTATCGCGCAGAGCGATAAATTTTTCTAACGCATTGTTATCAACGGAACCGAACATGTCAGAAATTAGCCGTGCCGTGCTTTTCGGCAAACTGGATACGCTGTTATTTACCTCTCTGGAAAGCGCGACTGCCTTCTGCAAGCTGCGCGGCAACCCCTACGTTGAGCTGGTGCACTGGCTGCATCAGCTGATGCAGCAGCAGGATGGCGATCTGCAGCAGGTCATCCGCCACTTTGCCCTCGACGAACAGCAGCTAACGCGCGATATCGTGGCGGCGCTGGACGCTCTGCCGCGCGGCGCAAGTTCCGTTTCCGATCTCTCCGAACATATCGACAGCGCCGTGGAGCGCGCCTGGGTCTTCGGCTCGCTGAAGTTTGGCGTCAGCCGCATTCGCGGCGGCCATTTGCTGATTGGCATCCTCAAGACCTGGAATCTGGCCAACGTGCTGAAAAGCATCTCGTCGCAGTTCACCCGCCTTAACGTCGAAGTGCTGATCGAGCAGTTCGACGCTATTTGCGCCAACAGCAAAGAGACGCAGCAGGCCGCTGCCGCCGTCGATGCACCGGCGGGTATGGTACCGGCTGCGCAGGGGACGCTGGCCCAGTATGGCCAGGACCTGACCGCCCGCGCCCGCGACGGGAAGATTGACCCGGTTGTCGGGCGCGACGAGGAGATCCGCCAGATGGTGGATATCCTGATGCGCCGCCGCCAGAACAACCCGCTGCTGACCGGGGAGGCCGGGGTCGGCAAAACCGCAGTCGTTGAAGGGCTGGCGCTGCGTATCGCCGACGGCGACGTGCCGGAGCCGCTGCAAAATATTCAGCTGTGGCTGCTGGATATCGGCATGCTGCAGGCAGGCGCGGGCATGAAAGGCGAGTTTGAAGCCCGTCTGCAGGCGCTCATTAACGAAGTCCAGTCCAGCGCCACGCCGATTATCCTGTTTATCGATGAGATCCACACTCTGATTGGTGCAGGCGGCCAGCAGGGAACCGGCGATGCGGCGAACCTGCTGAAGCCGGCCCTGGCGCGCGGTCAGCTACGCACCATCGGCGCCACCACCTGGGCGGAATACAAAAAGTACATCGAGAAAGACCCGGCGCTGACCCGTCGTTTCCAGACCGTACAGGTTCACGAGCCGGACGAAGCGAAAGCCATTCTGATGCTACGCAGCACCGTGTCGCCGCTGGAGACGCACCACCAGGTCCTGCTGCTCGACGAAGCGGTCAGCGCGGCGGTGAAGCTGTCCCATCGCTATATCCCGGCGCGTCAGCTGCCGGACAAAGCCGTTGCGCTGCTCGACACCGCCTGTGCCCGCGTGGCCGTCAGCCAGAGCGCGCCGCCGGCGCAGCTGGAAGACTGCCTGCGCCATCTTGCCGCGCTGGACGTTGAAATTGAAATTGCTGAACGCGAAGCGCGCGTCGGCGCCGGTGACGCAGAGCGCGTAACGGCATTAATCACAGAGCGCGACGCGTATGAAACAAAACGCGAAGCTCTGGCCCGGCGCTGGGAAGACGAGCGCGGTCTGGTGCAGGAGATCATCCGCCTGCGCGCCGCGCTGTTTGCGGCGGGCGAGGAAGAGACCGCCGAGCTGCGCAGCCAGCTGGCGGAGCAGCAGCAGGCGCTGAACGCCTTGCAGGGTGACGAGCCGCTGCTGTTTGCGGCGGTAGATGAAAACGTGGTCGCCGCAGTCGTCTCTGACTGGACCGGGATCCCGCTGGGCCGGATGGTGAAAAACGAGATCGACGCGGTGCTGAACCTTGCCGATACGCTGAACCAGCGCGTTATCGGCCAGCGTCACGGGCTGGATCTCATTGCCCGCCGCGTGAAAACCTCGCGGGCGAAGCTCGACGATCCGAACAAACCGGTGGGCGTCTTTATGCTGTGCGGCCCGTCCGGCGTCGGGAAAACCGAAACCGCGCTGGCGCTGGCGGAATCCCTGTACGGCGGCGAGCAGAACGTTATCACCATCAACATGAGCGAGTTCCAGGAAGCGCACACCGTTTCCACCTTAAAAGGTGCGCCTCCGGGGTACGTAGGGTATGGTGAAGGCGGCGTGTTAACCGAGGCCGTGCGCCGTCGCCCCTACAGCGTGGTGCTGCTGGACGAAATTGAAAAAGCGCACCCGGACGTCCATGAGATCTTCTTCCAGGTCTTCGACAAAGGCTGGATGGAGGACGGCGAGGGGCGCCACATTGATTTCCGTAACACCATTATCATTCTGACGTCCAACGTGGGCACCGAGCTGATAAGCGCCATGTGCGCCGATCCGGAGCTGATGCCGGAGCCTGACGCGTTAAGCGGCGCGCTGCGCCAGCCGCTGCTGGAAGTATTCCCGCCGGCGCTGCTGGGCCGCCTGCTGGTGGTGCCGTACTACCCGCTCAGCGACGAGATGCTCGGGCAGATTGTGCGCCTGCAGCTCAAGCGCATTCAGCGTCGTCTGGAAGAAAATCACAGCATTATTTCTGAGTTTGACGACAGCGTGGTGGAACAGATTGTTCAGCGCTGCACCGAGGTGGAGTCCGGTGGCCGCATGGTGGATGCTATTCTGACTAACACCCTGCTGCCTCAGATGAGCCAGATCTTACTTACCGCCAGCCGCAGCGACGAGCAGTTCCGACGCCTGCATGTCACCTGCGAGCAGGGCGAGTTTCACTGTCAGTTTGCCGCGTAATAATCATCAAGAGAACTGTAAAAGATGACGGATAATGATAACAATCGGACTGTCCCAAACGCGCTCCCGGTCGGGTACCGCTTCAACGAGTTTGAAATCAAAGAGGTGATCGGCGGCGGCGGTTTTGGCATTGTCTATCGCGCGTGGGATCACCAGCTCGAACGCACTATCGCTATCAAAGAATTTATGCCTTCCTCGCTCGCCGTGCGCGGCGACGACATGACCCTGGTGCTGCGCAGCGAGCGCTTTGGCAAAGCATTTTCCGCGGGCCTGAACAGCTTTATTCAGGAAGCGCGTCTGCTGGCGCGGTTTAACCACCCGAACCTGCTGCACGTCCTGCGTTTCTGGGTGCAAAATGACACGGCTTACATGGGGACGCTGTTTTATAGCGGCACCACGCTTTCACGCCTGCGCGAAGAAAAACCGGAGCTGATCAACGAGGCCTGGATCCGCCGCACGCTGCCGATGCTGTTCGGCGCGATCAAGACCATCCACGACGAAGGCTATCTGCACCGTGATATCTCTCTGGATAACATTCAGATCCAGGATAACGGCCTGCCGGTGCTGCTCGATTTCGGCTCCGCGCGCCGCACCATCGGTAACCTTTCCGACGAAACGGAAACCATGCTGCGCCCCGGCTTTGCGCCGATTGAGCAGTACACCGACGATAACGAGAGCGAGCAGGGGCCGTGGACGGATATTTACGCCCTCGGCGCGGTGCTGCGTACCCTGATTGTGGGTTCTCCGCCGCCGGTCAGCGTGGTGCGCTCCATCCAGGATACCTGTAAGCCGCTGGTGGAAATCATGCCGCAGGGCTACTCCATCCCGCTGCTGCAGGCCATCGACCGCGCGCTGGCGCTGCACATGGAGGACCGTCCGCAGTCTATCGACGAATTCGCGGCGCTGATTGAGATGCCGGTCGCCGGGATCAATGACGTGCTCACCGCCAAAAAAACCGGCACCATGCTGGTTCCGGTTGAGGAAGAGAAGCCAGCTTCGGTGCTCGACTGGCGTCGCTATAAGATCCCGGGCATGGTTGCCGCGGGCGTGCTGGTGGGCGTTGTCGCTGGGGCGATGCTGTTCAGCGGTGGGAATGATGCGCCTGAGCAGGCTGCCCAGGCTCCGTCAGAGACGCGTCCGACAGAAACTGCCGCGAACGCGCCAGAGGTGAAGCCAGAAACGGCGACGGTGAGCGAGCCAGCGACGGCGCAACAGACGCCACCACCTGCCGGCGCCAGCCCGGTCGCGCTGGTTTATATCCGTATCCAGGACGGTGAAACGCTGAAAGTGAACGGCGAACCAAAAGCGCTGCGTCCGGCGACCAACGGCTATGCCTCGCTCAAGCTGCCAGCCGGTGAGACGAAGATTGAGCTGCAGGGCAACGGGAGAACGCGCAGCCAGACGCTGGATATCAGCAAGCCGGGCACCTGGCTGGTGAATCCTTAGTAATGCACGATCTTCAAGACCAGAGACTTATTCCAAAGGTGTTCGAAGAGCGTCTCTCCTCTTTATGTACAAAATCGCTTTAGGATTGAAAGCTCAGTTGGCTTAGTAGCGGTGGTCTTAATTGACCACCGTCAGTGAAAAACGACAGGCCCTTTTGTCTCCGACCCCGGAGAGTTAGCTGAAGCGAAGATGCGGAATTCCATTTTTGTCAGTGTTAATTACGTGTATAAACAAAATGTCGCTCATTTAAAGAGTAAATCAGGGTATTTCTGGGGAAGTATGGATCTTCTCGCAATTTTAATTTATTGCGCGAATTCAGTACGCCACAACAGAATCCCATTTCTTTCTGACGCAAAAGCATTTAGTGCTTCGTTGAATTATTTTGCAGGTGATGGTTTCAGCATTTTGGTCATGCTTTTTTTTGTGCTTGACTTACTTTTGCTACTCTCTTTGTTTGCTTCGGCCTGGTTATTCTTCAAACGAAAGAACGGTGCAGTCAAATTTGCTCTTGCTCAGGAATTATTTCGTTTGATTTCATTCAGATGTTCAGTCTCATTTTTCCCTCTTTTAGTAAGCGTGTTTGGAATTTCAAACGTCTGGTTGAATGTAGGGCTATTTGTCACATCAGAGTCACTGAAAATCTACTCTCTTGTTTTTTGGATGAACGAGCGGGAAAAGCCCCTTTCTTGAATGATGCTTTATCAGAGATGCGACCCGCTTTTTTGCATCGCATAAGCTAAATGGAATAAAGATTATGCTCAACCGAATTACCGTTCAGCTCCCGGTGGAGGGGCTTCTGTTCTGGAAACTGACGGGCCGCGAGGCGATGTCCGAGTCGTTCGCGCTGACGCTGACCGTACTCGGCACGGACGCGCGCATTGACCGCAGTAAGCTGCTGGGCCAGCCGGTCACGGTGACCATCCCGACGCAGAGCCTGCTGACGTCCCGCTATATTAACGGCAAGATTACCCGCGTGGCGGTGAGCGCCGTTGAGCTGACGGGCACGCGCTATGCGGTGTACCAGCTGACGGTGGAGCCGGACCTGTGGCCGATGAAGCGCGACCGCAACCTGCGTATTTTCCAGGGCCAGACTGTGCCGCAGATTGTGAAAACCCTGCTGGGCGAGCATCAGGTCAACGTTGAGGATAAACTCACCGGCAGCTACCGGGTCTGGGACTACTGCGTGCAGTATCAGGAGTCGAGCCTGGACTTCATCAGCCGCCTGATGGAGCTGGAGGGGATTGCGTATCACTTCAGCCACGATGCGGACAAGCACACCCTGGTGCTGACTGACGCCGCCACGCAGCATCAGCCGTTCAGCGGCTATGAGGTCATTCCTTACCACCAGACGCCGTCCGGC
>NZ_JADCLF010000013.1:881597-890548 GCF_014982345.1 Enterobacter cloacae complex sp. P1B | reverse complement strand
ATAAAGGAGTGTATACTCCTTTATATAAATATTTTTATCCAATCTTTACCCCGATCATCATGATATCGAGCCGTTTGATTCGGTGACTTATGACCTAGCAACTTCTGAGTATCTATCCCTTGAATCTCATATAGTCTTTCCGCTAACGAGCGTTGTTCATGGAAAGTAGCTGGCGTGCCATCCCCCCAATTTATGTCTGATTTATCACGAGCCTTACTGAAGTTCATTGTTATTGTGTTCGACTTTACCTGGGCACCTCGTTCTGCCATTGAGGTTGCCCGAAAAAAGTGGATTAGGTATGGACTCACTGCATAGTCACGGCAACGTGCAACTACATCCCTCAAACTCCAGTCAATCGCGTTAAGCCTTAGGGATAGAGGGAGCGCTAGCTTGCTCCCTGTTTTCTCCTGAACGACATGCAGATGGTCATCCCAAATATCGCAAAACTTCATGTTGGAAATATCCCCAAGGCGTTGACCAGTAACGAGAGCCAATAGCATTGCATTGCCCATGTATTGATGTTGGGCATCAGCTATCGCGAAAATCTTTTGCCATTCGTCGAGGTTTAGACGTTGTCGGGTAACTCGCCGGCGCGGTTGTTTTGTAGCAAGAGCCGGGTTATAACCCGGCGGTACCTCGCCATAATGCTGGGCTTCCTTGAATACATCGATCAAAACAGAGCGGATTACTTGGGCCATCCTCGGTTGACCTTCTGCAACATAGGACTCCAGTATCTGGGCAACATCCCGAACATCGACGGATGAAATCAATTTCATTCCCACGCTCTCACGAAGTAGGGCTACTGGTTTAGCCTTTTGTTTATGAGTGTTCGGCTTGATATCACCATTCTCCAGTCTTTCATCCTGAATTTTCCAATAACGATCTAACCACGTATTTGTTGTTATCGCCTTTCCTTTGCTGGTGGCGATCTTGTCACTGAGAGCCAAAACCTGCCTGGTGCGCTGTTCAGCTAGTCGCTCATTAGCTTCGATTGCTATTGCTGTTGCTTCAGCCTCGTTAGTTCCGAGGCTGTGAAATTTACCAGTAACAGGATGCTTATAACGCCAGTAGATTTTATTTACCTTCCGACTGTATAGCGGATAGAGATTAGGTATCTTGACGTTGTTTTTACGTGGTCGAGCAGCCATCAGACAGTATCCTTTGAAGCATAGGAGAATCAGATTTTTTAATAACGGGCTGGGTTAAATTACCTGTAATCTCGGCATCTTCTCTTACCCGCCAGTATCTTCCTTCTTTGGTGGCCGGGGGAGTGAACATGCTCTCTTTGGCGTATCGGCGTAAAGTATTCAGACTTGGAGGATTACTCCGGTATTTTTCCGCAGCCCATTCTTCTAAAGTCAGCATTTGAAGCATGTGATTTACCTCATAATGGCCCATATCAGGGCCATTTTCTGATATTAAAAAATCAGTGTTCAGTCAGACGCTGCCAGATTGCTGACACGTATTTGACCTGATGAAGAGCATCCGAAATAGCCTTGTGAGGTTCTCCCTCAAATGGGATCTCATAGCGAGGCTTGCAGCCAACGGCTTTACCCAACTCGACAATGGTTCTTACATCCCGGTTATTCCAGAATTTCCATGGGCAGGGGATCCCCGTACGGTCATAAGATGCCTCAAGCAGGACATTGTCATAAGTGGCACCATTACCCCAGACCTGAACAGAATCAGGGCCGTTAACCGCATTCTCGCCTATAAACTCATTTAGCTGCAGTAATGCATCATCGAGCGGAATAGCGTCATCCATTACCAACTCAGAGCGCGCTTCGGGCGAAGCTTTTAGCCAGAAGATAATGGTAGATGCATCCGGAACTCCGCCGCTGGCCATGGCTGATTCCAGGCTAATAACTTTGTAAAATTCCGATCCGGTATTACCAGTAGATGGATCAAAGAACACGGCCCCGATAGATACGACTGGTGAATCAGCTTTTTTACCAAAAGCTTCAATGTCGATCATAAGGTGTGTATAGAGCATTTCAGGGTCGGTATAATTATGATGACCGGAATCATTATTTATGGCAGTTGTGCTGCTATAAGTCTCAGTAGTGCTTGCGCCTGAGATAGTTTCTTCCGTGCCTTCTGATAACGCAGCACCGTCCGGGGTTTCATCATTGCCAGTTTCTTCCATCTGCACATTATCAACGTACTCCGCCGCGGTATTTTGTTGGACATTTACAGCGTTGCTGGTGGCCAGCCCTTCAATAGAAAAAAGACCATTACCAACTTTTTCGAGAACCGGCAGCGTGCCGCCGTCGACTTGCGCACCTTCATTCTGGCCGCCAGTTTCAAAAGCAGAATCAGTCACTATCTCGTTTGTCCAGCTCACCTCCGGGTTATGGCGTGCCGCAACAAGAGTTTCGTCTGATGGTGCAGAATGATCGCTTTCAGTCAGGTTCGCGTTAATGAATCCGCTGAGACGTGCCGGATACAGATAATGTTCTGGGTGAGCGCTACGGATAAGTGCAAAGATAGCCGCACGCGAGTAATCCAAAACTCCCGGGGTTGCACGAAGGGCTTTAGACCATTCCTTGAACGGACTTTCTTTCTTACTAACAATCTCTTTAGCCCGACGGAAAACACCACCAGGGATATCGTAAATGTTGAAATCCATTGGTAACGTGGCCAGCGCAATCTCTAAATCGAGAGTGTCGAGATCATGTTTAAGGTCAGGGTTTCTGTCGGTCTTGTTGCCTCCGCCAGCATTCGTACCGCTTTCAGTACGCTGTATTTCTGCAACGCGATTGCCTTTGGCCCATTCTTTTACCAGCAGGCCGCGGTCAATGTAATCAGTCGCCGCCCAGATTCTGGTGAATCGGAGAACCAAAGCGAGTTCGTGACGCTTTTCCTGGCTGAACACTTTGCGAATGGCGTCGGTATAGCGCCACAGGTCTTTGGTGTCGTAACCCTTAACCTGTTCGCAGTTTTCTGCCGCCAGCAGCAGGTTCTGGACATAGCTATTGTCAGTGTCCATCTCCAGCGCGCTGATACCTTCGTATTCTTCGCGGGTTAAGTGGTGGCGCAGTTCGTCGCAGGTGAACTGGGCGAGTACCTGCTTGCGGAAGGGCATGCGAACGACTGGATAACGTGTGGTTTCGTCATCATTCTTGTCAATCTGGATACCGTTATCAGCTTCAAGACCCTGACCTGCTATAACCCCGGTGTCACTGGTGCTTTCAGATTTCAGAGGGGTAAATTTGCCACTGCGCCAGTCTTCAACTAATTGGTTGTGAACGCTGGCATCTGCTTTAGCCCAGTCAGCCATGAATGCAGCGATATCTTCAGTTTCGTGCGCTTCATCTGGCGCGAATACCTGCTTAATCGCCTGAACCAGTTTCCACTCAGCGTACAGGCTGAGTTCGGCAACTTCAGGGATGTTGTTCTTCGCCAGCAGCATGTTCTGAAGATAGGTATTGCCTTCATCCAGTGACATTTCGCTGGCAGCCAGCTGCTGCTCTTTAGTGATATGTGACTGGTATTTTTCGCTGGTCATGTGGACGGCAAAACGGACCGCTGGAGTGCGGTTTTCAAGAGGAACACTCTCGACGGTACTTTCGACTTTAACGGTCGGTTCCGGTGCGGCAGTGTTGTCCACGGCTTCAGTTGATCCAGCACCAGCCTTTGGCAGCCAGGTGCGTCCATCGTCCTGCAGTTCGTAGCGTTTGCACCAGGTGTAATCTACTGTGCTTTCTTCCGGCAGGTCGTTGTAAACAGGGAAATCGGTACGGACAGGCTTGCTATAATCCTTGCCCCGGCCGGTTTCAATGCCAGCATCTTCCAGCTCTACATCCAGCTGCAAATTGGCTCGTGCTTCTGATTTAGCCGTGAACCAGATAACGGCATCTTCTTTGCCGGATTTCTGCGTTGCCTTGATTAAATGAAAGAATTCCATATCGGGTCCTTAATTTTGGTTGTAAGATACCCGCAGCTAGTGATTGCCGCCTTGGGTAGTGGTCATTGGTCAAAACTCGATTCCGGAAAGCTTTGGTCGGCTGACCGGGTACTTAACCCGCCTTGCGCGGGTTTTGTGCTTTTAGGGGCTGGTAGCAGCCATTAGTCACAACTCGATTAAAATTTGAAAGCTGGCTGTTGGTCGTCAGCCGATTTGTACGGGTAACACTCTCCTTTAATGTGCTGCTCTTTGGCAGCTGCATCACAGCCAGATTCGGTTTTGTATACACCGAGCATGATGTCTGAGCATTCCCCGGTGAGGGCACAGACGGTAACGATCAGGGCAAAGAACGAGCTCATGCTTTTAGCTCTGGATTGCCTTTTTGGGCCAGTAAGTAGCAAAGCTTACGAACCAGAACTTCAAACAAATTTAAGCGAACGGCTTGGCAGCCAGCTTTTTTGCGTGCGAAATCGATCATGGTTAACTCCTGTGTGCCTTTAACGCCAAACTGGCGGAACGGTAAACCTGCTGCGCGATTGTCTTTCCATTTCATCCGGTGTTTCGTATGTCGCCGGCAGCTACTTCATGGGCGTCCTGCTTGTTCGCTCTGTTTACCCTTATCGCCGGGTAGGCGGAACGTTTACTGATTACTGCTGTTAAGTTTTGATAACGCTGATTGTTATTTAAACCTAACAAATCGTCAAGTATAAATTTCGCAAAACCTAACATAAGGGGTGCGGAAAACGCAAAAAGGCCGCTGTTGGAGCGGCCTATGAGGGTGAAAATTATTTGATGTCGAGGTTTTTGAGGATCTGCAGGATTTCTTCTTTGCTTTTGGTTTTTATGAGGTCATTGAACGTTTGATCATAGTCCTTGACCTTATCCCGCAAATTGATGATGTGTTGTTCTTTCTCTGCATTAGGAAGCTTGTCGAAGAGCTCTAAAAGCTGATGCTGCTGTGGGGATAACAATCTGTAGGATTCGGCTGGTGGTGGTTCATACCCCTCATCACCCTTAATAATCCAGCCCGGCTCTACGTTCAGTGCTGCAGCTAGTTTGAATAGGTTATCGCCTCTCGGTGAGGTTTCATCACGTTCCCACTGAGAGATTGTGACATGGGCAACCCCAGCCTGTTTACCTAGGCTGCGCTGGGTATATTTCAAGGCAGAGCGTCGCTCTTTTATACGCTGACCGATCGTTTTCATAGTTCGGAAATCCTAACGCGCATTGACTCTTGTTTCCCTAACATATAAAGTTAGGAAAACTTACCAAGGGGAACCCAATGAAAACCGAAGATGTAATAAAACACTTTGGGAAAAAAGCCAATGTGGCGAGAGCTCTCAACATCGCTCGATCCTCTGTCAGTGAATGGGGGGAGTTGGTCCCTGAACGACGAGCCGCGCGACTGGAAAAGATAACGGGTGGTGCATTGAAGTACGACTCAGTTTTGTATGAGCACAAAGATAACCCAAAAGATTCAAAGGAGTCTGACTGATGGAAATCAAAAAACTAGCATGTGAGCTGGAGTCCTGGGCTCAGGAAAAGGGATGGAAGACGGTCACGCAGCTTATAACCCCGCATCACTTTGGCGATCTGCTTCAGCCATTGGATAACGTGACGGACCCTGACGAGTACGCGCGGCGCTTGCACAACAACAAGCAAATTATTCAGCGTGCATTCCGCAACCATACGCCTAACTACCTTAAGCAGGCGCAAGCCCTGAGCTATGCCATCCGCACCGCCATTGATAACGAGCTGGAGCAGAAAGACTGCATGCTCTACCGGGCTGCCAGGGTTAACAAAGAGTGTATCGAAGCCACCAACGCGGTATTCACCGGGAAACCGCAACCGGTAATCAGGCGTGAAACTCTGGAAGCGATAGACGCGCTGGCGCAGCTGGTGGGCGTAAAGGTTCAAATCATGAACAGCCATCGGGCTGCATAACGTTCTGGAGGCAACTATGCGTACTTCTCAGGAATTAGCGAGCGCACTGGCAGAGCGCATGAAAAACGCGATGAATAACCGACCCGCTCAGGAGCCAGTGGATCGCCGCGGTGAAATCATTCCAGGGAAGCGGTACCGCGACGAACGCGGGCGCATGGTGACTGTTTTACGTGCATCCCAGCTCCGCGTGTCATATCGGCGGGAGGGGCACACCGGCGTCAGTGAAACAGGGCGCCGAGAGTTTGAAATTAAGTTCACCGAGGTGAAAAGTGAGTCTTGATGCCATGCGTTGGGCCAAAAAGGCCAAAACAGGGCGATCGTCTGCAAAGTCGGTGCTGACCTGGCTGGCCGATATGTGCGGAGCTGACTTTACGACATACCCGTCAATTGCCGCTCTGTCGGAAGCTACTGAGCTGGACAAAAAGACGGTTCAGGCAAGCCTGCAACATCTGATCGCTATAGGGTTTATCCAAGATACTGGAGAGCGTCGTGGACGCACAAAACAAATTCCCGTCTACAGATTGATTGGGGTGGAGGAAAGCATTGCAGATGCTGAACACACCCAAAAACGGGAACATTACCAAAAACGGGTTCGTTCAAATGATACCGAAAACGGTAGCGTTTATGAAAACGAACCCAAAAACGGTGCTGTTAAAAACGGTGAAACGATCCCGTTTTTTCCGTCAAACGATCCCAAAAACGGGATACGGAATCCCCCAGAGGAATCTAAAGATCTAAACCCCACACATAACGCGCGAGGGGAGCTAGTTGGATCAGCCGGAGAAAGACCAGTTCCAGAATACCCGGGTCAGCCTGGCACGTTTTTCCCTGCCTCTCAGTTGTTGGGGAAATTTCCGATGAGCAAGGAGTGGAAACCATCTGCGGACTTTCGCAGACAGGCAAACCTCTGGGGGCGCCCCGTCCCTGCGAACCTGACACCTGAGGACTTACGTGCTGCCCATGCCTGCTTTGTTGATTACTGGATCTCTGAGGGCAAGGCATTCAACCAGACGCAGTGGGAGCAGAAATTTGCTCTCCACCTGCAGAACACAAAGCCAACAAAACCGCGAGGTAATTCTCATGCAGGACTGGACCCAAATTCCACAGCAAACGCCGCTGTACAACGAGCGCGCGCAGCACGTGCAGAGCAACTACGAGTTCGAGGAGAAGGCGTGGAAATTCTGGGAGCTGATGCTGGAAATTTACTCCACTCGCTGGGAGACCAAAAACGGCTCGGCCCCGTCGGGCCTATGGATTGCGCAGATTGGGAGTTTGACCAGCGCCCAGACGACGAGCGTCTGTAATGCCATGGTTGCGCGCTGTAAAGCGGGAAATTCTTGGCCGCCAGACTTGGCTGAATTTGTGACGCTGGTGGCGGATACCGGCGGTAATTCTCTGGGGCTGAGAACTGCTGACGTGATGGCGGAATACAGGCGCTGGCGTAACGAGTCTTACCTCTATGACAGCTCCGAACAGTTTCCATGGCGCCATCCGGTTTTGTACCAGATTTGTACCGAAATGCGACGGACCGGTGTTGAACGGCAAATGACACAGAGCGAACTGGAAGCACTTGCTGCTATGCAGCTGGCGAAGTGGGAAAAACATGTGGCGGACGGACATCAGATCCCGCCGGTTAGAAAACAGATTGCCGCACCACGCCATGCGCCGGGACCCACCCCAGCGCAATTACTAAAAGCGCAGGCAGAGGCAGCCAAATTAAAACGTATGTGAACAGGAGAAAATTTATGGAATCAGTAATCGACGCACTGAAAGCAATGGGTAAAGCAACATACCTCGATGTAGCAGCCCGCCTGGATATAGAGCCCGTAGAGGCACTGAAAATGCTTCGCGAGCAGAAGGAAGAGGGGTTGTGCGATTTCTTCGATGGATCATGGTCGGTGGGTACCGCGAAAGAGCATAAGCCGAAACGTATCAGACCCAAGCAGCCATCGCCGCTGGTGGAAAGGGTGCTGTCAGCAATGCAGGGCCAAGGAGCCATGACCGCTAATCAGGTCGCAGAAAAGCTGGGTAAAGGTTCGCGAGCCCTGAATGCATCGCTGGGTGCCATGTGCAAGGACGGTCTGGTCCTGCGCCATGTGGACGGGAAAAACATCACCTGGAGCCTGGCGGGGGAACCGGTAATACAGTCAGAGCAGCAGGAGCCCGTAGCAGAGGAGGCCAAGGCCGCACCTGCTCAGGAGAGCAAAACCCTGGAAGAAATTATCGGAGATATCCCAGCTTTCGCCAGCCGTCCGGATGATCTGATTATTCCGTCATCGCGTTATATCTCAACCGAAATCCGACGCACGAAAGCGAAGCTGGCTAACCTGCAGCGTCTTCAGGGTGCCGTTCGTGAGCTGCGCCGACATAAGCATCTGCTGGAGGGGTTGGGAAATGTCTGATTTACCGAAATGCCCTGAATGCGGCATGGCTCCTTCACTGAGGGTCCGCAGCCGCGGGATGAACTGGGGTTCGGCAGAGGTCCGCTGTTCGAACGGTTGCCTTGGCATCCGCGCGGGATTTTCGTTCCCGCCTGATGGTGAGGCAGCGGCCCGAAAGGAGCTTGAAGCGAGATGGCATAAGCTGGTTGTCAGGAAGTGATGGGGGGAGATAAAACAGACCTGAAGTGCAACCAGCTATTAAATTGTTTTATGGGAAATTGTGTAATATGAGAAACTAGTTTTGGGGAGAGGGTGCAATAAATACCCTCTCTTACAACTAGCCCTGTAATTGTCTTCGCTCCTCAACCTGACCGCATAATTCAATTAAACTATCTACTAATTCAATGTGATCATCTTCGGGGTTGTATTCAAGCATCGCGATATTATTCGTTTTTTTAAAGGCAGCAATCATTGTTCTATGCATACCTTTAGACGTGGTGGCGTAATGTGGGTTATCGCTTGGGTAAGTTATTATGTTATTTTCCAATATTAATTGGATTTCAGGATCGTTAACACTATAACCGATAAAAAGTATAGTGTGAGTTAAAAAAATACTTTCTAAAGAGCTAAAAAAACCTGGGTAATCCGATCTGGCCTTAAAGAAATCAGATTTTGTTAAAATTGTACGCTCCGGCGTACCAACACAACCGTGGGCTTTA